>NZ_JBGFQZ010000009.1:0-116811 GCF_041295535.1 Cellulomonas sp. ICMP 17802 | reverse complement strand
CGGGGCGATCGGGTCGGGGCCCGGCTCGTCGGGCGGCGTCGGGGCCGGGCGGACCACGGCGTGGCGGCCGGTGTCCGGCACGGGTTCCCCGCGCCCGGCGACGGGCGACGTGCCCGTGCTCGCGGGCGGCTCGGGCGTCACGGCGGGCTCGGTGTCGACGGCGGGCTCGGCGGTGGTCCCGGAGTCGGGCACGGTCGGCTCCGTCGGGGCCGGCGGGTCCAGGGTCTCGACGGTCGGCGCGACCTCGTGGGTCGGGGCGTCGGCGGCGCCGGGCGTGGTCTCCTCGATCGAGGCGGCCGTCTCGGCGGCGGCCGGAGCCGCGTCGTCGGCGCTGCCGGCGCTCCCGGGACTGTCGGCGCTACCGGGGCGGTGCGGGTCGGAGGTGCTCATGCGTGCTCCTCGGGCTTTCCACGCGGGTGCGGCGTCGGTCGACGTCGCTCTCACGTCACCGTATTGCCAGCGGCTCCCGGTCGCCGGGCAGCGCGGCCGAGTCGGACACGTCGGACTCGTCGGCGGAGGGCGTGACGGGGGTCCGCGGGCGCCCGCGGTACGCGTACGCGGCTCCCACCAGGATCCCGCCACCGATCAGGTTGCCCAGGCCCACGAGGGCGATGTTCCGGGCCATCTCGGCGACCGTCGCACCGGGAAGGCCGCCGTACAGCCCGAGCGAGAACGTCGTCATGTTGGCCACGACGTGCTCGAAGCCCGAGGTGATGAAGACCATCACGCAGCCGAACACCACCGCGATCCGCGCGCTCTCGCTCTGCAGCCGCGCCGCGCACCAGACCGCGAGGCACACGAGCAGGTTGCACAGGATCCCGCGGACCAGCAGCTGCGGTGCGGTCTCGGCGGCCTTGTGCTCGATCATCCCGGCGAGGACCGCGCCGCCGGGGGTGCCGGGCGCCAGCACGCCGGACAGGTGCACCAGCAGCGCGAACACCATCGCGCCCGCCAGGTTGCCGACGAGGCAGGCGAGCAGGGTCAGGCCGGCCCGCCCCCAGCCGATGACGCCGCGCAGCGCTCCCTGCGTGAGGATCATCATCGCGGACGTCGCCAGCTCGGCCCCGGCGATGAGCACGACGGTGAGCGCGACGCCGAACACGAGCCCCTGCACGAGCGGCGTGAACCCCGAGCCCGCGGCGGCGAGGGGGCCGCCGGCGGTGGCCATGATGAGCACCCCGATGCCGATGTAGGCGCCGGCCAGCATGGTGCGGACGAGGAACAGGCCCGGCTCGGCGGTCAGCTCCACCTTGTGGTGGGCGGCCTCCGCGTGGGCGTCGACGGCGTCAGGGATGCTCAGCACCCGTCCATGGTCCCGTGGGGTGGCGCCGACCACGGGGGCCCAAGGGCCCGGGAATCCCCGACGGCCGGCGACGGTTGCGACCGCACGTGACCCTCCTCTTCTCCCCGCTGACCCTCCGGGGCACCACGTTCGCCAACCGCGCCTGGCTGGCGCCGATGTGCCAGTACTCCGCCGTCGACGGCAGCCCCAACGACTGGCACCTGGTGCACCTGGGTTCGCGGGCGTCCGGCGGGTTCGGCCTGCTGATCGCCGAGGCCACGGCCGTCGTGCCCGAGGGGCGCATCTCGCCGCAGGACACCGGCCTGTGGCACGACCTGCACGTGGCGGAGTGGCGTCGGATCACCGACTTCGTGCACGAGCGCGGCACCAAGATCGGCGTGCAGCTGGCTCACGCGGGCCGCAAGGCCTCGACGTTCTCCCCGTTCGCCGACGGGCGCGGCTCGGTGCCGCTCGACCAGGGCGGCTGGGCGACCGTCGGCCCGTCGGCGTCGGCGTTCCCGGGCTATGCCGAGCCCCGCGCGATGACGCTGGACGAGATCACCGCGATCCCCGCCGCGTTCGCGGCCGCCGCGCGCCGCGCCGACCACGCCGGCTTCGACGTGGTCGAGCTGCACGCCGCCCACGGCTACCTGCTGCACCAGTTCCTGTCGCCGCTGTCCAACCAGCGCGACGACGAGTACGGCGGCGCGCTGGAGAACCGCGCGCGGCTGCTGGTGGAGACCGCCGACGCCGTGCGCGCCGCGTGGCCCGACGACAAGCCGCTGTTCGTCCGGTTGTCCGCCACCGACTGGGTCGAGGGCGGCCTGACCGTGGACGAGGTGGCGCAGGTGGCCAAGGAGCTGGGCGGCCACGGCGTCGACCTGGTCGACGTCTCGTCGGGCGGCAACGCGCCCGCGAGCATCCCGGTCGGGCCCGGCTACCAGGTGCCCGCCGCCCGCGAGGTGCGCGAGACGTCGGGGCTGCCCGTGGCCGCGGTCGGCCTGCTCACGGACCCGGCGCAGGCCGAGGCGGTCCTGGCCGACGGGTCGGCGGACGCGGTCCTGCTGGGACGCGAGGGCCTGCGCGACCCGTTCTGGCCGCTTCGCGCTGCGCACGAGCTCGGCGCCGCCGACGACGCCGCGTGGCAGCCGCAGTACGCGCGCGCGACCTGGGCGTGACGGCGTGGGCGTCGACTGGGACGAGCGGTACTCCGCGGCGGAGCGGGTCTGGAGCGGTGAGCCGAACGGCTCGCTGGTGGCGGGCGTCGCCGGGCTGACCCCGGGCCGCGTGCTCGACGTCGGCTGCGGCGAGGGCGGCGACGCGGTCTGGCTGGCCCGCCAGGGCTGGGCGGTGACCGCGCTCGACGTGTCCGCTGTTGCGCTCGACCGCGCCGCGGCGCACGCGCGGGACGCCGGGGTCGCGGTCGAGTGGGTGCACGCCGGCCTGGTCGAGGCGGGCCTGCCCGCCGGCTCCTTCGACCTCGTGTCGCTGCAGTACCCCGCGCTGCTGCGCACCCCGACGCACGACGCCGAGCGCTCGCTCCTCGACGCCGTCGCGCCCGGCGGCGTCCTGCTGGTGGTGCACCACGCAGACGTCGACCGCGAGGAGGCCCTGTCCCGGGGCTACGACCCCGACGACTACGTCGGTCACCAGGACGTCGTCGACGCCCTGGGCGACGGCTGGTCCGTCGAGGTCGACGAGCGGCGCGCGCGAGCGGTGCCGACGAGCGGCCAGGCGCACCACCACGTCGACGAGGTCCTGCGGGCCCGCCGCCTGGCGTGAGCTAGAGGTCGAGCGCTCGAGCGATCGGCACGCCGGGCCGATAGGCCAGGTGCCGGTGGCTCGGCGCGTCGAGCACGGCGAGGTGCGCGCGAGCGCCCGGGCGCAGGTGGCCGACGTCGTCGCGACGCAGGGCGAGCGCGCCGCCCAGCGTCGCGGCGCGGACCGCCTCGGTGACCGTCATCCGCATCTCGCGGACGGCGAGCGCGATCATCAACGGCATCGACGTGGAGTAGCAGGTGCCGGGGTTGCAGTCGCTGGCCAGCGCCACCACGACGCCCGCGTCGAGCAGGCGGCGGGCGTCCGGGTACGGGGACCGCGTCGAGAACTCGACCCCCGGCAGCAGGGTGGCCACGGTGCCCGAGCCGGCCAGGGCCGCGACGTCGTTGTCCGACACGTAGGTGCAGTGGTCGACACTCGCGGCGCCGAGCTCGACCGCCAACCGGATCCCCGGGCCCGGCGCGAGCTGGTTGCCGTGGACGCGCAGGCCCAGGCCCGCCGCGGCCGCCGCCTGCAGCACGGCCCGGGCCTCGTCGCCGTCGAACGCGAGCGGGCTGGCCGGCTCGCAGAACACGTCCGCCCAGCGGGCGTGCGGCGCGCAGGCCGCCAGCATCGGGCCGATCACCAGCGCGAGGTAGTCGGCGCGGTCGACGCCGGCCGGGACCACGTGCGCGCCGAGGAAGGTGGTCTCGGGGGTGACCTCGCGGGCCAGCCGCAGCAGGCGCACCTCGGTGTCGACGTCGAGGCCGTAGCCGCTCTTGATCTCGAGGGTCGTGGTGCCCTGTCGGCCCGCCTCGTCGACGAGCCTGCGCAGCCGCGCCCGCAGCTCGTCGTCCGAGGCCGCCCGGGTTGCCGCGACCGTCGTCGCGATGCCGCCGCCCGTGTAGGTGGCGCCCACCATGCGGGCCTCGAACTCCGCCGACCGGTCGCCGGCGAACGCCAGGTGAGTGTGGCTGTCGACGAAGCCGGGGATCACCGCCGCGCCGCCCAGGTCCGTGCGCCGGTCGGCGGCGGGGGCGTCGCGGGCCGCCCCGACCCAGGTGACGACGCCGTCCTCGGCCACGAGCGCGGCGTCGGGCAGGGGCCCGCCGAACCGGTCGTCGTGCGTGGTCAGCTCGCCGATCCCGGTGACCAGGTGGGACGTCATCGGGTCTCCTCCCAGGCGGCGCGGACGGCCGTGCCCAGCATCGCGCCCACGTCGCCGAGCACGTGGCGGCCGCCCTCGACCCGCACGACCCCGCCCACCACCACGGTGTCGACGTCGGCGCCGCCCGCGACGAGGACCAGCTGCGCGGGGTCGGCGCCCGCCGTGCCGGGGGTGTCGGTGCGGACGGCCACGAGGTCCGCCCGGGCCCCGACCGCGAGGCGGCCGCCGGTCGGGTCGCCGAGGCTCGCGTGGCCGCCGGCGGTGAGGAGGTCGACCAGCTGCGCGGGCGTGAAGACCCCGCGGGACTCGCCCGACAGCCGCTCGTGCAGCTCGACCGTCCGGGCCTCGGCCAGCAGGTCGGTGCGGACGTGCTGGTCGCTGCCGACGCTCAGGCGGGCGCCCGCGGCGTGCAGCAGGGCGCCGGGCGCGATGCCGTCGCCGAGGTCCTGCTCGGTGGACGGGCACAGGCAGACGCCCGTGCGCGTGGATCCCAGGATCGCGACGTCCTCGGGCGTGACGTGGACGGCATGGATCGCGGTGGTGTCGGGGCCGAGCGCGCCCGCGTCCTCGAGGACCCGCGTGGGCGTCGCGCCGAACGTGGCCAGCGCCTGCTCGTTCTCCAGCCGCTGCTCGGACAGGTGCACGTGCAGCGGGCGGCCCGTGGCGTGCGCGGCGATCGCCGGGATCGCGTCCAGCGGGACGGCGCGGACGGAGTGGATCGCCGCGCCGACCGTGAGGGTCTCGTCCGGGCGGATCGCGGCGACGCGGGCGGCCCACGCGTCGGCGTCGTGGTCGCCGAACCGCAGCTGGGCGCCCGCCAGCGGGGCGTCGATCCCGCCGGTCAGGTAGGCGGTGTCCAGCAGCGTGAGGCGCAGCCCGGCGTCGTGCGCGGCGGTGCGCAGCGCCTCGGCCATGACGTTCGGGTCGTCGTACGGCGTGCCGCCGGGCGCGTGGTGCAGGTAGTGGAACTCGCCGACCGCGGTGACGCCCGCGAGCACCATCTCGGCGTACGCGGCCCGGGCGAGCGCCAGGTAGGTGTCGGGGGTCAGGGTCGCGGCGAGCGCGTACATCCGCACCCGCCAGGTCCAGAACGTGCCGCCGTCGTCGTGCGTGCGGCCCCGCAGCGCCCGGTGGAACGCGTGCGAGTGCGTGTTGGCGAAGCCCGGCAGCACGACGCCGGGCAGGCGGTGGTCGCCCGGCTCCGGGGCGGTGCGCTGCGCGACCGCGACGATCCGGCCGTCGTCGACGGAGATCCGGACGTCGGCCGCGAGCCCGTCGGGCAGCCACGCCTGCGCCGCCCAGTACGTGGTCACGAGAGCAACCGTGCCAGGACGGCCGTGAGCGCGTCGATGCCCGCCAGGCAGTCCGCCTCGTCGGCGTCCTCCGCCGGGGCGTGCGAGATGCCCGAGGGGTTGCGCACGAAGAGCATGGCGGTCGGGATCCCGGCCGCGGCGAGGATGCCGGCGTCGTGGCCGGCGCCGGTGCCGAGGCGCGGCGGGTGGTCCAGGGCGCCCGCGACGGCGTCCGCCAGATCGGCGTCGAGCACCGTGACCGGGGTCCACGACTCCTCCGCCGGGGCGTAGTCCCGCAGCGCCGCGAGGACGGCCCGCACCGCGCTCTCGTCCTCCGCCCGGACGTCCAGCCACGCGGTGACCTGCGACGGGATCGCGTTGACGCCGTTCGGGTCGACGCGCAGCTTGCCGACGGTCGCGAGCGCGCCGGCGTCCTGGGCGGCCGAGCGGACGTGTCCGATGAGGCCCGCGAGCTCGAGCATGGGGTCGCGGCGGTCGGCCAGCGGGGTGGTCCCGGCGTGGTTCGCCTGGCCGCGCAGCTCGACGCGCCAGCGGCCGTGCGGCCAGATCATCCGGCCCACGCCGACGGCGTCGCCGGTGTGCACGAGCCCGCGCCCCTGCTCGACGTGCAGCTCGACGAAGGACCCGATCCGGCGCAGGGTCTCGTCGTCGCGGCCCAGCGTCCGGGGATCGCGGCCCGCGGCGGCCAGCGCCTCGGCCATCGTCACGCCGTCGGCGTCGCGGAGCCCGCGGGCACGGTCGGCGTCGAGGACCCCGGTGATCAGCCGCGACCCGGCGCAGGCGACGCCGAACCGCGCGCCCTCCTCGTCGACGAAGTTGGCGATGCCGAGCGGCTTGGTCGGGACGAACCCGCGCGCCCGCAGCGCGTCGAGCGCCAGGAAGCCGCTGACCACGCCGAGCGGACCGTCGAAGGCGCCGCCGCCCGGCACCGAGTCCAGGTGGCTGCCGGTGACGACGCCCGGGGTCGCGTCGGGGTCTCCCCACCAGGCCCACTGGTTGCCGGCGCGGTCGGTGACGAGGTCGAGACCGCGGGCCGACGCCTCGCCGGCGAACCACTCGCGCAGCGTGTGGTCCTCACGCGTCCACGCGAAGCGGCGGTACCCGCCGTCGTCGGCCCTCCCGACAGTCGACAGGTCCGACCACGTGCTCGCGAAGGTCACGCGCCACCCTCCCGCATCGGCACGCGCAGCCCGTTGGTCGCCGCGACCTCGTCGGCCCGCGGGTAGCCCGCGTCGACGTGGCGCAGCACGCCCATGGCGGGGTCGTTGGCCAGCACGCGCGCGAGCTTGCGGGCGGCGAGCTCCGTGCCGTCCGCGACCGACACCTGCCCGGCGTGGATCGAGCGGCCCATGCCGACGCCCCCGCCGTGGTGGATGGACACCCAGGTGGCGCCCGACGACGCCGCGACCAGCGCGTTCAGCAGCGGCCAGTCGGCGATCGCGTCGGAGCCGTCGGCCATGCCCTCGGTCTCGCGGTACGGCGACGCGACGGAGCCCGCGTCGAGGTGGTCGCGGCCGATGACGAGCGGGGCCGACACGGAGCCATCCGCGACGAGCTCGTTGAACCGCAGGCCCGCGCGGTCCCGCTCGCCGTGCCCGAGCCAGCAGATGCGCGCCGGCAGCCCCTGGAACGCCACTCGGTCCTGAGCGGCGCGGATCCAGCGGTGCAGGTGGTCGTCCTCCGGGAACAGGTCGAGCACGGCCTGGTCGGTGACGGCGATGTCGCGCGGGTCGCCGGACAGGGCCGCCCAGCGGAACGGCCCCTTGCCCTCGGCGAACAGCGGCCGGATGTACGCGGGCACGAACCCGGGGAAGTCGAACGCGCGGTCGTAGCCGCCCTGGCGGGCCTCGTCGCGGATCGAGTTGCCGTAGTCGAACACCTCGGCGCCGGCGTCCTGGAACCCGACCATGGCCTCGACGTGCCGGGCCATCGACTCGCGCGCGCGGTCGGTGAACTCCTCGGGCTTGGCGGCGGCGTACGACGCCCAGTCGGCCACGTCGACGCCGACCGGCAGGTAGCTCAGCGGGTCGTGCGCGGAGGTCTGGTCGGTGACCACGTCCACCTCGACGCCGCGGCGCAGCAGCTCGGGCAGGACCTCTGCCGCGTTGCCCACCACGCCGACGGACAGGGCCTCCCGTGCTGCCCGTGCCGCGGTGACCAGCGCGACCGCCTCGTCGAGGCTCGTCGCCACCCGGTCCAGGTAGCGCTCGCGGACCCGTCGGTGCAGGCGCTCGCCGTCGACGTCGACGATCAGGCACGCGCCGCCGTTGAGGGTCACCGCGAGCGGCTGCGCGCCGCCCATCCCGCCGCACCCGCCGGTCACCGTCAGGGTCCCCGCCAGGGTCCCGCCGAACCGCTTCGCGGCCACCGCGGCCAGCGTCTCGTACGTGCCCTGCAGGATCCCCTGCGTGCCGATGTAGATCCACGAGCCGGCGGTCATCTGCCCGTACATGGTCAGGCCCAGCTGCTCGAGCCGGCGGAACTCCGGCCACGTCGCCCAGTCGCCCACGAGGTTCGAGTTGGCGATGAGCACGCGCGGCGCCCACTCGTGCGTGGTCAGCACGCCGACCGGCTTGCCGGACTGCACCAGCAGCGTCTCGTCGTCGCCCAGCGTGGTCAGCGTCCGCACGATGGCGTCGTAGGCGTCCCACGACCGCGCCGCCTTGCCCATGCCGCCGTAGACGACGAGGTCGTCGGGCCGCTCGGCGACCTCGGGGTCGAGGTTGTTCATGAGCATCCGCAGCGGGGCCTCGGTCTGCCAGCTCCGGGCGGTCAGCGTGGTGCCGCGCGGGGCGCGGACGGGGCGGGGGCCGGCGGTCATGAGCGGGCTCCTTCGAGGGCGGCGGCGATGGTCCCCTCGCGGACGACGTCGGCCGCCGTCTCGAGGTCGGGGGAGAGGTAGGTGTCCGGGCCCGGGCCGGGGATGCCGCGCGCGCGGAGCAGGTCCTTCACCGCACCCGTGACCGGCGACGGCTGCAGGGGCGCGCGCAGGTCCTGCCCGCGCGCGGCGGTGAGCAGCTCGATGCCGAGCACGCGGGTGAGCGCGTCGATCGAGCGGCGCAGCTTGCGGGCCGCGTGCCAGCCCATCGAGACGTGGTCCTCCTGCATGGCCGACGACGGGATCGAGTCGACGCTGGCCGGTGCCGCGAGCCGCTTGAGCTCCGAGACCAGCCCGGCCGCCGTGTACTGGGCGATCATCAGGCCGGAGTCGACGCCGGGGTCGTGCGCGAGGAACGCGGGCAGCCCGTGGTTGCGCGCGACGTCGAGGAACCGGTCGGTGCGCCGCTCGGACATGCTGGCCACGTCCGCGACGGCGATCGCCAGGAAGTCGAGCACGTAGCCGACCGGAGCGCCGTGGAAGTTCCCGTTGGACTCGACCCGGCCGTCGTCGGTGATCACCGGGTTGTCGATCGCCGCCGCCAGCTCGCGCTCGGCCACGGTCCGCGCGTGCTCGAGGGTGTCCCGAGCGGCCCCGTGCACCTGCGGCGCGCACCGCAGCGAGTAGGCGTCCTGCACGCGGGTGCAGTCGGGGGTCTTGTGGCTCGCCATGATCCCCGAGCCGTGCAGCGCCGCCCGGATGTTCGCGGCGGACACGGCCTGGCCCGGGTGCGGGCGCAGGCCCTGCAGGTCGGCCGCGAACACGGCGTCGGTGCCGAGCAGCGACTCGACGCTCATGGCCGCCGCCACGTCGGCCGTGGTGAGGAGGCTGTCCAGGTCGTGCAGCGCCAGCGCGAGCATGCCGAGCATGCCATCCGTGCCGTTGATGAGCGCGAGGCCCTCCTTCTCGGTGAGCGTCACGGGCACGATCCCCGCCTCCGCGGCGGTCATGGGCGTGCCGGCGGCGTCGCGGACCTCACCCTCGCCCATGAGCGCCAGCGCGCAGTGCGCCAGCGGCGCGAGGTCGCCGGAGCAGCCGAGCGAGCCGTACTCGCGGACCACGGGCGTGATGCCGGCGTCGAGCATCGCGGCGTACGCCCTCGCGGTCTCCGGGCGGACGCCCGTGTGCCCGGTGGCCAGGGTCGAGAGCCGCAGGAGCATGAGCGCGCGGACCACCTCGCGCTCGACCTCCGGGCCGGTGCTCGCGGCGTGCGAGCGGACCAGGCTGCGCTGCAGGTCGCGGCGCTTGTCGGCGGGGATGCTCAAGGTGGCGAGGGCGCCGAAGCCCGTCGAGATGCCGTAGTGCGGTTGGGGGTCGCGGGCGAGGTCGTCGACGACGGCGCGGCCGCGGGCGATGGCCGTCAGGGCCTCGTCGGAGAGCCGGACGCCCGCCCCGTGGCGGGCGACGGCGACGACGTCGGCGAGGGAGACGGGCCCGGTGCCCACGACGACGGTGTCGGTGGCTGTGGTGGTGCTCATGGTCCATGACACCCCGGCGCCCGCCCCGTGCCGAAGGCCCTGCGCCGCGATAGTGTCTGGTATTCCAGACAGGGGTTCCGATGACCGCCGTGCCCGCCGCCGACGCCACCCTGCGGCTCCTGCGCCACCTCTCCCGGACTGGTCCCGTGCCCGCCGTCGCGCTGGCCACCGCCCTCGACCTCCCGCGGTCGACCACCTACCACCTGCTCACCGTGCTGACGGAGCACGGGTTCGTCGTGCACCTGCCCGAGGAGCACCGCTACGCGCTGGGCCTCGCGGCCTTCGAGCTCGGGTCGGCCTACTCGCGGCAGGCCCCCCTGGCCCGCGCGGCCCGGCCCGTGCTCGCGCGGCTGGTCGACCAGGTGGGCGAGAGCGCGCACCTGGCCGTGCTGCACGGGCGGGACGTGCTCTACGTCGTCGAGGAGCGGGCCGCCGGGCGGCCGGTGCTGGTCACCGACGTCGGCGTCCGGCTGCCCGCGCACCTCACGGCCAGCGGGCGCGCGATCCTGGCCGACCTGCCGCCCGCGCAGGTCAGGGCCCTGTTCCCCGGCCGCGAGGCGTTCGTCGACCGCACGGGCGTCGGGCCGCGGCGCCTGTCGGAGCTGCGCTCGCTGCTCACCGAGGTCCGCCGGCTCGGCTGGGCGCAGGAGCGCGGCGACGTGACCCCGGGGTTCGCCTCGGTCGCCGTGGCGGTCCGCGACCACGCGGGGTTCCCGATCGCCGGGCTCGCGGTCACGTTCGCCGACGGGGACGTCCCGGCCGACCTGGTGCGCGCGACGCAGGGGGCCGCCGCGGCGCTGGCCCGCCGGGTCTAGATCTCGTACGTCGCGTGCGCCGCCTTGGTCACCGCGGCCGCGACCACCGTGGTCACCTCGGGGTTGAACACGCTGGGCACGATGTAGGTGGGGTTGAGCTCGTCGTCCGTGACCACCGACGCCAGGGCGTACGCCGCCGCCAGCAGCATGCCGTCCGTGATGCGGTGCGACTGCGCGTCGAGCAGCCCGCGGAAGACGCCCGGGAACGCGAGCACGTTATTGATCTGGTTGGCGAAGTCGGAGCGACCGGTGCCGACGACCGCGGCGTACTGGGCGGCGTCGTCGGGGTCGACCTCGGGCCGCGGGTTGGCCAGCGCGAACACGATCGAGTCCTTGGCCATCGTCGAGACGTCCTGGCCCGTGATCACGTCGGGTGCCGAGACCCCGATGAACACGTCGGCGTCCTTGAGCGCGTCCGGGATCGAGCCCGTGATGCCGCGCGGGTTGGTCATGCTCGCCGTCCAGAACAGGGACTCGTCGAGCCCCGGCCGGTCGGCGCGGATGACGCCCTCGATGTCCGCGACCACGACGTCCTTGGCGCCCGCGGCGAGCAGCAGCTTGAGCACCGCCGTGCCGGCGGCCCCGGCGCCCGAGAGCACGATCCGGACCGTGGCCAGGTCCTTCTTGACCACCTTGAGCGCGTTGGTCAGCGCCGCGACCACGACGATGGCCGTGCCGTGCTGGTCGTCGTGGAACACCGGGATGTCGAGGCGCTCGCGCAGCCGGCGCTCGATCTCGAAGCAGCGCGGCGCGGAGAAGTCCTCGAGGTTGATGCCCGCGAACACGGGCGCGATCGCGCAGATGGTCTCGACGATCTGGTCCACGTCCGTGGTGTCCAGCGCGATGGGGAACGCGTCGATGCCGGCGAACCGCTTGAACAGCACCGCCTTGCCCTCCATGACCGGCAGGCTGGCCAGCGGCCCGATGTTGCCGAGGCCGAGGACCGCCGTGCCGTCGGTGACCACCGCGATCGTGTTGCGCTTGATGGTCAGGCGGCGGGCGTCCTCGGGGTGGGCCGCGATGGCCTCGCAGACGCGCGCGACCCCGGGCGTGTACGCCATGGACAGGTCGTCGCGGTTGCGCAGCGGCACCTTGGACTCGATCGACAGCTTGCCGCCGAGGTGCATGAGGAACGTGCGGTCGCTGACGCGTTCGACGACGACGCCGTGCAGGTCCTTGAGGGCGTCGACGATGTCCGCGGCGTGCTGCTCGCCGCGCGTCGCGCACGTGACGTCGACCGTCATCTGCTCGTGGCCCGAGGCCGTGACGTCGAGGGCGGTGACGATGCCACCGGCCTTCTCGATCGCCGTGGTGAGCTCACTGACAGCCGTCGGCCGGGCCTGCACCTCCAGCCGCGCCGTGATGGACGAGGAGACGCTCGGTGACACCATCCGGCCATTGTGTCCTGTCTCGTAGGGTGAGCGCGTGCCGGACCCCCTCGCCGCCCTGCTCGAGCTGCCCGGGGTCGCCGACGCGGTCGAGCGGGCCCGCGTCGCGTGCGAGGAGCTGCGCTGGCACGAGGTCTACCGGCGGCGCGGTGCCGAGGTCCGGGCCGAGGCGGGCCTGCGCGCGACGCGGTCGTCCTGCGCGATCGAGGGCGTCCGGGTGCCGCTGTCGCTCGTGCGCTCGCTGGCCACCGACGGCGGGCACGCGCCCGTCGTCGTCGGCGCCCTCCGGGCCACCGCGCTGGTGGAGGGCCTGATGCCCGCGCTCGGCTCGCGCGGCGGGGTCGCGCTGCCGCCCCTGCGCCAGCTGCTGGTGCGGCTGCACGTCGCGGCGGCCGGCGGGTGGCTGGACGACGCCGACCTCGGGCGGCTGCGCGCGTCGGGGCCTCCGGAGGACCTCACCGGGCTCGGGCCGGCGCCCGTGGGCGACGAGCTCGCCGCGCGGGTGGACCTGCTCGACCGGACCGTGCGCGCGTCGGCGGCGCCGGCCGTCGTCGTGGCGGCCGTCGTGCACGGGGAGCTGCTCGGGCTGCGGCCGTTCCGCGCCGCGAACGGGCTGGTGGCGAGGGCCGTCGCGCGCCTGCTCGTCACGTCGCGCGGGCTCGATCCCACGGGTTCCGTCGTGCCCGAGCGGGCGTGGGCGGCCGCGCTGAACCCGTACCTCGCGGGCGCCGCGGGGTTCGCTACCGGCAGCCCGGAGGGGGTGGCGGCGTGGCTGCGGGACTACGGGGCGGCTGTCGTCGAGGGTGCGCGCGAGGCGGGCGCGGTCGCGGACGCCGTGCTGGCCGGCTCGCTCGGGGAGTAGGCGGACGAACGACGGCGCCCCGGGGGGCGCCGTCGCCAACAGCCGACCGGAGGGTGATCAAGCGTGCACCGGTGTCGGTCGCGACGGGACGAGCCCGGTCGACCTGCCCATAGGTGGGCTCTCCTGCGCGTGGGTGCCCTCGCGGTCATGCAGTTGTCACCCCTTGGTACCGCATGTGCTCGACGAGCGGAACCCGGGCCGACGGCGTCGCAGGCCAGGCGGGTGCGCGCGACGGATGCTGGGACGCGCGTCCGTGATGCGGGACGCCTCAGGAGCGGCGGCGGTGCCGCCGGACGAGCACCCACGTGACCACGAGGGCGGCCACCACGAGGGCCGCCACACCCGCCGTCGCGACCCGCGCGGGCCTCGGGAACGAGAACAGCGCGACCGGTCGGACGAACGACAGCGTGCCCCAGCCGCGCTCGACCGCGAGGCCGCGCAGCGCCTTGTCGGGGTTCACCGCGAACGCGTGCCCGACCGTGCCGAGCATCGGTGCGTCCGTGATCGAGTCGGAGTAGGCGTAGCTGGCGTCGAGGTCGTACCCCTCGGTCCGGGCGAGCTCCCGGATGGCCGACGCCTTGTTCTCGCCGTATGCGTAGAAGTCGATCTCGCCGGTGTAGCGGCCGTCGGCCACTGTCATCCGGGTCGCGATGACGTGGTCGGCGCCCAGGATCTCGGCGATCGGCTCGACCACCTCGGCGCCCGACGCCGACACCACGACCACGTCGCGGCCCGCCGCGTGGTGCGCCTCGATCAGCGCGACCGCCTCGGCGTACACGGTCGGGTCGATCGACTCGTGCAGGGTCTCGGCGACGATCGCGCTCACCTGCGAGACGTCCCAGCCGGCGACCATGCGGGACAGCTGCGCGCGCAGGCGCTCGGTCTGGTCCTCGTCGGCGCCGCCGAGCAGGTAGAGCAGCTGGGCGTAGGCCGTGCGCACCACGGACCGGCGCGTGAGCAGGCCCTCCGCCAGGAACGGGCGGGAGAACGCGGTGGCCGACGACGTCGCGATGATCGTCTTGTCGAGGTCGAAGAACGCCGCCTCGCGCGGCGACGCCGCGTCGTCGGGCGTCGGTTCCTCGTCCATGCTGCTCCGGGGCGGTGGTCGGTGGGCGCGCGGCACCCGGGGGTGACGAGCGGTTCGCTGCGAGCCTAGTGGCCTGCGCCGACACGTCCACAGCCCCCGACGCCGCCGGGCGCCTGCACAGATCCGGGTGCGGCCGGCGGGGGGCCGGGGACGCCGGCGGCAGGGTTGCTCGTGCGCCGGCGGCCAGGTCGGGCGGACGGAGAGGTGCACCCGATGACCCCCCTCGACGGTGCCCGGTCTCGTCCCGCCTGGCCGTCGGTGGTCCCGGCCCGTCCGCGCGCGCTCGTCGTCGGCGTCGTGGCCGGCCGCGGCGGAGCCGGTGCCTCGACGCTGGCCGCGGCGGTCGCCCGCCACCTGTCCCGCCGGACCGCGACCGTGCTGGTGGACCTCGACCGGGCCTCGGGCGGGATCGACGTGCTGCTCGGGCTCGAGTCCGCCGACGGGGTCCGGTGGCCCGACCTGGCGGACGCCCGCGGTGACGTGCCGGGCGCCGACGTGCTCGCGCTCTTGCCCCGGTGGGGAGCGTGCGCCGTCCTGAGCGCCGACCGCGAGCGGCCCGGACCCCCCGAGCCGGCGGTGGTCGCCGACGTCCTGCACGCGCTCACCACCGAGACCGGCGCGGTGGTGCTGGACCTCGACCGCGCGGCGACGGCGGCGGGCGAGTCGCTCGCGCCGGCCTGCGACGCCGTGCTCGTGGTCGCCCCGCGCGACCTGCGCACGGTCGCCGGGACCCTCGTGGTGCGGCCGCGCCTGGACGGGGTGCCGGCATGGCTCGTGGTGCGGGGTCCCGCGCCGGGCGGGCTGGGCGGCGCCGAGCTGTCCGCGGCCGTGGACCTGCCGGTGCTCGGCACCCTGCCGACGGACCGCGGGCTGGTCGCGGCGCTGGAGCGCGGCGGCGTCCCGGCGCGCGGTCGGACCGCGCGGGCCGTCGCGCGGCTGGTCGGGGCGCTCGAGCGGGAGCTCGGGCGATGACGACGGTCGGCCCCGAGTTCCTCGACGCGGTCCGGGCCCGGGTGGGCGGGGGCACCGTCGAGTCGGTCGCCGCCGCCGTGGAGGCCGCGGCGCGCGAGGCCGGTGCGGTGCTCGGCTCGACGGCCCTCGGGTCCCTCACGCGGACGGTCCGGGACGAGCTGTTCGGGGCGGGCCGGCTGCAGGCGTTCCTGGACGACCCCGAGGTCACGGACGTGCTGGTCAACGGGCCTCGCGACGTGTGGGTCGAGCGCGCGGGACGGCTCGCCCTCACCGGGGTGGACCTCGGGGGTGCCGACGACGTGCGCTCGCTCGCGGTCCGGCTCGCGGCCGCCGGCGGCCAGCGTCTCGACGACGCGTCGCCTGCGGTCGACGCCCGGCTGCCCGACGGGACGCGACTGCACGCGGTGCTCCCTCCCGTGGCCGATGCCGGCGCGCTCATCAGTCTGCGCGCGGTCCGGTCGCGGGCGTTCACGCTCGACCAGCTCGTCGCGTCCGGCACCCTGACGCCGGGCCTCGTCCCGGTCCTCCGGGCGCTCGTGGCCACGCGGGCCAACCTGCTGGTCTCGGGGGCCACCGGCTCGGGCAAGACCACGCTCCTCGCCGCGCTGCTGTCGCTGGTCCCGCACGACGAGCGCATCGTGGTCGTCGAGGAGGCCGGCGAGCTGTCCCCGCGGCACCCGCACGTGGTCAGGCTGCTCGCCCGGCACGCCAACGTGGACGGCGCGGGCCGCGTCGACCTGGCCGACCTGGTCCGCCACGCGCTGCGCATGCGCCCCGACCGGATCGTGCTGGGGGAGTGCCGCGGAGCCGAGGTGCGCGAGGTGCTCGCCGCGCTCAACACCGGGCACGACGGCGGGTGCGCGACCGTGCACGCCAACGCCGCCGCCGACGTGCCCGCGCGGCTCGAGGCGCTCGCTTCCCTCGCGGGGATGTCGCGCGACTCGGTCGCGGCGCAGGCGTCCAGCGCGTTCGACGCGGTGCTCCACCTGCGCCGGACGGCGGCGGACCGGGGTCGGCGGTACCTGGCGGAGGTCGGCGTCGTGCGGCGCGACGCGGCCGGCGCGCTCGAGGTCGCCTGCGCCGTGCGTTGCGACCCGTCCGGCGCGAGCGAGCCCGGACCCGCCTGGTCCGCGCTCGCCGCGCGCCTCGGGCTCGCGGCGATCGGCCCGGCCCGGTGACCGGCCTGGTCGGGGTGCTGGTCGGCCTGGCGGTCGCGTTCGCCCGGCCCTCGGGGCGCCGGCTGCCCGGTGCGGCGCGGCTCGCTCGTCCTGCCCGGACACCGCGGTCGACCGGGCCGCCGCGCGACTTCTCGTCGATCCTGCTCGGCGCGGCCGCCCAGCTGCGTGCGGGGGCGAGCCCGGCTGAGGCGTGGGCGCGGGCGCTGGGCGACCCGGCTGTCGGCGCCGTGCCGAGCGTCGGGGCCGTCCTGCGGGCGACGGGTCGGCGACGGCCCGGCGCCGGCGACGCGCAGCGGGCGCGGGTGGTCGTGGCGGCCGCACGGCTGTCCGACGACCTCGGCGCCCCGCTGGCCGGCGTGGTCGAGCGGATCGCCGCCGCCGTGGCCGCCGACGAGGAGGCGGAGGGCGAGCGACGCGCCGCGCTGGCCGGCCCCCGCGCCACCGCCCGCGTGCTGGCCTGGCTGCCGGTGCTCGGGCTGCTGCTGGGCGTCGCGCTCGGCGCCGATCCCGTCGGGGTCGTCGTCTCGGGCGGGCTCGGGACGGCGGCCGCCGTCCTCGGCCTGGCCCTGCTGCTGCTGGGCCGCTGGTGGACGTCGGCACTGCTGGCCCGGGCCGCCCGCCGGTGACGCCGATCGTGCTCGCGGCCGTCGTCGCGATGGCCGGCGCGTGCGGGAGCAGCCCATGGTGGTGGGTGCGACGCCCGGCGTCGGGCTCCGGGCCCGACCCCGCAGCTCCCCGGGGTGCTCCGGCGGAGGCGATCGATGCCGTGCTGCTGCTCGACCTGGTGGACGTGGCCATCGCGACGGGCGCTCCGGTCCCGCGCGCGCTGTCCGCGGTGGGAGCCGTGGTCGGCGGGGACCAGGGCGCCGTGCTGGCCCGCGGCGGCGCGGCGCTGCTGCTCGGCGCGCCGTGGGGGTCGGCCTGGGCCGGCGCCGACGTCGCCGTGGCCGAGGTGGTCGGCGTCCTGGAGGCCAGCTGGGCCACCGGGTCGTCGCCCGGTCCGGCGTTGCGCGCGCGGGCCGAGCAGCTCCGCCGGGAGCGACGTGCGCGGGCCCGGTCGGCCGCGGGCTCGCTCGGCGTGCAGCTGGTCCTACCCCTCGGGCTGTGCTTCCTGCCGGCGTTCGTGCTGCTCGGGCTGGTTCCCCTGCTGCTCAGCCTGGCGGGGGACCTCTTCGGTTGAGGCGCCCGTCGAGCCGTCCACGCGCCCCTGCTGGTCAGCCGCGCCGGAGACCGGTTCGGCAGACGCCGTCCGTCGGACCGCGTTCCCGTGCCGCCGAGACCGAGGGCCTGTTCGGCCGAACCGCCGGTCGACCCGCCCACAGCCCCTCGTTGCAGCGGCTGGATCCACGGATCGCCGACGCGGCCGCCCGCGCCCCGGTGTCGCGGTCGACGCTGGCGTGGCGCCGGACGGTCCCCGGCGTCCGACGAGAGGAGAGGCCATGACGATCGAGCCCACCGGGACGACCGAGGCGAGCGCCGACACGGGCGGTGACGACGACCCGACGGAAGCCCACGCACCGCACCCCGGACCCGCGACCCGGCGCCGCGCGGTCCTGCCGCGCAGCGTCCGCGCGTGGCACGCCCGTGGCCGGCACGTGCGCGCGGAGCTGGCCGAGGCCGGGATGGCGACGGCCGAGTACGCCATCGCGACCCTGGCCGCGGTCGGGTTCGCCGGGCTGCTGGTGGTGATCCTCAAGGGGAACGAGGTGAAGGGCCTGCTGCTGGGGATCATCCGGCAGGCGTTGTCGCTGTGAGCCCCGCGGGCCGGCGCGACCGGGGGAGCGTCACCGCCGAGCTCGCCGCCGGGCTGCCCGCGGTGGTCCTGCTCGTCGCGGCGCTGCTGACGGTGGCGTCCGCGGCGATCTCGCAGACGCGGTGCGCGGACGGGGCGCGGGCGGGCGCGCGGGCGGCGGCGCTGGGCGAGCCCGACGGCACCGTCACCGTGACGGCGCGGCACGTGGCGGGCGATCGTGCGGCGGTCGCGGTGAGCCGTGCGGGCGGCTGGGTGACGGTCGACGTGTCCGTGCCCGTCGGCTCGTGGCAGGGGTCGCCGTTGCGCGCCCACGCGTCCGCCGTCGCGACGGTCGAGCCATGAGTCCGCGCGACGACCGTGGCTCGGGCACCGTGCTGCTGCTCGGCCTCATGGCGGCGGTGGTGCTGGTCGCCGCGCTGCTCGGGCTGCTCGCGTCCGCCCAGCTGGCCCGGGGCCGCGCCCAGTCCGCCGCGGACCTCGCAGCCCTCGCCGGCGCCGCCGTGCTGCGCCACGAGTCGGCCACGGGTGCGTGTGCCCTCGCTGATGAGGTGGCCCGACGCAACGGGGCCCGGCTCGTGGACTGCACGGACGAGGGCGACGGGGTGCTCGGGGTGAGGGCTGTCGTGCACGCGGCCGCGGGCGACGCCACGGCGGCGGCGCGGGCGGGCCCGTCGTCGGCCCGCGCGGTGGCCGGGTGAACCGCCAGCGGCGCTCAGGCGGCGGGAGCAGGCCCGGGCGCGTGGGCCAGCACCGCATCGAGCAGGCGGATCGCTGCGGCCTTCTCCAGCGGGTTGTTGGCGTTGCCGCACTTCGGGGACTGGACGCACGCGGGGCAGCCCGTCGCGCAGCGGCAGCTGGCTATCGCGTCGCGGGTGGCGCGCAGCCAGGTGGCCCCGAGCGCGAAGCCGCGCTCCGCGAACCCGGCGCCGCCCGGGTAGGCGTCGTGGACGAACACGGTGGCCTGCTCGGTGTCCACGTGCAGCGCGGTGGACAGCCCGCCGAGGTCCCAGCGGTCGCACGTGGCCAGCAGCGGGAGGAGGCCGATCGACGCGTGCTCGGCGGCGTGCAGGGCGCCCGGGGCGGTCTCGACCGTGACGCCGGCGGCGGCCAGGACCTCGGCCGGCGCGGTCCACCAGACGGCGGTCGTGCGCAGCGTGCGGGCCGGCAGGTCGAGCTCCTCGCTGCCCAGCACCTGCAGGTCGGGGATCCGCTTGCGCTGGTAGCCCAGCACCTGTGTGGTCACGTCGACGGAACCGAACCCCCAGGTCACCGGCCCCCACGGCACCTGCGCGTCGACCGACTGGATCTCGGTCGTCGTGACCCACCGGGCCCAGGTGCCGTAGTCGACGTCGCGGCGCGTGACCAGGGCGACGCCGTCCTCCAGCCGCAGCTCGTCGACGACGAACGTCGCCCCCTGGTGCACGTAGACGGCGCCGTCGTGCACGGTCGAGTCCGCGGAGCCGGCGTCGACCGTGCCGAGCAGCCGACCGGTGACGGACTCGACGACGCGGACGGGGTCGCCGCCGGACCCGCGCAGGTCGGTCAGGCGGCTGGCGGGCTCGTTGTGCGTCCAGTACCAGCCGGACGGACGACGGCGCAGCGTGCCGCGCTCGACCAGCTGGCCCAGCAGCTCCGCGGTCCGGGGACCGAACAGGTCGAGCTCGTCGGCGCGCAGGGGAAGCTCGGCCGCGGCGGCGCACAGGTGCGGCGCGAGGACGTACGGGTTGGTGGTGTCGAAGACGGTCGCCTCGACGGGGGCGTCGAAGATCGCCTCGGCGTGGTGCACCAGGAAGGTGTCCAGCGGGTCCTCGCGCGCGACGAGGACCACGAGCCCGTCGGTCCCGGCGCGCCCGGCCCTGCCGGCCTGCTGCCAGAGCGAGACGCGCGTGCCGGGCCAGCCCGCGATGAGCACGGCGTCCAGCCCGGAGATGTCGACGCCGAGCTCGAGGGCGTTGGTCGTGGCCAGCGCGCGCAGGGAGCCGGATCGGATCGCGGACTCGAGCGCCCGGCGCTCCTCCGGCAGGTAGCCGCCGCGGTAGGCCGAGACGGACCGGGCCAGCGTGGGGTCGATCTCCTCGAGGTGCGCGCGCGTGGTGGCGGCGACGGACTCGGCCCCGCGGCGCGAGCGCGTGAAGGCGAGCGAGCGCGCGCCCGCGGCCGTGAGGTCGGCCAGCAGGTCGGCGATCTCGGCGGTGGCCGTGCGCCGTGGACGGTCCGCGGGCTCGGCCACCACCCGTTCACCGGTGCCGAGCGGGCCGGAGCCCTCGACCCCGAGGTCGACGGCCGCGAGGAGGTCCGCGAGGACGACGGGCTGGGACGTCGGGGTGGGAGCCGATGCTCCCCAGACGTCGTCGGGCGCGGGCGGGCTCGGGTCGTCCTGCCCGCGGGTCACGTGGCGGGGCAGCGCGAGCGGGGTGGCCCAGGGGTCGTCGGCGGGGAGCAGCGACGACCACGGCGCCTCGACCCCGGGCAGCTCCGGGGGCTGCCACAGCACGAACGTCTTGCGGCCGGCGGGGGAGGCGTCCTGCGTGACGGCGGTGACCTCGGAGGCGTCGACGCCGATGAGCCGTGCGGCGCTCGCGGCCGGGTCGGAGGTGGTCGCGGAGGCCAGCAGGAAGGTCGGCGTCGCGCCGTAGGACGCCGCGAGCCGCCGCAGCCGTCGCAGGACCAGCCCGACGTGCGCGCCGAACACGCCGCGGAAGGCGTGGCACTCGTCGACCACGACGTACCGGAGCGACCCGAGCAGCCGGGCCCAGCGCCGGTGCTGCGGGAGCAGCGCGAAGTGCAGGAAGTCGGGGTTGGTGAGCACCACGTCGGCGTGCTCCTGCACCCAGCGCCGCTCCTCCAGCGAGGTGTCGCCGTCGCAGGTGGCCACCCGGACGTCGCGGGTGCGACCGGCGACCAGAAGCCGGTCGAGCGCGGCGAGCTGGTCGGCGGCCAGGGCCTTGGTCGGGCAGAGGTACAGGGTGGTGGCCCGGCGGCTCACGGTCTCGATGCGACCGGGATCGAGCAGGGCCCCCGCCGCCGCGGCCCGCGTGGCGGTGAGCGCGGGCAGCCAGAACGCGAGCGACTTGCCGGATCCGGTGGAGGTGGCCAGCACCGTGTGCCGCCCGGACCAGGCGGCGTCGGCGGCCTCGACCTGGTGCAGCCAGGGGCGCTCGACGCCGAGCGACCGGTACCCGTGCACCAGGTCGGCGTCGGCCCAGGCGGGCCAGTCCGCCTGCTCGCCGGGGCGCGGCGGGAGGTGCCGCACGTGCGTCATCCGGTCTGCGCGCCGTCCAGCGGCGAGCAGCACGTCGAGCAGCTCGCCGGATCGGACCACGCGGCCATCCTCGCACCGGGCGGTCGTCGGGCAGGATCGGGGCATGGCCACGTGGATCGACCTCAACTGCGACCTCGGCGAGGAGCTCGACGCCTGGGAGCCGGGGGTCGACGGCGTCGACGCCCGCCTCCTCGACGTGGTGACCAGCGCGAACGTCGCCTGCGGGTTCCACGCGGGCGACGAGCGGATCATGGCTGCGGTCTGCCGGGCGGCGGCCGAGCGCGGGGTCGCCGTCGGCGCGCACGTGTCCTACCTGGACCGCGAGCACTTCGGCCGCCGGTTCCTCGACGTGCCGGAGGAGGTGCTGCGGGTGCAGGTGGCGGAGCAGGTCGCGACCCTGCGGGAGATCGCGGTCGGCGTCGGGACCCGCGTGGCCTACGTGAAGCCGCACGGCGCGCTGTACAACGCGGTCGTCCACCACGAGGTGCACGCGCGCGCCGTGGTGGAGGCCGTGGGCGACCTGCCGGTGGTCGGCCTGCCCGGCTCCGCGGTGCTGGACGCGGCCGCGCGGCGAGGCCTGCGGGCGGTCACCGAGGCCTTCGCCGACCGGGGCTACCGCGCCGACGGCACGCTGGTGCCCCGGTCGGAACCGGGTGCGCTGGTCACGGACGCCGGCGAGGTCGCGGCCCGCGTGGTGCGGATGGCCCGCGACGGCATGGTGCGCGCGGTGGACGGCACCGACGTGCGCGTCGTCGCGGAGTCCGTCTGCGTGCACTCCGACACCCCGGGCGCCGCGGTGCTCGCGGCCGCGGTGCGGTCGGCCCTCGAGGACGGCGGCATCCGGATCGGTTCCTTCGTCCGCAGCCCGGCCTGACCGGCAGGATCGGCCCATGACCAACGCGCGCGACCTGCGGGTGCTCCCCTACGGGGACGACGCCGTCCTGGTCGAGCTCCCGGGCCTGGCCGAGGTCCGGCAGCTGGACGACGCGGTCCGCGCCGCGCGCGCGTCGGACCCGGACGCGGCGGCGATCGTCGACCAGGTGCCGGCCGCGCGCACGCTGCTGCTGCGGGTGCGCGAGGGCGCCGACCCGGCCGCGCTCCCGGTGGTGCGGTGGTGG
Source organism: Cellulomonas sp. ICMP 17802 (assembly GCF_041295535.1). Classification (NCBI taxonomy): domain Bacteria; kingdom Bacillati; phylum Actinomycetota; class Actinomycetes; order Micrococcales; family Cellulomonadaceae; genus Cellulomonas; species Cellulomonas sp. ICMP 17802. Next base: position 94,499 of record NZ_JBGFQZ010000009.1, on the reverse strand, counting down.
GCCGGCAGGTCCAGGAGCGTGGCGCCCGGGAACGGCGGCGATGAGGTCGTCCTCGACGTCGACTACGACGGTCCCGACCTCGCCGACGTCGCGGGGCTCACCGGGCTCACGGCCCAGGAGGTGGTCGACCGCCACACGGCCGCGACCTACACGGTGGCCTTCGGCGGCTTCATGCCCGGCTTCGCGTACCTCACCGGCCTGGACCCGGCGCTGCGCGTCCCCCGGCTGGACAGCCCGCGCGAGCGGGTCCCGGCCGGCTCGGTCGCGGTCGCCGACGAGTTCAGCGCCGTCTACCCCGCGGCGACCCCGGGCGGCTGGCGGCTGCTGGGGCGGTGCGAGGTGGTGCTGTTCGACGTGGCCAGGGACCAGCCGGCGCTCCTCCAGCCCGGCACGCGCGTGCGGTTCCGGGCGACGTGAGCGGCGCGATCGAGGTGCTCGAACCCGGCCTGCTCACGCTCGTCGAGGACCTGGGCCGGCCGGGCTGGGCGCACGTCGGGGTCGGGCGCTCGGGCGCGGCCGACGCGGGAGCGCTGCGGCTGGCCAACCGGCTGGTCGCCAACGACGAGGGCGCCGCGGGCCTCGAGGTGCTGCTCGGAGGGCTGCGGGTGCGTGCGCGCGGGCCGCTGACCGTGGCGCTGACCGGGGGACGCGGGCCGGCGTGGGTGGACGGCCGGCCGGTGGGCCACGAGGCCGTGCTGGAGCTCGCCGACGGGGCGGAGCTGCGGTTGGGCACCGTCGTCGCGGGCCTGCGCACCTACGTGGCCGTGCGCGGCGGGATCGACGTGCCGCCCGTGCTGGGCTCCCGCAGCACGGACCAGCTGGCCGGGCTGGGTCCGGCGCCCCTGGCCGCGGGCGACGTCCTGCCGGTCGGCCACGCGCCGCGGGACTGGCCGCTGGTCGACGTCGCGCCCGTCGGGCCGTGGCCGGCGCACGTCGAGCTGCCCGTGGTTCCCGGCCCGCACGCCGACTGGTTCGACGACCCGCTGGCGCGGCTCTGCTGGGCCCATGACTACCTGGTGACGCCGGCGACCAACCGGGTGGCCGTGCGGCTCGACGGACCCGTCGTCGCGCGCCGGCCGGACCGGGTGGGGCGCGAGCTGCCGTCGGAGGGCCTGGTGGTCGGCGCCGTGCAGGTGCCGCCCGACGGCCGGCCCGTCGTGTTCTCCGTCGACCACCCCGTCACGGGCGGCTACCCGGTCGCCGCGGTGGTCCGCCGGCACGCCCTGGGCAGGCTCGGGCAGCTGCGTCCCGGGGACCCCGTGCGCTTCGTCCGCGGGTGACGGGAGCGACACGCCGACACTTCGCGCGTCGCGCCGCGATCCCCGCACGGGGACGCGCCGGCGGCCGGGACCAAAGGCCTACGTGGAGTCCGGGCGCAGGCATAGAAATCTCTACATCTAGTCCCCAGAGATCGCTTCGACCACATCATCTTGTGGTGGCGATCGGGGGATCCTCATCGTGGAGACAGGAGCAGGACATGTCGGAGAAGGTGGTCGTGGATGTCGGGTCCTCGATCGAGGAGTACCTCGACCGCAGCGACTGGCGCGTGGCTGCCAACGCCAACCAGGGCTATTCGCTGGGCGGCCTGATCCTGCAGACCAGCGGCAAGGTGGTGGCCAACTACTGGCTCAGCCACGTCTACCCGCCCGGGGTGGGCACGGCGCACCGCGAGGGCGACATCCACGTGCACGACCTCGACATGCTCTCCGGCTACTGCGCCGGCTGGTCGCTGCGGAACCTGCTCCAGGAGGGCCTCAACGGCGTCCCGGGCAAGGTCGACGCGCGCCCGCCGAAGCACTTCAGCGCCGCGGTCGGCCAGATCGTCAACTTCCTCGGCACCATGCAGAACGAGTGGGCCGGCGCGCAGGCGTTCAGCTCGTTCGACACCTACCTGGCGCCGTACCTGCGGCTGGACGGCCTGACCTACGAGCAGGTGCTGCAGGGCATCCAGGAGCTCGTCTACAACCTCAACGTGCCGTCGCGGTGGGGCACGCAGACGCCGTTCACCAACCTCACGTTCGACTGGGTGTGCCCCGACGACCTGCGCGACGAGGTGCCGTTCGTCGCGGGCGAGCCGTGCGACTTCATGTACGGCGAGCTGCAGGTCGAGATGGACATGATCAACCGCGCGTACATCGAGATCATGACCACCGGCGACGCCTCGGGCCGGGTGTTCACGTTCCCCATCCCGACGTACAACATCACCAAGGACTTCGACTGGGACAGCGAGAACGCCGAGCGGCTGTTCGCGATGACCGCCAAGTACGGGCTGCCGTACTTCCAGAACTTCCTCAACTCCGAGCTGAACCCGGGCGACGTGCGGTCGATGTGCTGCCGCCTGCAGCTGGACCTGCGCGAGCTGCTCAAGCGCGGCAACGGGCTGTTCGGCTCGGCGGAGCAGACCGGCTCGATCGGCGTCGTGACCATCAACTGCGCCCGGCTCGGCTACCTGCACCGCGACGACGAGGCCGGCCTGCTGGCGGACCTCGACCGCCTGATCGACCTGGCGTGCACGTCGCTGGAGCTCAAGCGCGAGCTCATCCAGCGCCTCATCGACGACGGCCTGTTCCCGTACACGCGCCGCTACCTGGGCACGCTGGAGAACCACTTCTCGACGATCGGCGTCAACGGGCTGCACGAGATGGTCCGCAACCTCACGGGCGACCGGTACGGGATCGTCGACCACCGCGGCCACGCGCTCGTCGTGCGCGTGCTGGACCACGTGCGCGCGCGGATGGTGGAGCTGCAGGAGGCGACCGGCCACCTCTACAACCTGGAGGCGACGCCCGCGGAGGGCGCCACGTACCGGTTCGCCAAGGAGGACCGCCGCCGGTTCCCGGAGATCCTCCAGGCCGGCACCGACGACCACCCGTACTACACCAACTCCTCGCAGCTGCCGGTGGGGTACACCGACGACCCGTTCGAGGCCCTGTCGCGGCAGGACGAGCTGCAGACCAAGTACACCGGCGGCACGGTGCTGCACCTCTACATGGCCGAGCGCCTGTCCACCCCGGACGCGTGCCGCACGCTGGTGCGCCGTGCCCTCTCGAGCTTCCGCCTGCCGTACCTCACGGTGACGCCGACGTTCTCGATCTGCCCGAACCACGGCTACCTCGCGGGCGAGCACACGACCTGCACCACGTGCGGCCTGACCTGCGAGGTGTGGACGCGCGTCATGGGCTACCACCGGCCGGTGAGCTCGTTCAACATCGGCAAGCAGGGCGAGCACGAAGAGCGGACGCCGTTCCGAGAGCCCGCGCTCGTATGACCCTCGCGATCGCCGGCCTGGTGCCCCTGTCGTCGTGCGACTGGCCGGGGCGCCTGGTCGCGACCGCCTTCCTGCAGGGCTGCCCGTGGCGGTGCACCTACTGCCACAACGTGTCGATCCTCGACCCGCGGGTGCCGGGCACGGTGCCGTGGGCCGACGTGCTCGACCTGCTGGACCGGCGGCACGGCCTGCTCGACGGCCTGGTGTTCTCGGGCGGGGAGCCGACGAGGCAGGCGGAGCTGGTCGACGCCGCCCGCGAGGTGCGGGACGCGGGGTTCGGCGTCGGCCTGCACACGGCCGGCGCCTACCCGCGCCGGCTGGCCGCCGTGCTGCCCCTGGTCGACTGGGTGGGCCTCGACATCAAGGCGCCCGCGCGCCTCTACCGCGCGATCACCCGCGTCGGGGGGCCGACGACCAGCGCCGACGCCGCGTTCACGTCGCTGCGCCTGGTGCTGGACGCGGGCGTCGACGTGCAGGTCCGCACGACGGTCGACCCGACGGTGCTGGGCGACGCCGACGTCGAGGAGCTGACGGCGGCCCTGGCCGACCTCGGGGTGCGCGACCACGTGCTGCAGGAGGTCCGCGCGGACGGCACCTCGAGCGAGTACCGGGCCGCCCTCCTCGACGCGCGCCGGTTGCCGGGGTAACTCGTCCCGGCGTGGTGGCGTCCACTCTGTTTGAATGCCCTCGGGAGGGGAGCCTGCGTGGACGTGCGTGTGACCAGCCGGGACATGGGTCCCCGGACCGTGGTGACGGTCGAGGGCGAGATCGACGTGTCCTCCGCCGACCACCTGCGCGACGAGCTCGCGCGGCTGCTCGACCGCGACCGTGCCGACCTGGTCATCGACCTGCGGGGCGTGACCTTCATGGACTCGACCGGCCTCGGCCTGCTCGTCGGCACCCTGAAGAAGGTGCGCCTGGCCGGCGGCCAGCTCCAGCTGGTGATCGACTCCGAGCGGCTGCTCAAGGTCTTCCGCATCACCGCGCTGCTGCAGGTGTTCACCGTGCACGACACGGTCGAGGCCGCGCTCGCCGACTGAGCCCCGCGCGGCGCCTGTCGCCGGGCACACGGGTGATCTTCGCCGGCGAGGCGTAGGCGACGAGCGCCGACGCGTGGTGGTGCGATCCACGTCACATCTGCTGGCTAGACTCACCGGGTCGCGCAGCAACGGGGCTGCGGGACGGGCGTGGTCAGGGGGGCCTCGCTGATGTCCGAGGAGGATGCATGGTCGAGCTCGGGTCAACGAGCATCACGATCGTCAGTGTCATCGCGGCCGTTGCGGTCGCGTCCCTGCTCATCGCCGTCGCCCTGCGTCGCCAGGTGCTCGCGGCCGGTGAGGGGACCGAGTCCATGCGCGAGATCGCGCGCGCGGTCCAGGAAGGGGCTGCGGCGTACCTCAACCGGCAGTTCCGCACCCTGGCCCTCTTCGCGGTCGTCGTCTGCGCCCTGCTGTTCCTGCTGCCGGGCGACAGCGGTGTCAAGATCGGCCGGTCGGTGTTCTTCCTGATCGGTGCCGGGTTCTCCGCGTCGATCGGGTACCTGGGCATGTGGTTGGCCACGCGGGCCAACGTCCGGGTGGCAGCCGCCGCGTCCCAGGCGGGTGGGCGTGCGGAGGGCGCGCGCATCGCGTTCCGGACCGGCGGGTTCGTCGGCATGAGCGTCGTGGGCCTCGGCCTGCTCGGCGCCGCGTCCGTCGTCCTGATCTACAAGGCCGAGGCGCCGGCGGTGCTCGAGGGCTTCGGCTTCGGGGCCGCGCTGCTCGCCATGTTCATGCGCGTCGGCGGCGGCATCTTCACCAAGGCGGCCGACGTGGGCGCCGACCTCGTCGGCAAGGTCGAGCAGGGCATCCCCGAGGACGACCCGCGCAACGCCGCCACCATCGCGGACAACGTGGGCGACAACGTCGGCGACTGCGCCGGCATGGCGGCCGACCTGTTCGAGTCCTACGCGGTGACGCTCGTCGCGGCGCTGATCCTGGGCAAGGCGGCGTTCGGCGAGCAGGGGCTCGTGTTCCCGCTCATCGTCACGGCCATGGGTGCGCTCGTCGCGGTGCTCGGCGTGTTCATCACGCGGGTGCGCGGCGCGGAGAGCGGCCTGACCGCGATCAACCGGGGCTTCTACATCTCGGCGCTCGTCGGGGTCGCCCTGTCGGCGATCGCCGCCTTCATCTACCTGCCGTCGACGTTCGCGGACCTCACGGGCGGCACGACCGGCCTGGAGACCCACGCCGGCGACCCGCGGCTGATCGCCTCGGTCGCCGTGGCCATCGGTGTGGTGCTGGCGGGCATCATCCTGTGGGTCACCGGGTACTTCACGGGCACGACGAGCAAGCCGACGCTCCACGTCGCGCGCACCACCCTGACCGGCGCGGCCACCGTGGTGCTCTCGGGCATCGGGGTGGGCCTCGAGTCCGCCGTCTACACCGCGGGCATCATCGCGGCGGCCATCTGCGGCGTGTTCCTGCTGGCCGGCGGGTCCGTGGCGCTGTCGCTGTTCCTCATCGCGCTCGCGGGCTGCGGCCTGCTCACCACGGTCGGCGTCATCGTCGCCATGGACACGTTCGGGCCGGTGAGCGACAACGCGCAGGGCATCGCCGAGATGTCCGGCGACGTCACGCCCGAGGGCGCGCAGATCCTCACGGACCTCGACGCCGTCGGCAACACCACCAAGGCCGTGACCAAGGGCATCGCGATCGCGACGGCCGTGCTCGCCGCGACCGCGCTGTTCGGGTCGTACGCCGACGCGGTGAAGAACGCGCTGGGCACGGCGGGGCAGGTGGGCGACGAGCTCACCGCGGCGATGGTGAACTACTCGATCATCAGCCCGGTCACCCTGGTCGGCGTGATCCTCGGTGGCGCGACCGTGTTCCTGTTCTCGGGCCTGGCGATCGACGCCGTGACCCGGGCCGCGGGCGCCATCGTGTTCGAGGTGCGGCGCCAGTTCCGCGAGAACCCCGGGATCATGACGTACGACGTGCGGCCGGAGTACGGCAAGGTCGTCGACATCTGCACCCGCGACTCGCTGCGGGAGCTGGCCACCCCGGGTCTGCTCGCGGCGTTCGCGCCGATCGCCGTCGGCTTCGGCCTCGGCGTCGGCCCGCTCGCCGGGTTCCTCGGCGGGGCCATCGCGTCCGGCGTGCTCATGGCGGTCTTCCTGGCCAACTCGGGCGGCGCCTGGGACAACGCGAAGAAGATCGTCGAGGACGGCAACTTCGGCGGCAAGGGCTCCGACGCCCACGCCGCGGCGGTCATCGGCGACACCGTCGGTGACCCCTTCAAGGACACCGCCGGACCGGCCATCAACCCGCTGATCAAGGTGATGAACCTGGTGTCGCTGCTCATCGCGCCGGCCGTGGTCGCCATCTCCGTGGGTGCCGACGCCAACCAGACCGCGCGTCTGGCCATCGCCGTCGTCGCCGCCCTCATCGCGGGCGGCGCCGTGGTGATGTCCCGCTTTCGGGCCGCGCGAGCCGACCGAGAGGACCTGACCCGCGAGGCCGAGAAGGCGCTCGCAGGCTGACGCACGACGACGATGCCCCCGGCCCTGGTCGGGGGCATCGTCGTGCACACGCTCGTGCTCGCCCGCCACGGCCGGTGCGAGGACCCGCGTGTCCGCTGGTTGGTGGGCCAGGATGTCCCGGTGAGCTCCGACGCCGGCCGCCTGCGGGTCATGACCTACAACGTCAAGGGCCTGCAGCTGTCCCGGCCGGACGCGGTGGCCGTGGTCCGCGCCGCCGCGCCCGACGTGCTCGGCGTGCAGGAGCCCCCGCGCGGGCTGCTCGGCCGGCTGCGGATGTGGAGATTCGCCCGGGCTGTCGGCCTGCGGACGGTGGTGAACGGTCGCGGCGCGCGGACCACGGCGCTGCTGGTGGCCCCCGGGCGCGTGGTGGCCGCCGCGCGCGCGCTCCGGCTCCCGCCGCTGTCCGGGCGCACCCGGCGGGGCGTCGCGATGGCGACCGTCGACGGCATCCGGTTCGTCGTCGTGCACCTGTCCCTGGTCCGCGACGAGCGCGCCGCCCACCTGTCCGACATCCTGCGCGACCACGTCCCCGGCGCCCGGACGGTCGTGCTCGGCGACCTCAACGAGCTGCCCGGCGGACCGACCTGGTCGAGCCTGACGGGTCTGCTCCTCGACTCCGACCCCGACGGCGGCCCCACGTTCCCCGCGCTCGAGCCGCTGCACCGCATCGACGCGATCCTGGTCACCCCCGACCTTCGCGTCTCCGCGCCGCATGTCGTGTCCGGCCCCGACGTCCTGCGCGCGAGCGACCACCGCCCCCTGATCGTCGACCTGAACGCCTGACCGCCGGGTGCGGACGTCCGCACATTCGCGCGCCCCGACGACCGATTGTGCGGACGCTGCGGGGACTGTCCGCGGACGTCCGCACGATCGCGCGCCCCCGCGACCGGATGTGCGGACGTCGTGGCCGGCGGCCGGGGCGGGGATGATGGCGGCGTGCCCACAGATCCCGCGCCCGGCGCCCCCCTGACCGATGCCGCGCTCGTGGCGGCGCTCCGCGACGACCTGTCCGCCGCCGGGTACGGCGTCGCCGGCGTCGAGGAGGTGCTCGGGGCCGTCGCCGCCGACGCGCTGCACCGCGAGGAGCCGGTACCGGCGCTGCGGGCCACGGCGGCCGCCTCCGAGCACCCGGTCGCGGCCCTGGTGCGGACGTTCCTGCTCGGCTCGACCACGCCCCGGCGGACCCTCGAGCGCGCGCTCCCGACGCTCACCGTCGCGGGGGCGGAGCGGCTCGGCCTGGTCGAGGCCGACGGCGACCAGGTCCGCGCCCGGGTGGACCTGCGCCCGTACACGGCCGTCGACGGCGGCGGCGAGGTCGACTGGTGGATCGCGTCGGACCTCGGGGAGCTGGCCACGGGCTCGGCCCTGCGGACGGACCACGTGCTCGGCGTCGGCGGTGCGTCCACCACGCTGGCGCAGGTCACCGTCCGCGACGAGCGGGACCACGTGCTCGACCTGGGGACCGGGTGCGGGATCCAGGCGCTGCACGCGTCGCGGCACGCGCGGCGGGTGGTCGGCACCGACATCTCGCGACGGGCCCTGGCGTTCGCGCGGTTCAACGCGGCGCTGGCCGGGCTGGACGGCTCCCGGATCGAGCTGCGCGAGGGGTCGATGCTCGAGCCCGTCGCCGCCGAGCGGTTCGACCTCGTCGTCAGCAACCCGCCGTTCGTCATCACGCCGCGCACGCCGGGCATGCCGTCGTACGAGTACCGCGACGGCGGGCGGGCCGGGGACGCGATCGTGCGGGAGCTGGTCGAGGGCGTCGGGTCGGTGCTGGCGCCGGGCGGCGTCGCGCAGCTGCTGGGCAACTGGGAGGTCCGGCGCGGCGAGCAGTGGCACGAGCGGGTGGGCTCGTGGCTCGACGCCAGCGGGCTCGACGGCTGGGTGGTGCAGCGCGAGCTGCAGGACCCCGCGCAGTACGCCGAGACGTGGATCCGCGACGGCGGCACCACGCCCGACCGGGACCGGGCTGCCTGGGCCCTGCGGTACGGGCAGTGGCTCGACGACTTCGCCTCGCGGGACGTTGAGGGGATCGGGTTCGGCATCGTGACCCTGCGCAAGCCCCTCGGGGCGCCGACCCTGCGCCGCCTGGAGGAGGTCACCGGCACCGTGCGGCAGCCGCTGGGGCCGGCGATCGCCGCGTCGCTCGCGGCCCACGACTGGCTCGCGATGGACGACGACGAGCTCGCCGGCCAGCGCCTGGTGGTCGCCCCCGACGTCACCGAGGAGCGGTACCTGACGCCGGGGTCGGCGGACCCGCAGGTGGTGCTGCTGCGCCAGGGCGGCGGCTTCGGGCGCGCGGTCCAGGCCGGCACGGCGCTCGCAGGGTTCGTCGGGGTCTGCGACGGCGAGCTCACGGTCGGCCAGATCGTGAACGCGCTGGGCGCCCTGCTCGAGGTCGGCGCCGACGCGGTCGCCGCCGACGTCCTCCCGTCGGCCCGGGGCCTGGTCCGCGACGGCCTGCTGCTGCCCGCGGACTGACGCTGCCGCACCTGACTCACAGGTGAGCCACAGGCCGGTGCTAAGGCCGGCCCAGCACCCCTCCCTACGTTCGGCCCAGGTCACAGGACCGGGTCGACGTGAGGGAGAACATGCAGCACGTATGGAGGCGGACGACGCCGCTGACGAGGACGATCACCGCGGTGGTCCTGGTGGGCCTCATCGGTGCGGGGGTCTGGTGGTTCGGGATCAGGGACGCGTCGGCGGCGTCGGCCGCACCCGTGACCCGGACGGTCGCCGCGAGCCTGACGACGATGCAGAAGTCGGTGAGCGGCAGCGGCACCCTGACGCCGTCGGTGCAGCAGGACGTGAGCTTCGACGTGAGCGGCACGGTCACCGCCGTCCCCGTGGCGGTCGGGCAGACGGTCACGGCCGGTCAGACGCTCGCCACGGTGGACACCCTGCAGCTCAACGCGGACCTGCTCCAGGCGAAGGCCACGCTGGCCAATGCGCAGGCCAAGCTGTCGGACGCCAGCGGCACCGCGCAGGTCGCCGCCGCGCAGGCGCAGGTCGACGTGGCGCAGTCGGGCGTCGACACCGCCCAGGCGGCGATGGACGGCGCGACGCTGGTCGCCCCCGTCGCGGGCCTGCTCACCGCGGTGAACCTCGAGGTCGGCGACGCGGTCAGCGGCGGGTCGAGCGGGAACGCCCCCACGGGCTCGAGCACCGGCTCGACCAGCACCGCGCAGTTCACCATCGTCGGCACCGACGCGTGGGAGGTCGACGTCACGGTCTCCGACGCCGACGTCGCGCTCATCGAGGTCGGCGACCAGGCGGAGGTCACGCTCGACGGCGCCACGACCCCGGTGTTCGGCACCATCAGCGAGATCGGCCTGCTGTCCACCAGCGACACCGGCGTCGCCGCCTACCCGGTGACCGTCGCGGTCACGGGCGACCAGGAGGGCCTGCACGACGGGGTGTCCGCGGACGTCGAGCTCGTCTACGAGCGCCGCACCGACGTGCTCACGATCCCCAGCCTCGCGGTCACCACGGCGGCCGACGGCACCACGACCGTCAAGCAGGTCGACGCCGACGGCACGACCGTCGCGGTTCCGGTCACCACGGGCGAGACGTCGGGCAACCTCACCGAGATCACCGCGGGCCTGGCCGAGGGCGACGAGGTCGTGCTCGCGACCTTCACGCCGGGCACGGGCGGCACGGGCCGGCAGGGCACGGACCAGCAGGGCACGTTCCCGCAGGGCGGCTTCCAGGGCGTCCCGCCCGACGGCGGCACCGGTCCGGTCCAGCAGCAGGGCGGTTCGACGAATGGCTGAGCTGACGCTGCCGTACTACGACGCGCCACCGCCGCCCACCCACGAGAACGAGCCCGTCATCGACCTGGTCGGCGTCACCAAGACCTACACGTCCGGCAGCATCGAGTTCGAGGCCCTGCGCGGCGTCGACCTGCGGATCGAGCAGGGCGAGTACGTGGCCGTCATGGGGCCGTCGGGCTCCGGCAAGTCGACGCTCATGAACATCCTCGGCTGCCTGGACACGCTGACGCGGGGCACCTACCACCTGGCCGGCGAGGACGTGGGGGAGCTCGACGAGATCGACCTCGCCGACATCCGGAACCGCCAGATCGGGTTCGTGTTCCAGCAGTTCAACCTGCTGCCCTCGCTGCCGGCGTGGCGCAACGTCGAGCTCCCGCTGGTCTACGGGCGGGTGCACGCGGCGGAACGCCGGGAGCGGGCCGCAGCCGCGCTGGAGCGCGTGGGCCTCGGCGACCGTCTGGCCAACCGTCCCGGCGAGCTCTCCGGCGGCCAGCAGCAGCGCGTCGCGGTCGCCCGCGCCCTCGTCGGCGAGCCGGCGCTCCTGCTGGCGGACGAGCCCACCGGCAACCTCGACTCGACCAGCACCCACGACGTGCTCTCGCTCTTCGACGAGCTGCACGCGCAGGGCCGCACGATCGTCCTCATCACGCACGAGGCCGAGGTGGCCGAGCGCGCGGAACGGATCGTCCGCGTCCGCGACGGGCTCATCGTCGGGGGTGCGGCATGACCTGGACCGAGACCCTCCGGACCGCCTGGGCGGCGGTGCACTCGCACGCGATGCGCTCGATCCTCACCGTGCTGGGCATCCTCATCGGCATCGCCGCGGTGATCCTCACGGTCGGGCTCGGGCTCGGCACGCAGAAGGACGTCAGCGAGCAGATCAACCAGCTGGGCAGCAACCTCCTCATCGTCAAGCCGGGCAGCAGCACCAGCACGGCGGGCGTCCGCGGCGGCTTCGGCTCGCGCACCACGCTGACCACGGCGGACGCCGAGGCGCTCGCCTCGCCGGTCGACGCGCCCGACATCGGCAAGGTCGCGGCCGAGAAGACGACGTCGTCCTCGCTCGAGGCGAACGACACCAACTGGACCACCAGCGTCGTCGGCACCAGCACCGACTGGCTCGACGTCCGCGGCCGCACGCTCGCGTCGGGCGCGTTCTTCACGGCTGCCGACGAGGCCTCCCGCGCGGACGTCGTCGTGCTCGGCCCCGAGACCGCGCAGGAGCTCTTCGGCTCGACCCGCGTGGTGGGCCAGACCGTGACCATCGGCGACACCGACCTGCGGGTGGTCGGCGTGCTCGAGGCCGAGGGGGCCAGCGGCGAGAGCGACCTCGACGACCTCGCGGTCATCCCGATGTCGACCGCGGCGGACACGCTGGTGGGCGGCCAGGACCGCAACGCGGTGTCGACGATCTACGTCCAGGCGGCGTCGACCGACCAGCTCAACGCGGCCTACCAGGAGGCCGAGGCCCTGCTGCTCAACCTGCACGGCATCACCGCCGCCGACGGTGCCGACTTCACCATCAACAGCCAGGACGCCCTGGTGTCGACGGCCACGGCGGTCTACAAGACGCTGACCGTGCTGCTCACCGGCATCGCGGCCCTGTCCCTGCTGGTCGGGGGCATCGGCGTCATGAACATCATGCTCGTCTCTGTCACGGAGCGGACCCGCGAGATCGGCCTGCGCAAGGCGCTCGGCGCCCCGCCGTGGGCCATCCGCCGGCAGTTCCTGGTCGAGGCCACGGTGCTCGGCCTGGCCGGCGGCGTGCTCGGTGCGGCGCTCGGCATCGTCGCGGCGCAGGTGCTGCCCGGCCTGCTCGGCAGCTCGGTCGTGGTGTCGGGCGCCGCGGTCGTCGGCTCGGTCGTCGTCGCCATGGGCATCGGCCTGGTGTTCGGCGTCTACCCCGCCACGCGCGCTGCGCGACTGGCCCCCATCGACGCGCTGCGCGCGGAATAGCCCCCTCTAGCAAGGAGACGTCCCATGTCCACCCTGACCACGCGACTGCTTCCCGCGCTCGCCGCGGCCTCGGTCCTCGCCCTCGCCGGCTGCTCCGCCGGCGCCTCCCAGGCCGCCGCGCCCGCCACCTCCGCCGCGCCGCAGCAGCAGGGCGGCGGCGCACAGGCCGGCGGCCCGGGTGGCGGCGGAGCCTCGGGCGAGATCGCGTCCGTCACCGGCACGGTCATGCAGGTCCGGTCCACCGACGCGCAGACCGCGGTGACCTGGACCGACGCGACGACCTTCTCGGCGACGGTCGCCGGCGCGCTGTCCGACGTCACGGTCGGCTCGTGCGTCGTCGCGGTGTCGACGAGCACCTCCACCGACACCTCGGCGCCGCTCGAGGCGACGAGCATCCGGCTCACCGCGGCCGCCGACGACGGCACCTGCTCCGGCGGGTTCGGCGGCGGGGGCCCCGGCGGGGGCCAGCGGCCCGACGGCGCCCCCACGGACATGCCCAGCATGCAGGCGGGGGACCGCCCGTCGGGCGCCCCGACGGACCTGCCGTCGGGCGGTGCCATGTCGTTCGGCGGCGTCGCGGGCGGCAAGGTCACGGCGATCGACGGCAGCACCCTGACCGTCGAGGTCACGGGTCAGGACGACGCGACGACGTCGCGCACGGTCACCGTCACGGACGCGACCACGTACACGAAGTCCGTGACCGCCGACGCCTCGGCGATCGTGGTCGGGCAGTGCGCCAGCGCCCGCGGCGAGGCCGACGACAGCGGCAAGGTGACCGCGACCAGCATCACGATCTCTGCGCCCACCGACGGCGCGTGCTCGACCGGGATCGCCGGACGCGGGTTCCCGGGCGGCCCGGGTGGCGGCCAGGGCGGGACCGGCACCACCGACCAGGGCGGCACCGATGCCTGACCGCGCAGCCCGCCCGTCCGTCGCGCTGCGTCGTCGCGCCCGCCGGCGGCGCGTCGTCGCCCTCGGCGTGGCCGGTGCCGTGGTGCTCGTCGCCGCCGGTGGCGGCGTCGCGCTGGCCGTCGCAGGCCCCGACGGCAGCCGGTACCGCACCGCGAAGGCCGAGCGGTCGAGCGTCGAGCAGATCGTCGACTCCGTGGGCACCATCGCCTCGGCCAGTCGGCGCGACGCGTCGTTCTCGGTCGACGGCACGGTCGCGACCGTGAACGTGTCGGTCGGCCAGGTCGTCGCGGCCGGGGACGTGCTCGCCACCCTCGACACCGGCGCGCTGCAGGACGCGGTCGACACGGCGCAGGCCGACCTCGCCGACGCCCAGAAGCAGCTCAGCGACGACCTGGACTCGCAGACGTCCTCGAGCTCGAGCGCTTCTTCGTCCTCCGCAGCCTCCTCGTCGACGCCGTCCTCGGCGTCGAGCCCGTCGACGTCCTCCACCCCGACGCAGGCCGCCTCCAGCCCCAGCGTCGGCGGCGCGGGTGCGACGGACCCCGCGGTGGCCAGGGCGACGGCCGACGTGCAGAGGGCGCAGCAGGCTCTGCTCGACCAGTACCAGGTGACGGCCGACGCCCTGGCCGCCGGCGGCGCCAGCGTCACGGCCTCGCAGGCGTCGTGCGCGGCGTTCCTCGCGGTGGTCGGCGGCGACGTCACGGGGGACGCGGGTGCCGACGACGGCGCGGCCGACCCCACGCCGACGCCGGACCCGACCGCGACCGAGGACGCCGACCCGGCCACCCCTGCCGCTGACCCCGACACCGACGCGATCCGGCAGGCGCTCGCCGACTGCCAGGCCGCGCTGACCGGGGCGCTCGACGCGCAGACGGCCACCGACGCCGAGCAGCAGGCGCTGATGACGCTGGCCACGGCGCTGGACGACGCAGTGCAGGCGCTGACCAGGGCGATCGCGTCCTCGACGAGCACGAGCACCCCCTCGACGCCGTCGACCTCGACCTCGACCTCGACCCCCTCGCAGTCCTCGACCGCGCCGTCCACGTCGACCTCCACCCCGTCGTCGTCGACCACCGCGTCGTCGTCGACTCCCTCCTCGAGCTCGCCGACGGGCGCGAGCACCGCGACCGTCGCCACCGCGGCGACGATCCTGGCCGACCAGGCGGCGATCGACCTCGCGGAGGCGAACGTGGCGCTGGCGCAGAGCCGGCTCCCGTTCGCCACCCTGACCAGCCCGATCGCCGGCACGGTCGCGGCCGTCTCGCTGGCCGCGGGCGACTCGGTCACGGCCTCGTCGACCACCGCGGTGGTCACGATCCTCGGGCCCGACGGCTACACGGTGACCACCAGCGTCCCGCTGACCAAGATCGACATCGTCACGGTCGGCCAGACGGCCCAGGTGACCACGCCGAGCACCGACGCGACGCTCACCGGCACGGTCAGCAGCGTCGGCGTCCTCGACACGTCGACCACGGCCGACCCGGCGTACACGGTGGAGCTCGCCCTCGACCCGACCGACGCGAAGCTCTACGACGGCGCGTCCGCCCAGGTCCACCTGTCGGTCGCTGGCGCCGACGAGGTGCTCACGGTCCCGACGTCCGCCGTGCACGTCGACGGCACGACGGCCACGGTCCAGGTGCTGACGGACGGCACCCCGACCGACGTCACCGTCACGCGCGGGGCGATCGGCGCCGAGCGGACCGAGATCACCGACGGCCTCTCGGTGGGCGACGAGGTCGTCCTGGCGGACCTCGACCAGGCGATCGACACCGGCACGTCCTCCACCACCACGGGCCTCTCGGGCCTGGGCGGCAGCTCGACCGACACGGGTGGTCCGCCCGCCGGCTTCGTGATGGACGGCAACGGCGGCCCTCCGGCCGGCTTCACGGGCGGCCCGAACGGCGGCTGACCCCCGTGCCGTCCGGGCGGCGCGCCACGAGCCGATCGGTGGTCGGTAGGCTCGCGGCGTCGCCGCTCGGCGGCACGGACGGGAGGACGACGATGACCGACGAGGTCACCGACGGCACGCCGCGGGTCGCGGTGCTGGGCGGCGGTGTCATGGGCGAGACCCTGCTCAGCGCGCTGCTGACCGCGGGCTGGGCGCCCGAGCAGGTCGAGGTCACCGAGAAGCACGTGCCGCGCGCCGACGAGCTCGCCGGTCGCTACGGCGTCCGGACCGGGGCGTCGAACGCCGAGGCCGCCGCCCGGGCCGACGTCGTGCTCCTGGCGGTCAAGCCCAACGTCGTCGCGTCCGTCCTGGACGAGGTCAAGGACGCCCTGCGCGGCGGCGAGCTCGTGGTCAGCGTGGCCGCCGGGGTGCCGATCGCCGCGTACGAGACGCGGCTGAACCGGGGCCAGCCCGTGGTCCGGGTCATGCCGAACACGCCGGCGGTGGTGGGCAAGGGGGCCAGCGCGATCGCCCCCGGCACGCACGCGAGCGAGGGGCACCTGGTGCTCGTCGAGAAGATGCTCGCGGCCACCGGGCTCGTGGTCCGCGTGGAGGAGAAGGACCTGGACGCGGTGACCGCGATCTCCGGGTCCGGGCCGGCGTACGCGTTCTACCTGATCGACGCGATGGCCGAGGCCGGGGTGCTGCTCGGGCTGAGCCGGGACCTCGCGACCAGGCTCGCCGTGGCCACGGTGGAGGGGTCGGCGGCGCTCGCGGCCCAGTCCGGGGACCACCCGGCGGTGCTGCGGGAGCGCGTGTCGTCCCCGGGCGGCACCACGGTCGCGGCGGTGCAGGTGCTCGACGCCCACGGCGTCCGGGCCGGGATCGTCGCCGCGGCGGAGGCGGCCCGCGACCGCTCGCGTGAGCTCGGCAAGCAGTCCTGATGAGCACGCTCGCACGACCTCCGGCGATGAGTGACGTCGCCGCGCTGGCCGGCGTCTCGCACCAGACGGTCTCCCGGGTGCTCAACGGCCACCCGAGCGTGCGGCCGGAGACCCGCGACCGGGTCACCGCGGCCATCGCGCAGCTGGGCTATCGCCGCAACAGCGCGGCCCGCGCCCTGGTCACGCGCCGGTCCGGCACGCTCGGCGTGGTCACGCCCGCCACGGCGCTGTACGGCCCGACGAGCACGCTGGTGGGGCTCGAGGAGGCCGCGCGCGTGGTCGGCCGGTTCGTGTCGGTGGCGACCATCCGGCAGTTCGACGGCGACAGCATGCATACCGCGATCGAGCACTTCCTGGGCCAGGGCGTCGACGGCATCGCGATCATCGCGCCCACCACCGAGGTCGCCCAGGCGATCGCCGCGATCGCGTCGCCCGTGCCGGTGGTGCTCATCTCGTCGGCGTCCGACGTCCCGCCGGTCGCGCACCTGCACGCGGTCGGCGTCGACCAGCGGCACGGGGCCCGCCTGGCCACCCAGCACCTGCTCGACCAGGGCTTCACCGAGGTGGTCCACGTGGCCGGCCCGCAGGACTGGTTCGACGCGCAGGACCGCCTGGCCGGCTGGCGCGAGGTCTCCGGGCCGGGCGCCCCCGAGCACATCGAGGCCGGCTGGGACGCCGCCGACGGCTACGAGCTCGGGCTGCGGATGGTGCGGGAGGGGCTGCCGGCGGCGATCTTCGCCGCGAACGACCAGCTCGCGCTCGGCCTGCTGCACGCCTTCTGGGAGGCCGGCGTCCGCGTGCCGCACGACGTCGCGATCGTCGGGTTCGACGACGAGGTCGGCGCCGCGCACTACACGCCGCCGCTCACCACCGTCCGGCAGGACTTCGGGGCGCTCGGGCGGCTTGCCATCGAGTCGCTGCAGGCCGCCTTCGCCGGCGAGGACGTCGCGCGCCAGCAGATCCCGGCGGAGCTCGTGGTCCGCGCCAGCTCGATCCGGAGCCGCTGAGCCCCGCCCGCGCAGACGCGGCCCTACGCTCGGCTCATGATCGACCTCGCCGAGCTCGCCACGAAGCACCTGGACGCCGCCCGCTCCGACCAGCACGGGCGGTCGGCGGGCATCGTCGCCCACGACGGCGAGCTGCGGCAGACCGTCATCGCCCTGACCGCCGGGTCGAGCCTGGGCGAGCACAACTCGCCGAACGCGGCGACGCTGCAGGTGTGGCAAGGCCGCGTCCGCGTGGAGTCGCCGGAGGGCGACGTCGAGGCTGGCACGGGGCATCTGTGGGTGCTCACGCACGAGCGGCACTCGGTGCACGCGCTCGAGGACAGCGTCTTCCTGCTCACCACTCTCACCGGCGTCGGGCGGTCGTCGCACGGCTGAGGGGGAGTGGCGACGGGACCCGATGTTAGCGCTAACATGTGTCCCGGCCGCCGGTGTCCGCCGCGGTCCTCGACGTAAGAGCGGAGCCGCGTGATGACGGTCGATCCCCCCGGTGCCGACCCCCGGGCAGCCATCGCGGACGGCCGCACGACGCTCGGCATCGAGCTGGGCTCCACCCGCATCAAGGCCGTCCTGATCGGCCCGGACCACGTGCCGCTGGCCAGCGGCAGCCACGACTGGGAGAACCAGTTCGTCGACCGCGTGTGGACCTATGACCTGGACGCCGTCTGGGCCGGGCTGCAGGAGGCCGTCGCCGCGCTGCTGGCCGAGACCGAGCAGCGGTACGGGGTGCGCCCCACGAACCTGCAGGCCATCGGGATCTCCGCGATGATGCACGGCTACCTCGCGTTCGACGACGCCGACGAGCTGCTGGTGCCCTTCCGCACCTGGCGGAACACGACGACCGGGCGCGCGGCGGAGGAGCTGACCGGGCTCTTCGGCCACAACATCCCGCTGCGCTGGTCGATCGCGCACTTCCGCCAGGCGGAGCTCGACGCCGAGCCGCACGTGGCCCGGGTCCGCTTCCTCACCACGCTGGCCGGGTACGTGCACTGGCGGCTGACCGGCCGCAAGGTGCTCGGCGTCGGCGACGCGTCCGGCATGTTCCCCATCGACACGGCCACCCAGACGTACGACGCGGCGATGCTCGCGGCCTACCCCGGGGCGGACGTCGCGGCCCTGCTGCCCGAGATCCTGCTCGCAGGCCAGGACGCCGGCCGGCTGACCGAGGCCGGCGCCGCGCTGCTGGACCCCACGGGCACGCTGCGGCCGGGCATCCCGCTCTGCCCGCCCGAGGGTGACGCCGGCACGGGCATGGTGGCCACCAACTCCGTCGCACCGCGCACCGGCAACGTGAGCGTGGGCACCAGCATCTTCGCGATGGTCGTGCTGGAGAAGCCGCTGACGCAGGTCCACCACGAGCTCGACCTGGTGACCACGCCGTCCGGCGACCTCGTCGCGATGGTGCACTGCAACAACGGCGCCAGCGAGCTCGGGGCGTGGGCGGACCTGTTCGGCCAGTTCGCCACCGCGCTGGGTCAGCCGACCGCCCCGGACGAGGTGTTCGGCGCGCTGCTGCGCGAGGCGCTCGCGGGCGACGCCGACGGCGGCGGGCTGCTGGCGTACAACTACCTGTCGGGCGAGCCGATCACCGGGCTGACCGAGGGGCGTCCGCTGTTCGTGCGGACCCCGGACAGCCGGCTGACCCTGGCCAACTTCATGCGCACGCAGGTGTACAGCGCGTTCGGCACGCTCAGCCTCGGCATGCGCGTGCTCCGCGGCGAGGGCGTCGAGCTGGACGCGATGTACGCGCACGGCGGGCTGTTCCGCACCGCGGGCGTGGCGCAGAGGCTGCTCGCGGCCGCGGTCGGGGCGCCAGTGACCGTCGGCCAGACCGCCGGCGAGGGCGGCGCGTGGGGCATCGCGGTGCTCGCCGCGTACCTCGGCGCGGCCGACGAGCAGGACCTGAGCACGTACCTGACCACCCGCGTGTTCGGCGGCGCCGTCTCGGAGACGGTCGCGCCGGACCAGGACGACGTCCGCGGCTTCGACGCCTACCTCGAGCGCTACAGCGCCGGGCTGGCCGTCGAGCGGGCCGCGGTGGAGGCGCTGTGAGCATCGACGACCAGATCCGGCAGACGCGCGAGGTCGTCGCGACCCTGCACGCCGAGCTGCCCCGCTGGGGACTGGTGGTGTGGACCGCCGGGAACGTGTCGCAGCGTGTCGTCGTCGGCGACGCCCCGGGCCCCGACGACCTGTTCGTCATCAAGCCCTCGGGCGTCACGTACGACGAGCTCACCCCGCAGTCGATGGTCGTCTGCGACCTGGACGGCACCCTCGTCGACGGCACCCGTGCCCCGTCCAGCGACACCGCCGCGCACGCCTACGTGTACCGGCACATGCCGTCGGTCGGTGGCGTCGTGCACACGCACTCGACGTACGCGACCGCCTGGGCCGCGCGCGGCGAGCCGGTCCCGTGCGTGCTGACGATGATGGCCGACGAGTTCGGCGGCGACGTCCCGATCGGCCCGTTCGCGCTCATCGGCGACGACTCGATCGGCCGCGGCATCGTCGAGACCCTGCAGGGCTCCCGCAGCCCCGCCGTCCTCATGCGCAACCACGGGCCGTTCACCATCGGCCGGGACGCGAAGGCCGCGGTCAAGGCCGCCGTCATGGTCGAGGAGGTCGCCCGCACGGTGCACATCGCCCGGCAGCTGGGCGACACGGTCCCGATCGCCCAGGCCGACATCGACTCCCTGTACGCCCGCTATCAGAACGTCTACGGACAGCAGCCCACCCACACCCCGGAGCGCGACTCATGACCAAGCCCTACGCCGACCGCGAGATCTGGTTCCTCACCGGGAGCCAGGGCCTGTACGGCGAGGAGACGCTCCGCCAGGTGGCCACGCAGTCGCAGGAGATCGCGCGCGTCCTGGGCGACACGCTCCCCGCGACGCTCGTCTGGAAGCCGGTGCTCACCGACTCCGACGCGATCCGCCGCGCCGCGCTCGAGGCCAACGCCGACGACAAGGTCATCGGCGTCATCGCGTGGATGCACACGTTCTCGCCGGCCAAGATGTGGATCGCCGGCCTCGACGCCCTGCGCACGCCGCTGCTGCACCTGCACACGCAGGCCAACGTCGAGCTGCCGTGGGACTCCATCGACTTCGACTTCATGAACCTCAACCAGGCCGCGCACGGCGACCGGGAGTTCGGGTACATCGCGACCCGCCTCGGCGCCGCCCGCAAGACGGTCGCGGGGCACGTGTCCAACCCGGCCGTGGTCGCGTCGATCGACACCTGGGTGCGGGCGTGCGCGGGCTGGGCCGCGACGCACGAGCTGAGGCTCGCCCGGTTCGGCGACAACATGCGCAACGTCGCGGTGACCGAGGGCGACAAGACCGAGGCCGAGCTGCGGTTCGGCGTCTCGGTGAACACGTGGGGCGTCAACGACCTGGTGGCGGCGGTGGACGCGGTCGCCGACGCCGACGTCGACGCGCTCGTCGCCGAGTACGAGGTCCTGTACGACGTGGTCCCGGAGCTGCGGAAGGACGGGGACCGGCACGACGCCCTGCGCTACGGCGCGCGGCAGGAGATCGCGCTGCGCACCCTGCTCGAGTCGCTGGGCGCCAAGGCCTTCACGACGAACTTCGAGGACCTGGGCGACCTGCGCCAGCTGCCCGGCCTGGCCGTCCAGCGGCTCATGGCCGACGGCTACGGGTTCGGCGCCGAGGGCGACTGGAAGACCGCCATCCTGGTCCGCGCCGCCAAGGTGATGGGCGAGGGCCTGCCCGGCGGGGCGTCGCTGATGGAGGACTACACCTACGACCTCACGCCCGGCTCGGAGCGGATCCTCGGTGCGCACATGCTCGAGGTGTGCCCGTCGCTGACCACCGCGAAGCCCACGCTCGAGATCCACCCGCTCGGCATCGGCGGCAAGGAGGACCCGGTCCGCCTGGTGTTCTCGGCCGACCCGGGCGTCGGCGTCGTCGTCTCGCTGGCGGACATGCGCGACCGCTTCCGGCTCACCGCCAACGTGGTCGACGTCGTCCCGCCGACCGCCGACCTGCCGCACCTGCCGGTCGCCCGCGCCGTGTGGGAGCCCCGCCCGGACTTCCGCACGTCCGCCGAGGCCTGGCTGACGGCCGGGGGAGCGCACCACACCGTGCTCAGCACGGCCGTGGGCGTCGAGGCGTTCGAGGACTTCGCCGAGATCGCCCGCACCGAGCTGCTCGTGATCGACGAGTCGACCACCCGGCGCGGGTTCCGCGACCAGGTCCGGTGGAACCAGGTCTACTTCCGGCTCGCCCAGGGGTTCTGAACCGTTCCACCGAACGGGTGAGCCCGACCGCGCAGTGATTGCCCCTTGCAACTCGTGTGCCTAACGTGATGACACGCGAGGTGATGGGGGAACCAGATGGGCGTGCAGGGGGTACCGGGGGCGACCTGGGTGCTCCGCGCGCTGCTGGCCTGCGCCGGTGCCGTGCTCGTCGGCGTGCTGACCGCCGTCTGGTCCGCGGCACCGGCGCACGCCGAGGCGCCGTCCCCCGACGACCTGCTGGGCGGCGTGTCGGCGGCGCTCGCCCCGGTCGCCGCGACCGCGCTCGCACCCGTTGTCGACGTCGCGCAGCCGGTGGTCGACCGGGTCGCGGCGCCGGTGGTCGCGCAGGTCGCGGGTCCGCTGGTCGCCCCGGTCGCGCAGGTCACGGACTCGCTGGTGGCGCCGGTCGCGCAGGTAGCGGCACCGCTGCTGGCGCCGGTCGCGCAGGCCGCCGCCCCGGTGGTGGCGCCGGTCGCGCAGGCCGCCGCCCCGGTGGTGGCGCCGGTTGTGGAGGTCGCGGCTCCGCTGGTGGCGCCGGTCGCGCAGATCGCCGCTCCGCTGGTGGCGCCCGTCGCGCAGAACGCGGCCAAGGTCGTCGCTCCGGTCGCGCAGATCCTCACGCCAGTCGTTCAGGCCGTCACCCCGATCGTGGCGGGCGCCTTCCCGGTGCCCGAGCCGGTCGTGGACGACCTTCCGCCCGTCGCCGGCGCGACCGGCTCGCTCCCGCTGTCGGACGAGTCTGCGGGCATCCCGCTGTTCCCGTCCGCGGGCGCGCCCGCATCCCCCGACCACGTGCGTGCTGCCGCTGACGGGACTGGGGTGACGGCCCGGCCTTCGGCCGTGGACCCCGCGGCCGGACCGCTCGCGCGCGTCGCGTCGGCGGCGGAGCCCGATCCCCTCCGCTCCCTGCACCGGCCCCCGCTCCTGCCCCGCGACGGTGTCGGACTACCCACGTCCGGGTCGGCCTCCGCCGGCACCGGACGCGGCGGCGTCGACGGCGACGTGCCGTCCGCCGCAGCACCGCCCGTGCTCCGCGGGCCGTCGACCCGTGCCGGCCCTGGTCCGGCGCCCGTCGCAGCGCCTGCCCCGGAGGTCCTCGACTCCCCGGCGTGAGCGGGCCGCCGCGCCCTGTGCGCGACCAGCCCGCACCGTTCACCTCGCCGTCAAGGAGCTCCGCCATGCACACCCTCGTCCGTCGTACCCTCCAGACCGTGCTCGTCACCGGCGGTCTGGCCGCCACCGCCCTCCAGCTCGCCGGGCCGGCCGCCGCCGTCGCGGTCGCGGTCGTCTCGGTCGCCGCCGTCCCCGTCGCCGTGCGGCAGCCCCGGTGGCCCGCCGGCCGCCGACCCTCCCCGTTGCGCGAGGTGCCGACGCAGCGCAGCGCGCCGCCGGAGTCGTAGGGCGGTTTCCGTACGCTGGTCCCATGTCCGCGACCGGCACCGACGACGCCCCGACGCCGGGGCGTCGCCGCGGCCGCAGGCCGGCGGGGGAGGACACCCGCGGCACCATCCTCGCGGCCGCGCGCGACGAGTTCGCCGAGCGGGGGTTCGACGGCGCGAGCGTGCGGTCCGTGGCGCGTCGGGCCGACGTCGACCCTGCGCTCGTCCGGCACTACTTCCGCGACAAGTCCGAGCTGTTCGCCGCCGGGATGATCCCCGCCGGCGCGGACCCGGCCGCGATCGCCGGCGGGCTCACCGCCGGGGGTGTCGAAGGGCTGGGGGAGCGCCTGCTCGCCGCCGTGCTCGGGGTCTGGGAGGCGGACGGCGGCGTCGCGTTCCGGGTGGCGTTCTCTGGGATGACGTCGGGCGAGGTGTCCGCCGAGGCGCTCATGGGCTACGTGAGCCGGGAGGTGTTCGGGCAGGTGGTCCGGATCCTGCCGCCCCCGGACCAGCAGCTGCGGGTCTCGCTCGTCGCGTCGCAGGTGGCGGGGGTCCTGCTGGCCCGCCACGTGATGCGGCTCGAGCCGTTGGCGTCGATGCCCGTGGACGACGTCGTCGCCGTCGTCGGCCCCGTCCTGCAGCGTTACCTGGCGGGACCCCTCAGCTAGGTCGCCTCGCCACCGCGACCGCCCACGCGACCAGCGGCACCTGCAGCGGCAGCCGCGCCCAGGCGACCGCGGGCCGGCCGGTCCACGAGCGCGCGTCGGGCCGGGACCGGACGGCCATCGTCACGTTGCCGGGGAAGACCCCGACGAGCAGGGCGGCCGACGCCACGCCGCCGATCCGCCGCGTCGCGGGCACGACGAGCGCGGCCGCGCACGCGAGCTCCGCGACGCCGCTGCCCAGCACCCACGGGTCCGGGTCGCCCAGGCTGCGCGGGATCAGCGGGCGGAAGATCCCGGGCCTGCGCAGGTGCAGCGCGCCGGAGGTGCCCAGCAGCGCGGCGAGGGCGATCGCGGGCCCGTGACGCCGGAGGGTGGTGGAGAGCACGCGCCACCGTATCCGGCCGGGCGTGTGGGTGCGGGCCGATACCGTGCGCGGCATGGACACCGTCGACCGCAGTCCCGCCTTCTACGCCGACGTGATCGCGCAGGAGTCCGCCCGGGCGGCGGACGCCCTCGACCGGGTGACGGCGCCCGCGCCGGTGCCGGCCTGCGGGGACTGGGACACGGCCGACCTCGCCTACCACCTGGGCGAGGTGCAGGACTTCTGGTCGCAGATCGTCGGGAACGCCCCCGCTGGTCCCGACGCCGCGACGGACACGGAGCGACGCCCGGACGACGAGCTGGTCGCCTTCCTGCGCACCCGGACCGAGGCCCTGCTCGGCGCCCTGGCCGCGCACGACCCGGCCGAGCCGTGCTGGTCGTGGTCGTCCAACGGCGGCACGGTCGAGTGGGTGTACCGCCGGCAGGCGCACGAGGCCCTGGTGCACCGGGTCGACGCGGAGCAGGCGGCCGGGCTGCCGGTGACCGACCCGGGGATCGGGCTCGCGGCGGACGGGGTCGACGAGATGCTCGGCGTGATGGTCAGCGGGCTGCCGGAGTGGGCCACGTTCGCCCCCGACGGGCAGCGCGTGCGGCTGCACGCCACCGACGCGGGCCGCGAGTGGGTGATGGCGTTCGGCCGGTTCCACGGCACCTCGCCCACCACGGGCAGGACCTACGACGACGAGTGCGCGGAGCTCGTCGGCGGCGCGCCGTGGGAGGGGGAGGACGAGGACGTCACCGCGACCGTCTCGGGCGCCGCGTGGGACCTGGAGCTGTGGCTCTGGGGACGCGGCCCCGCCGATGCCCTGACGCACGAGGGCGACCCCGCCGCCGTCGCGCGGCTGCGCGCCGTGATCGTCGAGTCGACCCAGTAGAGCCCTTGCCTGCGGGCGCCCGGCAGGAGCACAATTCCCCGTATGGGGAATAACGCGATCGAGATCACCGGTCTGCGGGTCGTGCGCGGCGGAACCCCCGTCATCCCGTCGCTGGACCTGACGGTGCCGGTGGGGCAGGTGGTCGGGCTGCTCGGGCCCTCCGGGAGCGGCAAGACGACGCTGATGCGCGCGATCGTCGGCGCGCAGATCGTGGCGGGAGGGACGGTCACGGTGCTCGGGCAGGCGGCGGGCTCCCCACCGTTGCGGCGTCGGATCGGGTACGTCACCCAGTCGCCCAGCGTGTACTCCGACCTCACCGTGACCGAGAACCTGCGGTACGCCGCCGCGATCCTGGGCGTGGACGCCGCGGGGATCCGGCGGGCCCTCACCGACGTCGACCTGGTCGCGCACGCCGGCCAGTCCATCGGCACCCTGTCCGGCGGTGAGCGTTCCCGCGTCTCGCTCGCGATCGCGCTGCTCGGCCGGCCGGACCTGTTGGTGCTCGACGAGCCGACGGTCGGCCTGGACCCCGTCCTGCGGCGCGACCTCTGGGAGCTGTTCCATCGGCTCAGCCGGACGGGCGTCAGCCTGCTGGTGTCCAGCCACGTGATGGACGAGGCCGCGCGCTGCGACCGGCTGATCCTGCTGCGCGGCGGAGCGGTGCTGGCCGACGGCACCCTGGACGAGCTCTTCGCCCGGACGGGCACGAGCGACGCCGAGGCGGCGTTCCTTGCGCTGGTCGACCAGGCGGTCGCTGGTGAGGGAGGAGCGGCAGCATGAGCGCGACCGAACCGAGGACCTCGCGGCACGCCGCCGGGGTGACGCCGGCCGCCCCGACGGAGGTCGGCCGCGAGCGCGTGCGCGGCAGCCTGACCCCCGCCCTGACCGCCGCCACGGCCGAGCGCGTCCTCACCCAGCTGCGGCACGACAAGCGCACGATCGCCCTCGTCGTCCTGCTGCCCTGCGTGCTCATCGGGCTGATCGCGTGGATGTTCAACGGGACGCCCGTGCTCGACCAGTTCGGGCCACTGCTGGTCGGGCTGTTCCCGATGATGGTGATGTTCCTGGTCACCAGCGTCGCGACGCTGCGGGAGCGCACCTCCGGCACGCTCGAGCGGCTGATGACGCTGCCGATCGGCCGCGGCGACGTGGTCGTCGGCTACGCACTGGCGTTCGCGGTGCTGGCGACGGTCCAGGCGCTCGTCATCGTCGGGTTCGCGGTGTGGGTGTGCGGCATGGACGTCGCCGGGCCGATCGGGCTCGTCATCCTGGTGGCCGTGCTCGACGCGGTGCTCGGGTGCGCCCTGGGCCTCGGGGCGTCGGCGCTGGCCAAGACCGAGTTCCAGGCCGTGCAGCTCATGCCCCTGGTCCTCTTCCCGCAGCTCATCACGTGCGGCCTGCTGATGCCTCGCGACGAGATGCCGACCGTCCTCGAGTGGATCTCCCGCGTGCTCCCGCTGACCTACGCGCTCGACGCCATGAAGCAGCTGGCCGCCGGCGCCACATGGCCCGACGTCCGAGGCGACGTCGGGGTGATCGCCCTGTTCATCGCCGGCGCCCTGCTCGTCGGCAGCGCCACCCTCCGCCGCCGCACCCCCTGACCGGCGCCGCCGCCCCAGGCCGGCGGGGGTCCGGGTGCGAGAACGAGGGTTCGGCACGAGAACGAGGGTCCGGACCCTCGTCCTCGTGCCGAACCCACGATTTCGTGCAGGCGAGCGGGCTCGCGCGGGGTCGTGGCGCCGTTGTGGCGCGCGCGCAGCTCAGCGGAACGGGCTGAGCCCGTCGGTTCGCGCGAGATCGTCAGTTCGCGACGAGGTCGTGAGTTGCAACTCACGACGTCGCGGCAAACTCACGACCTCGCGACGCGCGGCAGCGCGTCCACCCGCGGTGATCGCACGCCCGCCGATCGTGCCGCTCTTGTGGCGCCCGTGATCCGTGGGACTCACGAGGTGGCGCAGGCGTCCCTCGAGTCACAGGCCGGGCAGGGTCGGTCATCCCAGGTCTGCACCGTGACCGGAATGCAACCTGGAAACGCGACCATCCGGACGAATGTGAGCGCTAACATCAGGACGAACCACCCGCTGGGCCTCGGTCCGGCGGAGCTCGTGCCCCCGGTGCCCCGGGGTGCACGACGCGGGCCGGTCGGCGTGGACCGGAGCCGCGTGCGAGTGCGTTTCTCGAGGAGGAGAAGCAGATGGTCAGCAAGAAGTTGAGGACCCGGTCGTTCGCCGCCGGCATCGCGGTGCTCGCCCTCGGGCTCGGGGCCTGTGCCGGCAGCAGTGGCTCCGGAGACGGTGCGACCAGCTCGAGCGGCGACGGCGGCGGCGACCTGATCTCGGTCGGCTTCAGCCAGGTCGGCTCCGAGAGCGGCTGGCGCGCCGCCAACACCAAGTCCATCCAGGACACCCTCACGAAGGACGCCGGGTTCGACCTGAGCTTCTCCGACGCCCAGCAGAAGCAGGAGAACCAGATCCAGGCGATCCGGTCCTACATCGCGAAGGGTGTCGACTACATCGCGTTCTCCCCGGTGGTCGAGTCCGGCTGGGACTCGGTCCTCGAGGAGGCCAAGCAGGCGAACATCCCGGTCATCCTCACGGACCGTGCCGTCGACTCCAAGGACACGTCGCTGTACAAGACGTTCATCGGCTCGGACTTCATCGAGGAGGGCAAGCGCGTCGGTGAGTGGGTGTCCGACAACCTCGGCACCGAGCCCATCAACGTCGTCGAGCTGCAGGGCACCACGGGCTCCGCTCCCGCGATCGACCGCAAGGAAGGCTTCGCGGACGCCACCAAGGACAACCCGAACATCAAGATCATCGCGTCCGAGACGGGCAACTTCACGCGCGCCGAGGGCAAGACGGTCATGGAGGGCTTCCTGCAGGCCTACCCCGACATCGACGTGGTGTACGCGCACAACGACGACATGGGCCTGGGCGCCATCGAGGCGATCGAGGCCGCCGGCAAGGTGCCCGGCAAGGACATCAAGATCGTCAGCATCGACGGCGTGAAGGACGGCATGACGGCGCTGTCCGAGGGCAAGATCAGCTACATCGTCGAGTGCAACCCGCTGCTCGGTCCGGACCTCGCCAAGATCATCAAGACGCTGCACGACGGGGGGACCGTCGAGCCGCGCATCGTGACGCACGACGACGCGTTCGACCAGGCGGCGGCCAAGGAGGCGCTGCCGACCCGGCAGTACTGACCCGACCTGCTCCGGCTGCCCGGGGGGACCTCCACGTCCCCCCGGGCAGCACACCCCTGCCGGTACCGTGGGACCGGCGCGGACGAAAGGTCGACGATGACCGAGACAGCTTCCCCAGCCCCGATCGTCGCGATGACGGGGATCTCCATCACGTTCCCGGGCGTCAAGGCGCTCGACGCGGTCGACTTCCGCCTGTTCCCCGGCGAGGTGCACGCCCTGATGGGCGAGAACGGCGCCGGCAAGTCGACCCTCATCAAGGCCCTCACCGGGGTGTACAGCATCGACGCCGGGCGCATCGTCGTGGACGGCGAGGAGCGCACGTTCGCGGGCCCGGCGCAGGCGCAGGCGGCCGGCATCAGCACCGTGTACCAAGAGATCAACCTCTGCGACAACCTGTCGGTGGCCGAGAACATCATGCTGGGCCACGAGGTGCGCCGGGCCGGCGTCGTCGACTGGCGGAGCACGCGCGCCGCGGCCCGCGAGCACCTGCGGACCATGAACCTCGACATCGACCCGAAGTCGTCGCTGTCGTCCCACTCGCTCGCGGTGCAGCAGCTGGTGGCCATCTCGCGCGCGATGGTGGTCGACGCCCGCGTGCTGATCCTCGACGAGCCGACGTCCAGCCTGGACGCCGAGGAGGTCGCGCGGCTGTTCGACGTCGTCCGCGGCCTGCGCGACCGCGGCGTCGCGATCCTGTTCGTGTCGCACTTCCTCGACCAGGTGTACGCCATCAGCGACCGCATGACGGTGCTGCGCAACGGCGCCTTGGTGGGCGAGTACCGCACGGCTGAGCTGCCCCGCGTCGAGCTGGTGCAGAAGATGATCGGGCGCGCGCTCGAGGTGCTCGAGCAGCTCGAGGAGGCGCCCAAGCGCTCCGTCGCCGAGCGCGCCGACACGACGCCGTACCTGCAGGCGATCGGCCTCGGGCGCAAGGGCACCATCGAACCGTTCGACCTCGACGTCTACTCCGGCGAGGTCGTCGGACTGGCCGGGCTGCTGGGCTCCGGGCGGACCGAGCTGGCACGCCTCCTGTACGGCGCCGACCGCGCCGACAAGGGCGAGATCCAGATCGAGGGCAGGCCGACGAAGATGCGGACGCCACGCTCGGCGCTGTCCCGCGGGATCGTCTACTCCTCCGAGAGCCGCAAGACCGAGGGCATCGTCGGCGACCTGACCGTCCGCGAGAACATCACGCTCGGCCTGCAGGCGGAGCGTGGCTGGCTGCGCCGGGTGTCGAGGCGCAAGTCCGACGAGGTGGTCGCACGGTACGTCGAGGCGCTGGGCATCCGCCCGGCCAACCCGGACGCGATCGCCGGCAACCTGTCCGGCGGCAACCAGCAGAAGGTGCTGCTCGCGCGGTGGCTGGCCACCCAGCCGAAGCTCCTGCTGCTCGACGAGCCCACCCGCGGCATCGACGTCGGTGCCAAGGCCGAGATCCAGCGGCTGGTGGCCGACCTCGCCGCGCAGGGGATGGCGGTCGTGTTCATCTCCGCCGAGCTGGAGGAGGTGCTGCGCCTCTCGCACCGCATCGCCGTCCTGCGCGACCGCCGGCTGGT
Source organism: Cellulomonas sp. ICMP 17802 (assembly GCF_041295535.1). Lineage (NCBI taxonomy): Bacteria > Bacillati > Actinomycetota > Actinomycetes > Micrococcales > Cellulomonadaceae > Cellulomonas > Cellulomonas sp. ICMP 17802. The sequence continues at coordinate 64,918 of NZ_JBGFQZ010000009.1, read as the reverse complement.
CGCGCAGATCGTCAACTCCGACGACGTCACCACGGACGACGTCGTGCACCTGATCGCGAGCGGAGGGCAGGACGAGTGAGCACCATCGGCTCCATCACGCGCCACCGGCTGTTGTGGCCGATCGTCGCGCTCGCGCTGCTGCTGCTCGCGTGCGTGCTCAAGGCGCACACGTTCCTCGACATCACGGTGCGCGACGGCCACCTGTACGGCGGGCCCATCGACATCGTGCGGCGCTCGAGCGTGCTGCTTCTGGTGGCCCTCGGCATGACGCTGGTCATCGCCACGCGCGGCATCGACCTGTCGGTCGGCGCCGTCATGGCGATCGCCGGGGCCATCGCGCTCACGCAGATCGCCGCGTCGCCGGACCCGGGGTCGGTGGCCACCGTGCTGAGCGCCATGGGCGTGGCCGTCCTGGTCTGCCTGGTGATCGGCGTGTGGAACGGGTTCCTCATCGCCGTGGTCGGCATCCAACCGATCATCGCGACCCTGATCCTCATGACGGCCGGGCGCGGCATCGCGATGCTCATCACCGGCGGCCAGATCACCACCGTCACCAGCGCGCCGTACAAGACGATCGCGACGGGCTACTGGCTCGGGCTGCCCGTCGCCGCGCTCATCGCCGGGTTCTTCTTCGCCGCCACGGCCCTGATGACCCGGCGCACCGCGCTCGGCGTGCTGATCGAGGCCGTCGGCATCAACCCGTCGGCCTCGCGCCTGGCGGGGGTGCGGTCCCGGACGATCATCTGGACCGTCTACATCCTGTGCGCCTTCTTCGCCTGCATCGCCGGGTTCATCAAGAGCTCGGACATCATGGCGGCCGACGCCAACAACGCGGGCCTGTTCATCGAGTTGGACGCCATCCTCGCCGTGGTCATCGGTGGGACCTCGCTGGCCGGCGGGAAGTTCTCGCTCGCCGGCACGCTGGTCGGCACGCTCGTCATCACGACCCTGACGTTCTCGGTCACCATCCTCGGCGTCCCCGCCAACGCGGTCTCGCTGTTCAAGGCGCTCGTCGTCATCGCGGTCTGCCTGCTCCAGTCGCCGGTGGTCCGCAACAGGATGCGGTCGCGACGACCGACCGCCGCACCGGTCCCCGCGGAGGTGGCTGCCTGATGGCGACCGACCAGATCACCACCACCCCGCTGCCGGCGGACGAGCCGACACCCCTGCGCGCGCGGGTCCGCCGGTTCCGCATCGACGAGCGCTACCTGCCGGTGCTCGGCGCCGTCGTCGTCCTCGTCATCATGCTGGCCGTCGGCGGCTCGCTGTACGAGAACTTCCTCACCGGCCGCGTCATGGCCAACGTGCTCATCAACAACTCGTTCCTGGTGGTGCTCGCGGTCGGCATGACGTTCGTCATCCTCACCGGGGGCATCGACCTCTCCGTCGGCGCGGTCGTCGCCCTGTCCAGCTGCATCGCGGCCTGGATGTTCACGCACGGCTTCGGCGCCGCGGTGGCCATCCCGACCGTGATCCTGGTGGGCACCACGATCGGGCTCGTGGTCGGCGTGATGGTCCACGTGTTCGAGATCCAACCCTTCATCGCGACCCTGGCCGCGATGTTCCTGGCCCGCGGCCTGTGCTACTTGGTGGCCCCGGAGTCGATCCCGATCACGGACCCGACCATCGTGGCGCTGGCCCGCACGCGCTGGGGCACCGAGGACGGCCTGGTCATCACGCCCAGCGGGGTCATCGCCCTGGCCGTGGTGCTCGTCGCGTTCGTCACGCTGCACTACACGCGCTTCGGCCGGACGGTCTACGCGATCGGCGGCGGCGAGCAGTCCGCCAAGCTCATGGGCCTGCCGGTCGCGCGCACCAAGGTGCTGGTCTACGTCATCAGCGGCACGTGCGCGGGCCTCGGCGGCCTGCTGTTCGCCATCTTCTCGCGGTCCGGGTACTCGCTGACCGGCGTCGGCATGGAGCTGGACGCCATCGCCGCGGTGGTCATCGGCGGCACCCTGCTCACCGGCGGCAGCGGCTTCGTCCTCGGGTCGGTGCTCGGCGTGCTGGTGCTGGGCCTGATCCAGACGATCATCACGTTCCAGGGCACCCTGAGCTCGTGGTGGACCAAGATCTTCATCGGCGCGCTGCTGCTGATCTTCGTGGTCCTCCAGCGGCTCCTGGTGATCAGGCGCCGCTGACGACCGGTCGGCGAGGCCCGACCGACGGCCGGGCGGCGACGAGGTCGTGAGTTTCCGACGAGATCGTGAGTTGCTCCTCACGATCTCGTCGCGAACTCACGACCTCGCGATGGTCCAACGCTACGGCCGGGCCGCGAAGCGCTCCAGCAGGTCCGCGTGGCCCGACACGATGATCAGGTCGTTGCCCGACAGGCGGGTCTCGGGCGTCGCGTAGACGAACTCGATCCCGGGGCTCTTCACGCCGATGACCGTCACGCCGTACCGCTCGCGGACCTTGGACTGCGCGAGCGTGAACCCCTGCGTCTCCTTGGGCGGGCGCATCTTGACGATGGTGAACCCGTCCTCGACCTCGATGTAGTCGAGCAGCTTGCCAGACACCAGGTGCGCCACGCGGGCGCCGGCGTCGGCCTCGGGCAGCACCACGTGGTGGGCGCCGATCCGCTGCAGGATGCGCGCGTGCTCGTTGCTGACAGCCTTGGCCCAGATCTGCGGCACGCCGATGTCGACCAGGTTGCCGGTGATCAGCACGGACGCCTCGAGGTAGGAGCCGACGCCGACCACGGCGACGGGGAACTCCCGCGCGCCCAGCTGCTCGAGGGCCTCGGGGTTGGCCGCGTCCGCCTCGACCAGCGCGATCCGCCCGGCCCACTGGGCCACCAGCTCGGGGTTGCGCTCGACGGCCAGCACGTCCTGCCCGAGCCGGTCGAGGGTCGCCGCGATGGACGACCCGAACCGGCCGAGCCCGATGACGAGCACGCCCGCGTCCTTCTTGGGCGTGCGTGGTGCGTTCTGCGTCCCCTTGATCGGGTCGCCAAACTTCTCAGCCAATGATCGGCCTCTCTTCCGGTAGCCGGATCACCCGACGACGGTTGCGCAGCGCGAGCGCGGCCGCAAGCGTCATCGTGCCGGTCCGGCCGATGAACATGAGCACGGTGAGCACGTATTTCGCCTTGGCCGGCAGGTCCGGCGTGATGCCGGTGGACAGGCCGCAGGTGGCGAACGCCGAGATGACCTCGAACAGCACCTTGTCGAGCGTGAGGCCCGTCATCGCCAGGAGCAGCAGCGACGATACGAGCACGAGGGTGGCCGAGACGAGCGAGACGGCGATCGCGACCTGCAGCGCCTCGCGCGGGACCCGGCGGCCGAACGCCTCGACGTCCTTGTCGCCGCGCCCCTCCGCCAGGATGGCGAGCAGCATGACGGCCAGCGTCGTCACCTTGATGCCGCCCGCGGTCGACGCCGAGCCGCCACCGACGAACATGAGCGCGTCCATCAGCAGCCACGTGCTCTCGTGCATGTTGCCGACGTCGACCGTGGAGAAGCCGCCCGAGCGGGGCATGACGCCCGCGAAGAGCGAGGCCAGCGCCGTCGCGCTGGGGCCCAGCGGCTTGAAGGTCCCCGGGTTGGTCCACTCGAACGTGGCCACGAGGATCGACCCGGCGATCACCAGGGCGACGCTGGTGGTGACCGTGAGCTTGGAGTGCAGGCTCCATCGGCGGGGCTCGCGCAGGTTGCGGGCGACGTTGAGGATGACGGGGAATCCCAGCGACCCGATGAAGACGCCGATGATGATCGGCATCAGCACCCACCAGTCGGACACGAAGGGCGCGAGGCCGTACGAGGTCGGCACGAAGCCCGCGTTGTTGAACGCCGACACCGCGTAGAAGATCGAGTGCCACGCCGCCTCGCCCAGGTTCTCGTCGAACATCAGGAACCGCGGGAAGAGCACGAGCGCGATCACGAGCTCGAGCGACACGGACGTGATGATCACGGTCCGGACCAGCGACCCGACCTCGCCCAGCCGCGTCTCCTTGGTCTCCGACGAGACGAGCAGCCGCTGCGTGAGCCCGATGCGGCGGGACACCGCCATGCCGAGCAGCGACGCGAGCGTCATGACGCCCAGGCCGCCGATCTGGATGGCGATCAGGATGACGACGAGCCCCCAGGCCGACCAGTACTCGCCGGTGGGCACGACCACGAGCCCGGTGACCGTGCTGGCGGACGCCGCGGTGAAGAGGGCGTCGACGAACGGCGCGCGCTGCCCGCTCGCCGTGGCCCACGGGGCCGACAGGCCCAGGGTGACCAGGCCGATCACGAGGGCGAAGACGCCGAGCGCGAGCCGTGCGGGGGACTGCCGTGCGGAGCGGTCGACGTACTCCCGCACCCGCCAGGTCACGCCCGGGCCGCCTCGCGCCATCGCACCTCCTCGACCGGCCGGCGCCTGCCGGACGGGGCAACTCTGGCACGCGTCCCCGGCCGGATCGACCCGACAGGCGGATCGTGGACAGCGCCGGTCGGATCGACAGCGGCCCTGCCGGGTGCGACGGTGTCCGCATGACGTCGTCGGCACCCGTGCGCGTGGTCTGGTCGCGCGAGATGCTCGCGTACGACTTCGGCCACGGCCACCCCATGACGTCGGAGCGGCTCGACCTGACCATCCGGCTGGCCGAGTCGCTGGGGCTGCTGACCGGACCGGACGTCGAGCTGGCCGGCGCCGAGATGGCGTCCGACGAGCTGCTGCAGACCGTGCACGAACCGGAGTACGTGGCCGCGGTGCACCGGGCCTCGGCCGACGGCACGCCCGCTCTCGCGCACGGGCTGGGCACCAGCGACGACCCCGTGTTCCCGCACATGCACGAGGCGTCGGCCCGGGTGGTGCAGGGGTCGGTCGACTCCGCGCTCGCGGTCTGGGAGGGCCGGGCCGAGCACGCGGTCAACGTGACGGGCGGCCTGCACCACGCCATGCCTGCGGCGGCGTCGGGCTTCTGCGTGTACAACGACGCGGCGGTCGCGATCGTCGCGCTGCTGGACGCCGGGGCCGAGCGCGTGGCCTACGTCGACATCGACGCGCACCACGGCGACGGCGTGCAGGCGATGTTCTGGGACGACCCGCGCGTGCTCACGGTGTCGCTGCACGAGACGGGGCAAGCGCTGTTCCCGGGCACCGGGCACGCCCGCGAGTCCGGCGGCCTGGGCGCCGACGGCACGGCAGTCAACGTCGCGCTCCCGTCCGGCACGGGCGACGCGGGCTGGCTGCGGGCGATCGACGCCGTGGTGCCGGCGGTGGTCCGCGAGTTCGACCCCGACGTGCTGGTCACGCAGCACGGCTGCGACACCCACCTGCTCGACCCGCTGACGCACCTGCGGGTCAGCGTGGACGGGCAGCGGGCGGCCGCGGTGCTGCTGCACGACCTCGCGCACGAGGTCGCGGACGGCCGCTGGGTGGCGCTCGGCGGGGGCGGGTACGCCGTGGTCGACGTGGTGCCGCGCTCGTGGACGCACCTGCTGGGCATCGCGACGCACCACCCGATCGACCCCGACACGGCCATCCCGGACGAGTGGCGCTCCCTGGTGCGCGAGCGCTACGGCCGCCTCGGCCCCGACCGCATGACCGACGGGCGCGACGCGCACTTCAGCCCGTGGTCCGCCGGCTACGACCCGGGGGACGACGTGGACCGCGCGATCCGGGCCACCCGGGCGGCCGTGTTCCCCTCGCTCGGGCTCGATCCCGAGCACGACTGACCCGCTGGGCCACACGGGGGACGTCCCAGGCGCCCCCTCTTTCCCACGCGTCCCACGCGCCACTAGGCTGAGCCGGCACCCGCAGGAGGGTGCGCGGGCCCGGCGCGCCGACGGGCGGAATGGAAGAGACATGAGCGAGCAGCGCGACCAGTCCGGCCGCACGCGGTTCCTCACCGTCCTCGAGGTCGCCGAGGAGATGCGGGTCTCCAAGATGACCGTGTACCGCCTGCTCCACTCGGGCGAGCTGCCCGGCGTCCGGGTCGGCCGGTCGTTCCGCGTCCCGCAGGACGCGCTGGACCACTACCTCGCCACGTCGCCGGCCGTCGAGGCCCGCGAGCAGGACCGCCGCAGCTCCTGAGCGACCGCGCGTCGCGGGGGGCCCTCGGGATCGCGTAAGGTAGAGCCTCGGACTTTGTTCGTGCGTGGTCGACTCGATAGCACTCGATCTCTTCTACGCGTCGATCGACCACCAGAACGGCCCGTCTGCCGGGCCTCCATCGGAAGCGAAGTGAGGACCCCATGGGCTCCGTCATCAAGAAGCGCCGCAAGCGGATGGCCAAGAAGAAGCACCGCAAGCTTCTTCGTAAGACGCGCCACCAGCGCCGCAACAAGAAGTGAGCCCCGGCGGCCCCTCGAGGCCGCCTGCTCGTCCCGTCAGGCCCGGCATCTGCCGGGCCTGACGTGTCTCCGGCCGATGACTTCTACAACGATGTAGAGTTGCGCCATGTCCTCCACGACGAGCAGCCTGACGCCGACGGCGGTCGTGCCCGTGGACGGGCCGGTCGCCCCGCGCGCGAGCCACGTCCGGCGCCGGCCCCTCGCGTTCGGCGACGTGACCATCGGCGCGGGGGGCTTCCTCGGCCGCTGGCAGTCGGTCAACCGGGACGCGACGATCCCGCACGTGCTCGCGCAGCTCGAGGCCGCCGGCACGATCGACAACGTCCGGCGCCTGGTCGGGCTCTCCGACGCCGACCACCGCGGCTTCAACTTCGTCGACTCCGACATCGCCAAGACGCTCGAGGCGATCGCGTGGGAGGCGGGCCGGGTGCCCGACGACCAGCCGTGGGAGCGGCAGGCGCAGGAGCTCGTCGCGCTGCTCGCCGCGGCCCAGCGCGACGACGGCTACCTGCACTCGCTGTACCGCGGCGACGAGGTGTTCGCGGACCTGCGCTGGGGGCACGAGCTCTACGTGCTCGGGCACCTGGTGCAGGCGGCCGTGGCGCGGGCGCGCACCACGGGCCGGACGGACCTGCTCGACGTCGCGCGGGGCTTCGCCGACCTCGCGGTCCGGCGCTTCGGGCCTGGCGGCCAGGTCGGGTACTGCGGCCACCCCGAGGTCGAGACCGCGCTGGTGGAGCTCTACCGGCTGACGGGCGAGCGGTCGTACCTCGACCTCGCGCGCAGCCAGGTCGACCAGCGCGGGTCGGGCGTCCTCGGCTCCGGACCGTTCGAGCCCGCCTACCACCAGGACCACGTGCCGGTGCGCGAGGCCACCGAGGTCGCCGGGCACGCGGTGCGCCAGGCGTACCTGGCGGCGGGCGTCGCCGACGTGGTGGCCGAGACCGGCGACCCCGAGCTGCTCGCGGCGCTGCTGCGCCTGTGGGACTCGGCGCAGGCGACGAGCACCTACGTCACCGGCGGAACGGGGTCGCGGCACAAGGACGAGGCGCTCGGCGACCCGTTCGAGCTGCCGCCGGACCGCGCGTACGCCGAGACCTGCGCGGCCGTCGCGACCTTCCAGTGGGCCTGGCGCATGCTGCTGCTCACGGGCGAGAGCCGGTTCGCCGACGAGATGGAGCGCACGCTCCACAACGCCATCCGGGCGTCCACCTCGGCGGACGGCACGCGGTTCTTCTACTCCAACCCGCTGCAGGTCCGCACCGACCACGACGGCTCCAGCGAGTTCTCGCCGGCCGGGCGGCTGCCGTGGTTCGCGTGCGCGTGCTGCCCGCCCAACCTCGCCCGGCTGGTCGCCTCGCTGCAGGGTTACGTGGCGACGCGCGACGACCGGGGCGTGCAGCTGCACCTGTACACCGACGCCGAGGTGGCGGTCGGCGCGTCGCGGTTCACCGTGAGCACGGAGTACCCGTGGGACGGCCGGGTGGTGGTCGACGCCGGGCCGAACGGTCTGGCGGAGGACCTGTCGCTGCGGGTCCCGGGCTGGGCGGACCCGGCCGCCGCCCGGCTGGTGGTCGACGGCGTGGAGCGACCGGTGGTGGTCGTGGACGGCTACGCGCGCGTGAGCGGCCCGGCGTCCCGGATCGAGCTCGACCTCCCGATGCCCGTGGTCGCGGTGGCGGCGCACCCGCGCGTCGACGCCGTGCGCGGCTGCGTGGCGCTGCGGCGGGGCCCGGTGGTGTTCTGCGTCGAGCAGGCGGGACTGCCGGCCGGCATCGTGCTCGAGGACCTAGCGCTGGTGCCCGGCAGCCCCCTGCGGACCGTCGGGCCGGTCGCGGGTGTCGACGCGCCCGTGGCCGTCGAGGCCGTCGTCGTGCACCGGCCCGCGTCGGGCGGTCCGCTGTACCGGCCCGTGGGCAGCGGCGTCGTCGGCACCCCCGGCGTGCCCCCGGTGGAGCGGCGCCTCACGGTGCGCGCCGTGCCCTACCACTGCTGGGCGAGCCGCGGACCAGGGGCGATGCGGGTGTGGATGCCCGTGGCGGAGCGCCAATGACGGCCCCGGGTCTGGGACGCTTGCCCTCGATCCACCAGGCAGCCGGGACAGTACTGACGAGGAGCGCGCGATGAGCACGGCCAAGCGCGGGGGTGCGGTGACCATGCACGAGGTCGCCGCGCGCGCCGGAGTCTCGATCAAGACCGTCTCCAACGTGGTCAACGGCTACCAGTACATCCGGCCGGCCACCAAGGAGCGGGTGGAGCAGGCCATCGCGGACCTGGGGTACCAGGTGAACCTCACGGCGCGGAACCTGCGGCGCGGGCGCACGGGGATCATCGGGCTCGCGGTGCCGGAGCTGTCGCTGCCGTACTTCGCCGAGCTGGCCGACTCCGTGATCCGTGCCGCCGAGGCGCGGGGACTCACGGTGCTCATCGAGCAGACCGGGTCGGTGCGCGAGCGCGAGCTCGAGGTGCTCTCCGGGCAGCGCCGGCACCTCACCGACGGGCTGATCTTCTCGCCGCTGGAGCTGGGGCCGCAGGACGCCGACGTCCTGCGGGTCGACTACCCCATGGTGCTGCTGGGCGAGCGCATCTTCGGCGGGCCCGCGGACCACGTGACCATGAACAACGTCGAGGCGGCCCGCGCGGCCACGCAGCACCTGCTGGACCTCGGGCGGCGACGCATCGCGGTGATCGGTGCGCACGAGGGCGAGACCGTGGGCTCGGCCGCGCTGCGCGTGCAGGGCTACGAGCAGGCGCTCGCCGAGGCCGGCCTGCCGGTGGACCCGGCGCTCGTGGGCGAGGCGGGCCTGTGGCACCGGGCCACCGGCGCCGAGACCATGAACCGGCTGCTGGACTCGGGTGTCGAGATCGACGCCGTCTTCGGGCTCAACGACGCCCTCGCGCTGGGCGCCCTGCACGCGCTGCACGCGCGCCGGATCGACGTGCCGGGACAGATCGCGGTGATCGGCTTCGACGACATCGAGGAGACCGCGTACTCGTCCCCGACCCTGACCACGGTGGCGCCGGGCCGCGAGCAGATCGCCGCGACCGCGGTCGACCTGCTGCTCGCCCGCATCGACGAGGACGAGCCTGGACGGCCGTTCGTGCAGGTCATCACGGACTTCGAGATCATCGTCCGCGAGTCGACCCTGGGCGAGCAGGCCCCGCCGGACTGAGGGCGGCTCAGGCGGCGTCGGTCCCCGCCAGCCGCTGGTCGAGCGCGGTCAGCCGCTGGTCCACCAGCCAGCCCGTCGCCAGCAGCGGCAGGCTCAGGCCCGCCAGCGGGACCAGCACGGTGACGCGGCTCACCAGCACCGCGACGAGCACCAGGGTGGCCAGGACGCCCACGCTCGTGAGGGGCGAGAGCAGCGGCGCGAGCGCGACGAACCGCCACGTCCGTGCGGCGCTCGCGGGATAGCGCCGGGCCACCGGCACGAGCGTGGCCAGCGCGACGAGGAGGTACGCGGCCAGGCCGACGACCGCCACGGTGAGGGCGGCGCGCGCCGGGCCCGAGGGTGCCGCGAGCAGGGCAGCCGCGTCGAGGCCCAGCAGCACGGCACCGACGGTCACCGGAGCGCCGAGCACGTTGAGCCGGCGCAGGTCGGCGCGGTAGGCCGCCCAGAACTCGCGCCAGAGGTGCTCCGAGGCCTGGCCGGACGCCAGGCGCGCCAGCAGCGAGCCGCCCGCCGACAGCGCGGGGTAGAGCCCCAGCAGCACGGCGCCCGCCAGCGTGCCGAGCACCATGAGCAGGTTGACGCCGACCAGCTGCGTGCCCACCCGCAGGAACGCCATGACGCGACCGGCCCAGCCGCCGACCGCGAGGTCGTCGCGCGCCGGGGTGCCGACGGCGCTCACCGGGCCGCCACCCGCGTGCCCAGGGTCGCGTTGCCGTCCGCGTCGAGGCCGGAGAACGAGAGCGTGCGGGTGCCCCGCACGGCGTCGACCGAGGGGAACGCGACCAGCTCGAGGCCCGGCCAGGAGAACCGGCCGGCGCCGAGCGACCGCGCCGCCGCCAGGAAGGCGTCGTCCAGCTCGACGGTCCGCGACGGGGTCAGCGTGCCGGCGGACGCCCGGTCGAACGTCACCAGCTCCCACGTGCCCGCGAGCGCCGCGGGGTCGGTGGGCCACGTGGAGGTGTCGTCCTGCTCGAGCTCGCCGGCCCAGGGCTGCGGCGAGACGACCGGCCAGCCGTCGGCCGTCCACACCAGGCGGCGGACCTGCACCTCGTGCCGGGTCGGGTCGTCGCCGTCGCGCACGTGGTGCACCAGCACCTGGTGGCCCGGCTCGGTGAGCACGGAGGCGTGCCCCGGCGCGAGCCACGCCCGGCCGCCGGCCAGCTGGTGGCCCGCGAGCACCACGGTGCCCACCAGCGCGGGGTCGCCGTCGAGGTCGCGCAGGTCGTGGCCCGCCCGGTCGAGGTAGGGGCCGGTGACGGCCTCGGCCACGCCGACCCGGACGTGGTACGTCGAGAAGAGCGAGTCGTACGACACCACGAGCGCGAAGCCGCCGCCGGGCCGGTGCAGGACGTAGGCGCCCTCCACGGCGCCCTCGACGCTGCGGGCCCGGCGGGCCAGCAGCACCCCGGGCGCGGCGCCGCGGGCCAGGCCGGTGGCCGGGTCGAGCTCGAGCGCGTGGATGCCGCCGAAGAACGAGCCGTACACCAGCCAGTGCCGGTCCTCGTCGTCGACCACCACGGTCGCGTCGATCGCGTTGGGGCCGTCCTCGTCGTGCCGGCTGGTCACCACGAGCCCGCGGTCCTCCCACGGCCCCGCGGGGTGCGCGGCCACGGCGAGCCCGATGGCGGAGGTGCGCGAGCCGAAGGTCGACGCCGACCAGTACATCCGCCACTCGTCGCCGGCCCGGACCACCTCGGGCGCCCAGAGCCCGGGGGCTCCGGACCACTCGGCGCCGTCCGCCGGCACCCCGTCGAGCGCCCAGCCGTGGAACTCCCACGTCACCAGGTCGGCCGAGCGGCGCACCTGGACGCCGGCGCGGACCGGGCCGTCGGCCCACGCGTCCGTGGAGAACAGCCAGTACGTGCCGTCGTCGTCGCGCACCGCGGTCGGGTCGTGCGCGTGGCGGCCGCCCCAGAGGGCCGTGTCGGGGAGCATCGGGTCAGCCCTTCGAGCCGGTGAGGGCGACGGACTCGATGATCTGCCGCTGGAAGACGAGGAAGACGACGAGGATCGGCAGCAGGGCGACGAACGACGCGGCCATGATCAGCGGGTAGTCCCGCTGCGTGGCGAACTCCACGTTGAGGTTCGCGATCACCACCTGCAGCGTCTGCTTCTCGGGGGTGTTCAGGTACAGGATCGGCGCCAGGTAGTCGTTCCAGATCGCCATGAACCAGAGGATGAACTGGGCGGCGATCGCCGGCCGGATCATCGGCATGATCATCACGCGGAAGATCTGCAGGTAGGACGCCCCGTCGATCTTGGCGGCCTCGATCATGGAGTCCGGCACGCTGGACAGGTACTGCCGCAGGAAGAAGATCATGATGATGTTCCCGAACAGCAGGGGCACGATCAGCGGCAGCAGGGTGTCCACCCAGTGCAGCCGCGAGAACATCACGAACTGCGGGATCATGATCGTCGGGTAGGGCACCATCAGGCCCGAGAGCAGGACGAGGAAGATCGCGTTCTTGTAGGGCAGGCGCAGCTTGGCCAGCGCGAACGCGGCCAGCGCCGAGGTGACCGAGCCGACCACCGTCACGGTGAGCGCGACGATCAGGCTGTTCTTGAAGCCCGAGAGGATCGGCGCCTCGGTCCACATGCGCACGAACGTGTCCCACTGCGGCGGGTCCGGGATCCAGACGGGCGGCAGGGCGAACACCTGCACCTTGGTCTTGAGCGCGGTGGTGAGCATCCACAGCAGCGGAGCCAGCATCACCAGCGAGCCGGCGGCCAGCAGCGCGAACACCGCGACGTTGCCGAGGCGGTTCTGGGAGCTGGCGCTGCGGCGGTTCTTCTCGGGGGGCGTGACGGACGTCGTCGGGGGCGTCATCAGGGTCGTGGCCATGGTTGCGTTCCGTTTCTTCCTCGATCGACCTCAGTCGATGCTGAAGCTGTTGCGCCGGTTGAGGCGGAACTGGATGAAGGTGATGACGAAGACGAGCAGCCCGAGGACGATCGACATCGCCGTCGCGTACCCCATCTGCTGGTACTTGAACGCCTTGCGGACGATGTACCAGACCACCGAGGCGGAGCTGAACTCGGGGCCGCCGGCGGGCGTCATGATGTTGATCTCCGTGAAGATCTGCGAGCCGGCGATGATGTTGGTGACCACCAGGAAGAAGGTCACGGGGCGGACCATCGGCAGCGTGATGTTCCGGAACCGCTGGAACGCGTTGGCGCCGTCGAGCGCGGCGGCCTCGTGCAGCGAGGCGGGCACCCCCTGGATGGCCGCCAGGTACAGCAGCATCGAGTACCCCAGGCCCTTCCAGATGGCCATGATGATGATGGCCGGCTTGACGGTCGCGGTGTTCTGCAGCCAGTCGGGTCCGTCGATGCCGAACCACGCGAGCACCTGGTTGATGAGGCCGAAGTCGCCGTTGTAGGCGAACTGCCACACGATCGCGATGGCGGCCAGCGAGGAGATGACCGGCACGTAGTAGATGGTGCGGAACGCGGTCCGCCCGGGGATCCGGCGGTTGAGCGCCAGCGCGAGCAGCAGCGAGAGCGCCAGGCCGATCGGGATGCCGATCATGTAGAAGAACGTGTTGAACAGCGCCTGGCGGAAGTACTCGTCGCCGAACAGGGTCACGTAGTTGTCGAGCCCGACGAACGTCATGGGGCCCAGGCCGTTCCAGCTGGTCAGCGACGCGTAGACCGCGAAGCCGATGGGGTAGAGCGTGAACAGCAGGAACCCGAGGATCGGGGCCGCGACGAACGCGAGCGCCCAGCGGTGCTCCGCGCGGTGCAGGCGCCGGGTGGCCTGCTTCGCGCGCTGCTCGGACGTCAGGCCCGAGCCGGTCGACGTCGACTCGATGGTCGCGGTCATGTCGCGGTCCTTTCCGGGGGATCCCGCCGCCCGGGGGCGTGCCCGGGCGGCGGGATCGGGTCGGCAGGTGAGGAGGCGTGCGGCTAGCTGCCGGCCGCGGCCTGCTCGGCGTTGGCGTTGGACTCGTCGAGCAGCTTCTGCATCTTCGGCTGCTCCTCGGCCAGGTAGTCGGCGGCGGTCTGCTTGCCGTCGAGCACCGGCTGGATGTTGGTCCAGAGCTCGTCGTACCACTCGGCGCCGTACGTGAAGGCGGCGGGCATGGCCCGGCCGTAGTCCTGCACGATGTCCAGGAACTCCTGGCGGTTGGCCGGGGTGGAGTCGGTCGCCGCGGCCCAGGTGCCGGCCATGTCGACCAGGTTCGGGATCTGCACCCCGGCGTCGACGAGCGTCTGCTGCGCGGTCGGGTCGGCCGACAGGTAGGTCACCAGCTTGACCGCGTCGTCGGGCAGCTTGCTCGTGTTGGAGACGCCGATGCCCAGCGAGCCCACCCACGTCGCGGACTCACCGGTGTCGCCGGCGGGCCAGGGGATGAGGTCGTAGTCGAAGTCGAGCTTGTTGTAGGTGCTGACGTCCCACGGCCCGACGGGGAAGAAGCCGATCTGGCCGGCCATCCACCGCTGGTAGGTGTCGAGCGTCGCGGCGTCGGAGGCCGACGGGGTGACCTTGTCCACGTTGGTGAGGTCCGCGAACCGCTGCAGCGCCGCGGCGAACTCCGGGGTGTCCACGGTGACCTTGGTGCGGTCCGCGTTGGTCCAGTCGCCGCCGTTGCTCCACACCATCGACTGCAGGTTCCACTGGACGTTGAGCCCCGTGCCCCACTGGTCGATCGCGCCGTCGCCGTCGGTGTCCTTGGTCAGCTGCTTGCTGATGTCGACGAACTGGTCCCACGTCAGCGGGGTGTCCTTGTCGGGCAGCGGGATCCCCGCGGCCTCGAGCATCGTCTTGTTGTAGCCGAACGAGAACGGACCGACGTCCTTGGGCAGGCCGTAGAGCTTGCCGTCCGGGGTGCCCTGGAGCGTGCCGTCGAAGCGGTAGGAGTCGACGCCGTAGGGCCACAGGTTGTCCAGGTCGATGCCGCTGGCCGCCACCTCGTCCGTGATGTCCATGAGCACGCCCGAGCTCACGTACGACTGCAGGCTGGCCTGCTCGATGTAGAACACGTCGGGCACGTTGTTGCCGGCCACGGCCGCCTGGAGCTTGGTGGCGTACTGGTCGGCGTCGGTCACGATGACCTTCACCTTGACGCCGGTGTCGGCCGTGTACTTGGCGATGGCCGCCTCGTACGCCGCCTTCTCGTCCGCGCCGCCGCGGAACATGAACGTGATCTGCTTGTCGCCGCCGTCGCCCGAGCCGCCGTCGCCGCTGCTGCACGCCGTGAGCGTGAGCGCTCCGGCGACCGCCGCGCACAAGGCGCCGGCGATGAGCCTGTTCCTCTTCATCGTCCTGCCTCCCATATCCCGAGGATGTGCGAGGTCACGGTCGCGTCGGGACCGGGGGCCGGTCCGTCAGGGTCGTCGTTGACCTCATTCCGCCTGATCCACGTTGCTTCTACAACGTTGATCTACAACGATGTAGAAGATGGCACGAGAGTCGGCGCGAGGTCAAGCCACGAACGCATAACGGTCGGTTGACGTCTCCTGACCGGCCGTGCATGATGCGTCTACAACGATGTAGAAGCCGACGGCGAAGGGGCCTGACGATGTCGCGCCACGCGCAGACGCCGCCCATGGGGTGGAACAGCTGGGACAGCTACGGGACGACCGTGACGCAGGACGAGGTCCTGGCGAACGCCCGCGTGCTGGCCGAGCGCCTGCTGCCGCACGGGTGGGACACGGTCGTGGTCGACATCGACTGGCACGACCCCGCGGCCCGCGCGCACGGCTACAACGACGGCTCGTCGCTGGTCCTCGACCGCTTCGGCCGCCAGCTCCCGGCCGAGAACCGGTTCCCCTCGGCGGCGGGTGGCCGCGGCTTCGCCCCGCTGGCCGACGAGGTGCACGCGCTGGGCCTGCGGTTCGGCGTGCACCTGATGCGGGGGATCCCGCGGCTCGCGGTCGAGCGCGACCTCCCCGTCGAGGGCACCGCCTGGACCGCCCGCGACGCGGCCGACACGAGCTCGGTCTGCCCGTGGAACGCCGACAACTACGGGCTCGACCACGACCACCCGGCCGCGCAGGCCTACCTGGACGGGCTGGTCGCGCAGCTGGCCGGCTGGGGCGTGGACTTCCTCAAGGTCGACGACATGCTGGCGCCGTACCACCCCGACGCGATCGAGGCGTGGGCCCGGGCGATCGAGCGGTCCGGCCGGGACGTCGTGCTCTCGCTGTCGCCCGGCACCCACCTGTCCACCGCGCAGGTGGACCACCTGCGCGAGCACGCCCAGATGTGGCGCATCTCCGACGACCTCTGGGACCGCTGGGAGGACGTGCACGCCCAGTTCGCGCGCCTGGCCCGGTGGGCGCCGCTGCAGCGGCCGGGCGGGTGGGCCGACGCCGACATGCTGCCGCTCGGGCGCATCGGCCTGCGCGCCGAGCGCGGGGAGGCCCGGCACAGCCGGCTCACCCCCGACGAGCAGCGCACGATCCTCACGCTCTGGGTCATGGCCCGCTCGCCGCTGATGGTCGGCGGCGACCTGCCGACCTCCGACCCGGCCACCCTCGACCTGCTGGCCACCCCCGCGGTCGGGCATGTGCTGCGCGCCGCGACGGACGGCCGGGAGATCGTCCGTGAGCCGCTGGACGACGGCGAGCTGATCGTGTGGACCGCGGCGGAGGGGACGACCACCTACGTCGCGGCCTTCTGGACCGGACCGCGGGCGCGGACGATCTCGCTGCCGCTGTCCTCGCTGGTCGGCCACGCCGCGGCGTGGGGCGCCTGGACCGCCCGCGACCTGTGGGACCCGGGCGCCGAGCCCGACCTGCACCCGACGACCTGGGAACCCGAGGGGGCGCTCGTCGTCGACGTCCCGTCCCACGGGGTCCGCTGGACCGCACTGGACCGCCAAGAGAACCGACCGAACCAGGAGACCTCATGATCCCCGTCCGACTCACCCTCGACCCGGCCTTCCGGGTCGGTCCGGTCCGCCGGCGCACGTTCGGCTCGTTCGTCGAGCACCTGGGCCGCTGCGTCTACACCGGCATCCACGACCCGGCGCACCCGACGGCCGACGCGGACGGCTTCCGCAAGGACGTGCTGGAGCTGACCCGCGAGCTGGGCGTCAGCACCGTGCGCTACCCGGGCGGCAACTTCGTCTCGGGCTACCGCTGGGAGGACGGGGTCGGCCCCCTCGACCAGCGCCCCAGCCGGCTGGACCTCGCGTGGCACTCGACCGAGCCCAACACGGTCGGCGTCGACGAGTTCATGCGCTGGTCGGCGCTGGCCGAGGTCGAGCCCATGATGGCCGTCAACCTGGGCACGCGCGGCGTGCAGGAGGCGGTCGACCTGCTGGAGTACTGCAACGTCCGCGGCGGCACGCGGCTGTCCGACCAGCGCCGCGCCAACGGGGCGCCGGACCCGTACGACGTGCGCATGTGGTGCCTGGGCAACGAGATGGACGGCCCGTGGCAGATCGGCCACAAGACCGCGTACGAGTACGGACGCCTTGCCGCCGAGACCGGCCGCGCCATGCGCATGGTCGACCCCGACCTCGAGCTGGTCGCCTGCGGCTCGTCGGGCGTCGGCATCCCGACGTTCGGGGAGTGGGAGCGGATCGTGCTCACCGAGGCGTACGAGCAGGTCGACCTCATCTCCGCCCACGCGTACTACTGGGAGGAGGACGGCGACCTCGGCTCGTTCCTGGCGTCCGCCGTGGACATGGACCACTTCGTCGAGTCCGTGAGCGCCACCGCCGATGCGGTCCGGGCGCACAAGAAGCTGGACAAGCGGATCCACATCTCGTTCGACGAGTGGAACGTCTGGTACCAGCACCGCGCCGAGTCGCAGCCGCCCACCGGGCACGACTGGCCGGTCGCGCCCGTGCTGCTCGAGGACCGGTACAACGTGGCCGACGCCGTCGTCGTCGGCAACCTGCTCATCTCCCTGCTGCGGCACACCGACCGCGTGCACTCGGCGTCGCTGGCCCAGCTGGTCAACGTGATCGCGCCGATCATGACCGAGCCGGGCGGCCGGTCCTGGAAGCAGACGATCTTCCACCCCTTCGCGCAGGCCTCCCGCTACGCCGTGGGCGACGTGCTGCAGGTGGCGGTCGAGTCGCCGACGTACGAGACCGCGAAGTACGGGGACGCCTCGCTGGTCGACGCCGTGGCGACGCGGGACCCCGAGACGGGTGCGGTCGCGCTGTTCGCAGTCAACCGGTCGCTCACCGAGACCGTCACGCTCGAGGTCGACGCGCGCGCCCTGCCCGGCCTGCGGGTGGTCGAGGCGAGCACGCTGGCCAACCCCGACCACACCTGGTCGGCCACGGCCGACGACGACTTCTCGGTGGCGCCGCGGGCCAACGCGTCCGCGGTCGTGCGGGACGGCCGGGTCACCGTCGA
This sequence comes from Cellulomonas sp. ICMP 17802, assembly GCF_041295535.1. NCBI lineage: Bacteria > Bacillati > Actinomycetota > Actinomycetes > Micrococcales > Cellulomonadaceae > Cellulomonas > Cellulomonas sp. ICMP 17802. Next base: position 47,145 of record NZ_JBGFQZ010000009.1, on the reverse strand, counting down.
GGTGCCGCCGGTGTCCTGGAACGTCGTCCGGCTGGGGGTCTGACCGCCGTGCGCCGAGCCGTCGTGGCGGGCGTGGTCGGCCTCGCCCTGGTCGGTGTGGCCGGCTCGGCCGCCGCCCTGTGGCCGGAGCCTGCGCCCGCCGCGACGGCACTGTCCCTCAGCGGGGACCTCCACACGCACGACCCCGCGCTCGTCGCCGGCGCACCGGGCGAGCCCTGGTACGTGTTCTCGACGGGCGACGTCCGCGAGGGCCTGGGCGCCCCGCAGATCCGGCGGTCGACCGACGACGGGCTGACCTGGGAGCTGGTCGGCACGGTCTGGGACGCCGCGACCCGGCCCGAGTGGGTGTACGAGGCCGTGCCCGGCGTCTCGAACTTCTGGGCGCCCGAGGTGATCGAGCACGACGGCACGTTCTACCTCTACTACGCGGCATCCACGTTCGGTTCCAACGCGAGCGTCATCGGCCTCACGACGAACACCACGCTCGACCCCGACGACCCCGACTACGCGTGGGTCGACCAGGGCGAGGTCGTCGCGTCTGAGCCGGGGGAGACGAACTTCAACGCGATCGACCCAGGCGTGGTCGAGGACGCCGACGGCACGCCGTGGATGGCGTTCGGCTCGTTCTGGGGCGGCATCCAGCTGGTCGAGCTCACGTGGCCGTCGGGCAAGCCGGTCGAGGGGGCGTCGCCGGTGACGATCGCCAGCCGCACCTCCCCGCCGAACGCGATCGAGGCGCCGTACCTCGTGCGGCACGGCGGCTGGTACTTCCTGTTCGTCTCGCGCGACGCGTGCTGCCAGGGCACCGACTCCACCTACAACATCGCGGTCGGGCGCTCGCGGGAGATCGCGGGCCCGTACGTCGACCGGTCCGGTAGCGAGATGACCCTGGACGGCGGCGAGCAGCTGCTCACGTCGACCGGCGACATGGTGGGACCGGGCGGGCAGTCGGTGTCGCGCGGGTACCTCGCGTTCCACTACTACGACGCAGCGGCGGGCGGCGACTTCCGGCTCGAGATCCGGCGGCTGGCCTGGGACGACGAGGGGTGGCCGGTGGCGACCACGCGCGCCGAGCAGGACGGCTAGAGCGGCCGTTCCAGCACGTAGTCGTCCTCGACGCGCGTGCCGACGGTGAAGTGCTTGGTGCCCACGATGGCGAAGCCGGACCGCACGTAGAACGCCTGCGCCCGGGCGTTCTGCTGGTTGACGCCGAGCCAGATCCCCTGCGCGCCGCGGTCGCGGGCCGCCTCCAGCGACGCGGTCATCAGCGCGTGCGCGACGCCGACCCCGTGGTGGTCCGGGTGCACGTAGCACTTGGACAGCTCGATCGTGGGTCGCAGGTGCAGGGCGGCGCGGACGTCGTCGTCGGCCGGCTCGCCCGCGACGAGCATGGTGTAGCCGACCAGGCCGCCGTCCTCCGCCACCAGCACGGTGCGGCGGGGGTCCTCGAGGTACTCGGCGAACCGCTCGGTCGACAGGTGGGCGTCGATGAACGCCTGCTGGTCCTGCGCGGTCGACCCGGGCGGGCAGGCCAGCGGGAAGGTCAGGGCAGCGAGCGCGGCGAGCCGGTCGAGGTCGGTGTGCGCGGCCGGACGGACCGTCGCCTCCAGGGTGCTCACAGGACGTCCTCTCCGTCGTGGGTGCCGCGCCAGGACCGCAGGACCGCGCGCGTGACCAGGCCGCCGGCCCACGCGAGCCCGGCCAGGCTGGCCACGGTGGTGCCCCGCCGCGCGTTGCGGCGGCGGTTGCGGAACTCGCGCACGGGCCAGCCCACCTCGGCGGCGTAGTGGCGCAGGCGGCGGTCCGGGTTGATGGCGCACGGGAAGCCGACCTCGGACAGGATCGCGACGTCGTTGGTCGAGTCGCCGTACGCGTACGACCCGGCCAGGTCGATCCCCTCGCGCTCGGCCAGGGCGCGCACGGCGTCGGCCTTCGCCTGGCCGTGCAGCATGTCGCCGACGAGCCGGCCCGTGTAGAAGCCGTCCTCGTGCTCCGCGATGGTGCCCAGCGCGCCGGTGGCCCCCAGGCGGCGGGCGATGAGCGAGCCGATCTCCACGGGCGTGGCGGTGACCAGCCAGACCGAGTGGCCCGCGGCGATGTGCTCGTCGAGCAGCCGCTGGGTGCCCGGGTAGATGCGCAGGCAGAGCACCTCGTCGTAGATGTCCTCCGCGATGGCGGTGACCTCCGCCACCGAGTGCCCGGTCATGATCGACAGGGCCCGGCTGCGCACCTCGTCGATCTGCTCCTTGTTCTCGCCGAACGTCAGGTACCGGAACTGGTGCAGGCCGAACTCGACCAGGTCCCGCTTGCGGAAGAAGCCGCGCCGGTACAGGCCCACGGCCAGGTGGAACGCACTGGCGCCGCGGATGATCGTGTTGTCGACGTCGAAGAACGCCCCCACGCCCGGGCCGTCCGGACCGGACCCCGGGTCCCGCAGCACGGGAGCGGGGGCGGGCGGGTTCCCGGACGCCTGACGCACCTCGCCACTGTAACGACGCTCGTGAGGCGGCATCGGCCAACGCCGCGTCCCTGCAGTGAGAACCTGGTGCCATGACGGTGAACACTCGGGTGGTGCTCTACGGCAGGGCGGGCTGCCACCTGTGCGACGAGGCGCGCGAGGTGGTGCGGACGGTGTCCGCCGAGACGGGCGCCGAGTGGGCCGAGATCGACATCGACACGGCGACGGAACCCGGCCGCGACCTGGTCGACGAGCTGGGCGAGCTGGTGCCCGTGGTCGAGGTCGACGGGGTCCGGCAGGGGTACTGGCGGATCGACGCGGACCGACTGCGCCGAACCCTTACCGCGGCGCGTCCCCGACCCCTAACCTGACCAGCAGGGCCCGGGCGACCGGGTCCGACGGGGCGGGCGCGGGAGTCGATGTGGACACGCAGCGGACGGGACCCCGGGCGCACGCCAGGGCGGCGGAACCCGGTGCGCCGGCGCGCGCCCGCAGCCGGGACGTCCCGGCGGCGACCGTGGCCAGGCTGCCCGGCTACCTGCGCGTGCTGCACGCGCTGACCGCGGACGACGTGGTCACCACGTCCTCCGAGGAGCTCGCGGCGGGCGCCGGCGTGACCTCGGCGCAGCTGCGCAAGGACCTGTCGTTCCTCGGTTCGTACGGCCGGCGCGGCGTCGGGTACGACGTCCAGCACCTGTCCGAGCAGATCGCCGTCGTGCTCGGCCTGACCACGCAGCGGCGCGTCGTCATCGTCGGCATCGGGAACCTCGGCCACGCGCTGGCCAACTACTCGGTGTTCGCCGAGCGCGGCTTCGCGGTGGTGGGCCTGGTGGACGCCGACCCCGGCGTGGTGGGGACCGCCGTGGCGGGGCTCGTGGTGCGGCCGCCCGAGGAGCTGGCGGCGCTGGTGAGCAGCACCGACGCGACCATCGGCATCATCGCCACCCCGGCGGCCGGCGCGCAGGAGGTGTGCGACGCCCTCGTGGCGGCCGGCGTCGTCGGCATCCTCACGTTCGCGCCGCGGTCGCTGCGCGTGCCGGCGCACGTGGACCTGCGGGCGGTGGACGTGGCGTCCGAGCTGCAGATCCTCGCGTTCCACGACCGCCGCCGCACCGGGACCGGGGCCTGAGCATGACGACGGCCGGGCCCGTGCTGGACCCGGCCGTGCGTGCGGTGCGTGCTGCGTCAGCCCTTGATGACCGAGACGTCGAGCGCGATGACGACCTTGTCGGACACCAGGACGCCGCCGGCCTCGAGGGCCGCGTTCCAGGTCAGGCCGAAGTCCTTGCGGGAGATCGTCACGCTGGCCTCGAAGCCGGCGCGCGTGTTGCCGAACGGGTCCACCGCGGTGCCGTTGAACTCGGTCTCGAGCTCGACGGGCTGCGTGACGCCGTGGATGGTGAGGTCACCGGCGATGACGTAGCTCTTGCCGGCCTCGCGGACCTCGGTCGAGACGAACGTCCACTGGCCGAACTTCTCCACGTCGAAGAAGTCGCCGCTCTTGAGGTGGCCGTCGCGGTTGGCGTCGCCGGTGGAGACGGACGCGGGGTCGAGCGTCACGGAGACCGACGTGCTCGCCAGGTCCTCGCCGACGACGACGGTGCCCTCGGTGACCGCGACGGTGCCGCGGACCTTCGAGATGCCGGCGTGACGGACGGTGAACGCGGCCTCGGTGTGCGAGGCGTCGACCGCCCAGGTGCCCGTGGTGAGGCCGGCGGGAAGAACGGTGGTGGCGGTGCTCATGGGGATCCTCCGTGGTTGTTGAACCATCAACCAAACTGTTAGTTCAAAGTTGTACTACACTCAGCGCAGACCCGCAACCCCAGACCAGAGGACGGAGGGGCCGTTGTGACGACCGACACATCCACCACCGTGGAGTGGCTCACCGAGGAGCAGCAGACGCACTGGCGCGCGTTCCGCGGGGGAGCCGCACGGCTGTTCGCCGCCCTGGAGCACGAGCTCGAGCGGGACACCGGCCTGTCCACGCACGAGTACGAGGTGCTGGTGCGGCTGTCGGAGACCCCCGACCGCACCCTGCGCATGGCGCAGCTGGCCGACAACATCGCGCACTCCCGCAGCCGGCTCACGCACACCATCCGTCGCATGGAGGAGCAGGGCCTCGTGGTGCGCCTGCCCTGCGTCGAGGACGCGCGCGGGGTGAACGCCACGATGACCGACAAGGGCTGGGAGGTCCTCGTCGCGGCGGCGCCCAAGCACGTGCAGTCCGTGCGGGACCACCTGGTCGACGTGCTGACCGAAGAGCAGTTCGCGGCCCTCGGCGAGGCTATGGAGGCGGTCCGCGTGCACCTCACGGGTGGTGCGTGTCACGTCGAGGGAGTCGCTTCCGAGTGCTGAGCGCACAGGAGTGTTTGCGACACTGAGCCCATGGTCGCGACCACGATCCACCTGATGCGGCACGGCGAGGTGCACAACCCCGACGGCGTGCTCTACGGACGGCTGCCCGGCTACCGGCTCTCGGAGCGCGGGCGGGCCATGGCAGACATGGTCGCCCAGCACCTGGCGGGCGTCTCCGGCGGCCCGCGTCGCGACGTCGTCGCCGTCGTCTCCTCCCCGCTGCAGCGCGCGCAGGAGACCGCGACGCCCATCGCCGCCGCGTTCGGCGTCGAGATCGGCACCGACGAGCGGCTCATCGAGGCGGGCAACCACTTCGAGGGCAAGACGTTCGGCGTGGGCGACGGCTCCCTGCGCCACCCCGAGCACTGGCCCTACCTGCGCAACCCCTTCCGCCCGTCCTGGGGCGAGGCGTACGCGGAGCAGGCGGACCGCATGCTCGCCGCCGTCGCGTCCGCGCGCGAGCTGGCGCGCGGCCACGAGGCCGTGCTGGTCAGCCACCAGCTGCCCGTGTGGGTCACGCGGCTCTCGCTGGAGAACCGGCACCTGTGGCACGACCCCCGCAAGCGGCAGTGCTCGGTGGCCTCGCTCACCAGCCTGCGCTTCGACGGCGACACGCTCGTCGGCATCGGCTACAGCGAGCCCGCCGGCGCGCTGCTGCCCGGCGTCTCCTCGGTCGCGGGGGCCTGACGTGCGCCGACGCGTCCTCGCGGCGGGGACCCTCGCCCTGCTCCTGCTCGCCGGCTGCGCGCCCGGCACGCAGGCGAACCCCGACGACGTCGCCGACCAGGGCTACCAGTCCGGCGACGGCAGCACGACGACGTGGGCCTCGGGCGACCGCACCGGCCCGCTGGAGCTGTCCGGCACCGACTTCGAGGGCACCGCGCGCGACGTGGCCGACTGGCGGGGCGACGTGGTCGTCCTCAACACCTGGTACGCCAACTGCCCGCCGTGCCGCGCCGAGGCCCCCGACCTCGCCGCCCTGTCCACCGACTACGCCGCCGACGGGGTCCAGGTGCTCGGCATCAACCGCACCGACGACGCCGGCACCGCGCAGGCGTTCGAGCGCCAGTTCTCGGTGCCGTACCCCAGCCTGGCCGACACCGACGGCACCGCGATCGCCGCCCTGCAGGGCACCGTCCCGGTCAACGCGGTGCCGACGACGGTCGTGCTCGACCGCTCCGGCAAGGTCGCCGGGCGCATCCTCGGGCTGGCCGACCCGTCCACCCTGCGCTCCATGATCGACGGGCTCCTCGCCGAGCCCGCGCCGACGCCGTGATGCTCGCCGACGCCGGCGACGCCTTCGGCCGGGCCGTCACCTCCGGCTCGCTGCTGCTGGCGATCCCGGTGGCCGTGATCGCCGGGCTCGTCTCGTTCGCGTCACCGTGCGTGCTGCCGCTGGTCCCCGCGTACGTCGGCTACCTCGGCGGCATGACCGGGACGGCCGACCGCCTCGGGTCGCCGGCCCCCGGGACCACGCTCGTGCGCACCGCCCCCGCGCGGAGCCGCGTGCTGCTCGGCGTGGCGCTGTTCGTTGCCGGGTTCACCGCGGTGTTCGTCGCGCTCGCCGCGCTCGCCGGCTCGCTGGGCGGGGTGCTCGTGGAGTACCAGGACCCGATCACCCGGGTGCTCGGGGTCGTCGTCATCGTGCTCGGCCTGGGGTTCCTGGGCCTGATCCCGTTCCTGCAGAACGAGAAGCGGGTGCACCTCGCGCCGCGCGCCGGCCTGTGGGGCGCCCCGCTGCTGGGCGTGACGTTCGGGCTCGGCTGGGTGCCGTGCATCGGACCCACGCTCGCCGCGATCCTCACGCTCTCGCTCGACGGCGGCTCGGCCGGGCGCGGCGCGCTGCTGGCCGTCGCGTTCTGCCTCGGCCTCGGGCTGCCGTTCCTGCTGGTCGCGCTGGGCCTCGAGAGCAGCGCCACGATGCTCGGCTTCCTGCGCCGCCACCGCCTCGCCATCATGCGGATCGGCGGCGGCCTGCTCGTGATCCTCGGGATCGCGCTGGTCACGGGCGTGTGGGGCACCTGGTCGTCGTGGCTGCAGGGCGTCCTCGTCGGCGGCGACCCGTTCGTGCCGGTGGTGTGACGTGACCACCCACCGCCCCGAGGGCCTCTCCGACGTCTTCCTCGAGCCGACCGAGGCCCCCACCAGCACGCCGCCCACGCTGCCGACCCTCGGGTTCGTCGGCTGGTGCCGCTGGGCCTGGCGGCAGCTCACCAGCATGCGGGTGGCGCTGCTGCTGCTCATGCTGCTGGCCGTCGCCGCCGTCCCGGGCACGGTCTGGCCGCAGCGCGCGCAGAACCCCGACAAGGTCGCGACGTACCTGACCGACCACGCGACCCTCGGCCCGTGGCTCGACCGGTTCGGGTTCTTCAACGTCTACTCGTCGGTCTGGTTCTCGGCGATCTACCTGCTCCTGTTCGTCTCGCTGGTCGGCTGCATCCTGCCGCGCACCAAGGTGCACCTGGCCGGGGTCCGCGGCCGCCCGCCGCGTGCGCCCCGCCGGTTCGGGCGGTTCCCCGCGCAGGCCGCCGGCTCGGTCGGCGCGTCGCCGTCGGAGGCCGCACAGGACGCCGCCGCCGTGCTGCGCCGCGGCTGGCGCTGGCTCCCGTTCGTGCCCACCTACCGGGTGGACACCCGCGACGAGGGCGGCGGCACGTGGTCGGTCGCCGGGGAGCGCGGGTACCTGCGCGAGACCGGCAACCTCGTCTTCCACCTGGCGCTCGTCGGGCTGCTCATCTCGGTGGCCACGGGGCAGGTGCTGCACTACCGCGGGCAGGCGATCGTCGTGCAGGGGCGCGGGTTCGCCAACGCGCAGGTCGACTACGACACGTTCGAGCAGGGCACCGCCTACTCGCCCACCAGCCTGGTGCCGTTCACGCTGCGGCTCGACGACTTCGAGGCCCGGTTCGACCCCGACACCCTCCAGTCCCGCGACTTCACCGCGCACGTCACCCTGACCAACCCGGGCGAGGCGCCGGAGGCGACGACCATCAAGGTCAACCACCCGCTCGACGCCGGCGGCGCCAAGGTGTACCTGCAGGGCAACGGCTACGCGCCCGACATCACCGTGCACGACGCCGCGGGCCAGGTCGCCTTCTCCGGTCCCACGCCCTTCCTGCCGCAGGACAACGTGTACACGTCCCGCGGCGTGCTCAAGGTCCCCGACGTCTCGGGCGACCAGGAGCAGATCGGCATCATCGGCTACCTGCTGCCCACCGCGCAGAAGGTGGGCGACGACCTCTACCGGTCCGTGGACCCGCAGCCGAACGACCCCCTGCTCGTCCTGTCGGTGTGGAAGGGCAACCTCGGGCTGGACACCGGGGTGCCGCAGAACGTCTACCAGCTGGACGAGGCCCGGCTGACCCAGACGGTCGACGCCGACGGCAAGGTCATCACGCTCTACGTGCGCCCCGGCGAGACCGTCGACCTGCCCGACGGGCTGGGCACCCTGACGTTCAACGGGCTGCCCCGGTACGTGGCGCTCGACCTGCGGCACGACCCGGCGCTCGTGTTCGTGCTGGTGTTCGCGCTGCTCGCCTTCGCCGGGCTCGCCACCTCGCTGTTCGCCCCGCGCCGGCGCGTCTGGCTCCGGTTCGCCCCGGGCGACGCGGGGGATGCCGACGGGCCCGACCGCCGTACAGTGGTCACCGCGGCCGGGCTGGCCCGCGGCGACGACGTCGGACTCCAGCCCGAGCTCGACCGGGTGCTCGCGGAGACGCTCGCCCGCACGGAAGACCGACCTCCGGCCGCCTCCGGCGGCCACCCCGCAGGAGAGGGCACGCCATGACCACCGGTGACCTGAGCACCTTGCTCGTCTGGGGTGCCGCGACCGCGTTCACCATCGCCCTGATCGCGTACAGCGTGGACCTCGCGCGCATCGCCGAGCGCGCCCAGAAGCGGGTGCCCGAGGCGGTCCTCGCGGGCGCGGCGTCGTCCGGCATGCGTCCGGCCACCGCGGTCGCGGGCTCCGAGGCGCAGAGCGCACCCGGCCGGTCCGTCCGCGCCGAGGGCATCGCCCGGTCGACCACGCTTCTCGGCCTCGTCATGCTGTTCGCCGGCATCGTGCTGCGCGGGGTCGCCGCCGGCCGCTGGCCCACCGCGAACATGTACGAGTTCACGATCGTCGGCACCTTCGTCGCCGTCCTCGTCCTCACGGTCGTGCAGCGTCGCCGCGTGATCGCCTTCGTCGGCGTGCTCGTGATGGGCATCGCGGTGCTGGCCCTGGTGCTCGCGCTCAACGTCTTCTACATCCAGGCCGACCAGGTGCAGCCCGCCCTGCAGAGCTACTGGCTGATCCTGCACGTGGGCGTCGCCATCACCGCGACCGGCATCTTCACCGTGGCGTTCGCCGCCTCGGCGCTGCAGATCCTGCGCAGCTACCGCGAGGACGAGCTCGCCGCCGTCGACGCCCCCGCCGTCACGGTCGGGGCACCGCTCGCGTCCGGCGGCGCGACCGCCCCGCGCCGGTCCGACGGGTTCCGCCGCCTCGTGGCCGGGCCGCGGTTCGGCTGGCTCGAGCAGGTGCCCAGCTCCCGCGAGCTCGAGGCCATGGCCTTCCGGCTCAACGCCATCGGCTTCGTCCTGTGGACCTTCACGCTCATCGGCGGCGCCATCTGGGCCGAGCACGCCTGGGGCCGGTACTGGGGCTGGGACCCCAAGGAGGTCGGCACGTTCGTCGCGTGGGTGACCTACGCCGCCTACCTGCACGCCCGCACCACCCGCGGCTGGAGCGGGCGCCGCGCCGCGTACTTCGTGTTCGTCGGCTACGCGGTCGTGCTCATGAACTTCACGGTGGTCAACCTGGTCGTCTCCGGGAAGCACTCGTACTCGGGGATGTAGCCCTCCCGGGTCAGGGCACCGGCGGGGTCTCCCCAGGGTCGGTGCGCCGCCGGTCCTCGTCGAGCCCGCGCAGGAAGTCGGGGTCGTCGTCGGGCCCCGTGGCGCGGCGGCGCCGGGCGGTGCCGCTCGGGCCGGCCGAGGGCCCGGCCGCTGCGGTGCGGCGCGACCAGCGGACGGACAGCCAGGCCAGGGACCCGAACAGGGGGACCAGGAGCACGAGCAGGACCCAGAGGGCCGGGTGCACGCCGAGCCGCTCGTCGCGGGTGCTGCGCACGATGTCGATGACGCAGTAGACGGTCACGCCGATGAGCAGCAGCACGGCCAGGTTCCTCACCTCGCCAGACTAGACGCCGGTCGCGGAACGGGCGCACGCGCGCAGCGGCCTACCCTGGGACCGTGCCTTTCGTCGTCTACTCGCTCCTGCGCCTCGCGCTCTTCGCCGTCTGCCTCGGCCTGCTGTGGTGGGCCGGCCTGCGCTCGTGGCTGGTCGCGATCGTCGCCGCGTTCCTCGCATGGGGCCTCTCGTACGTGCTGCTCAGCGGCCCGCGCGACGCCGCGGCCCGCCAGCTGGCCGAGCGCGCCGAGCGCCGCCGCCGGGCCGGCGACCGGCCGGTGCTGGGCAAGCGGGCGCAGGAGGACGCGGACCTCGAGGACGCCGCCGACGAGGCCGCCCGCGACGACGGGGCCTAGAGGGCCAGGCCCAGCCCGAGCAGCACGCCGAACCCGAGCTCGAGCATCCCGGTGCCGGCGAGCACCGGCACCAGCGCCTTGCCGCGCGCGCCCAGCAGCACCGTGACGGCGAGGACCACGGCCGGGGCGAGCAGCAGCAGCACGAGCAGCGCCCACGGGGACGCGAACGCGCACACCACGCCGCCGAGCAGCACGGGCAGGACCACGAGCGCGGCGTACACCTGGCGGGACCGGCGCTCCCCGAGCCGCACGGCGAGCGTGCGCTTGCCGACGAGGGCGTCGGTGGGCACGTCCCGCAGGTTGTTGGCCATGAGCAGGGCGCACGCCAGCATGCCGACCGCGACCGCGCCCACCCAGGCGGGCCACGAGAGCTCGTCGGCCTGCGTGTAGGTGGTGCCGAGCACCGCGACCAGCCCGAAGAACACGAACACGCCGACCTCGCCCAGGCCGCGGTACCCGTAGGGCCGCTTGCCGCCCGTGTAGCCCCAGGCGGCGGCGATGGCGAGCGCGCCGACCGCGAGCAGCCACCACTGGCCGGAGAGGGCGACCAGCGCGAGCCCGAGCAGCGCGGCGACGCCGAACGCGGCGAACGCGGCCCCCTTGACGGTGCCGGGGCTCGCGGTGCCGGACGCGGTCAGCCGCAGGGGGCCCACCCGGTCGACGTCCGTGCCGCGGATGCCGTCGGAGTAGTCGTTCGCGTAGTTGACGCCCACCTGGAGGGCGAGCGCGACGCCGAGCGCGAGCGCGGCCCGGCCGAGGTTCGCCTCGCCCAGCTGGGCCGCGGCGCCGGTGCCGACGAGCACGGGGGCAGCCGCCGCAGGCAGCGTGCGCGGTCGCGCGCCCTGCACCCAGTCGCTGGCAGTCGTCACGTGGAGGTCCTCTCGAGGGAGCGGGCGGCGAGCCGTGCCGTCGCCCGACGGTCGATCTTGCCCGGCCCGCGCACCGGGAGCGAGTCCGTGACCACGAGGTGGCGCGGCGCGTGGGCGGCGCCCAGCCGGTCGGTCACCGCGCGGCGGGCGTCGTCGAGCGTCGGCGGGGGCTCCCCGGGGCGGGGCACGACGACCGCGACGACCGCCTCGCCCCACTCCGCGTCGGGCACCCCGACGACGCAGACCTCGCCCACGCCGGGCAGCCCGGCGAGCACCGACTCGACCGGCCCGGGGGGCACCTTGGCGCCGCCCGTGACCAGCACGTCGTCGGCGCGCCCGAGCACCGTGAGCACGCCGGAGGACCACTCGCCGAGGTCCGTCGTGCGCAGGTGCCGGACCCCGTCCACCTGCACGAACGCGTCGGCGTCGAGGTCCGGGCGCCCGAGGTAGCCGTCGGCGAGCACGGGTCCGGCCAGCAGGATGCGGCCGTCGTCGTCGAGCGCGACCCGGACCCCGTCGAGCGGGCGGCCGTCGTACACGCAGCCCCCGCACGTCTCCGACATGCCGTAGGTGGTGACCACGGGCACGCCGGTCGCGCGGGCGCGGGCCAGCAGGTCGGGCGACGCCGCGGCGCCACCGAGCAGCACCGCGTCGAACGTGGTCAGGGCGCGCGTGGCCGCCGGGTCCTCGAGGAGCCGGACCAGCTGCGTCGGCACCAGGGAGGTGTAGCGGGGGCCGTCGGCCGGCAGCGCCGACGCGGCCGCCACGAACGCGGGGGCGCGGAACGGGCCGGGGTCGAGCGTCACGGGCGTGGTCCCGGCGAGCACCGACCGCACGAGCACCTGGAGGCCGGCGACGTGCTCGGTGGGCAGCGCGAGCACCCAGCGCCCGGGGCCGGCGAGCCGTGCGTGGGTGGCCGCCGCCGAGGCACGCAGCGCCGTGGCGGACAGCAGGACCGCGCGGGGCTCGCCCGTCGAGCCGGAGGTCCGGACCACGACGGCGACGTCGTCGGCCACCGCGGACGACGGTCCCGAAGCCCCGGGGCGCACCGCGGGGCCGGTGCCGTCGAGGGCGGCCGCGAGGGCCGGGAGGAGGTCGGCGGGCCGCGCGGGGACATCATGCAGCGGCCGGATCACCGCACCAGAGTAGGTCCGCCGCGGGGCGCGCCCGCCCGGGACCCCGGTCTCCAGCCCGTAGAGTGTCGCGCGGTTCACACCCGAAGGAGCATCGTGTCGTCTGTCCTCACCGCCCTCTCCACCCGGCCGCGCGCGGCCCGGCCCGCGCGTCTCGCGACGCTGGCGACCGGTGTCGCCCTGCTGCTCGCGGCGTGCAGCGGTGCGCCGGCGGCCGACCCGACGCCGGCCGCCGCCGTGACGAAGGCGCCCGTGATCGAGGCGGCGAAGGCAGCACCACCGGCGCCCGTCGTGCAGCCGCGGTGGCCGTTGACCGGGGTGGCCGCCGGCGACGTGCCCGTGCGCCCCGCGCTCGCGATCAAGATCGAGAACTCCGCCGACGCCCGCCCGCAGACCGGTCTGGACCAGGCGGACGTGGTGTGGGAGGAGGTGGTCGAGGGCGGCATCACGCGCTTCGTCGCCGTCTACCACTCGCAGGTGCCCGACGAGGTGGGCCCGATCCGCTCGGTCCGTCCCATGGACCCCGCCATTGCCGCACCGCTGCGCGGGCTCATCGCCTTCTCCGGGGGCCAGACGGCGTTCGTGCAGGCGCTGAAGAGCTCCGGGCTGCAGATCCTGAGCCAGGACCAGGGCGCCGCGGGCTTCTACCGCAAGAAGGGCGTCGGCCCCGCCCCGCACAACGTGTACGGCACCCCGGCGACGTTCTGGGGCGCCGCCGACGGCGCGCACCAGGCGGCCCCGCCCACCCAGTTCTCGTTCGCGCGCGACGCCGCGCAGGCCACGGCCCTGGTCTCGGGCAGCCCGGTCTCGACGCTCTCCGTGCGGATGTCCGGGTACTCGCACCCGACGTGGACGTGGGACGCCGGCAGCTCGACGTTCCTGCGCTCCGAGGGGTCCACGCCGGCCACCGTCCGGTCCGGCGCGCGCCTGGCGGCCACGAACGTGGTGACCGTCATGGTGCAGCTGCGGGACTCCGGCACCAAGGACCCCGCCGGCAACCCGGTGCCCGAGACGCTGCTCGACGGCTCGGGCGCGGCCACCGTGTCGACGGGCGGCAAGACCGTCCCGGCCACGTGGTCCAAGTCCGCGCAGGACGCTCCGCTCGCGCTGACGGCGGCCGACGGCACCGCGATCACGCTCGCCCCGGGCACCACCTGGGTCGAGCTGGTGCCGCAGGCGTCCGGCGCGGTCACCGCCGGCTGACCGGCGCCGCGCGGGGCCGGTGGTCCCCGGCGCGCACCTGCCGACGTGGCAACCTGTCCGTGTGACGGCGAGTCCGGGGGAGGGGCGATGACGCTCGTGCGACGACGGCGGCGGACCGCGGTCCCGGCGGTGCTCGCGGGGCTGGTGCTCCTGCTCGCGGCGTGCAGCCCCGACGCGCCGCCCCCGGTCGAGACGCCCGCCCCCGTCACCCACGGCCCGACGATCGAGCCCGACAAGGGGGCCGCCCCGGCGCCGGACGCCGTTCCCGTGTGGCCGCTCACCGGCGTGGCGGGGGAGCCCGTCGCGCGGCCCTCGCTCGCGGTGAAGATCGAGAACACCGCCGTGGCGCGCCCGCAGACCGGGCTCGACCAGGCGGACGTGGTGTGGGAGACGATCGTCGAGTTCGACGTGTCGCGGTTCATCGCGGTGTTCCACTCCCAGGTGCCGGCCGAGGTCGGACCGATCCGGTCGGTGCGGCCCATGGACCCCGTGATCCTGGCGCCCATGCACGGGCTCCTGGCGTTCTCGGGCGGCCAGCAGGGCATCCTCGACCTGGTCGCCGCCAGCGGCGTGCAGATGATCAGCCACGACGCGGGCGCCCCCGGCATGTACCGCACCAAGGACCGCGCGGCGCCGCACAACGTCTACGGCACGCCGGCCACGTGGTGGGGCATCGCCGACGCGGACCACCAGGCGCCGCCGGGCGAGCAGTTCACCTTCGCGCGCAGCGCCGACCGCGCGACGGCGGTGGTCTCCGGGTCGCCCGCGACCAGCCTCACGTTCCGGCTCTCGTCCGCGTCGAGCCCGAGCTGGACCTGGGACGCGGCGAGCGGGACGTGGCTGCGGTCCGAGGGTGCCGTGCCGGCGACGGCGCGCAGCGGCGCCCGCCTCTCCGCGGTGAACGTCGTGTCGATCACCGCCGACCACCCGAACACGGGGTTCGGCGCCCAGGGCGGGGCGCCCGTGCCCACCTACACGCTGATCGGCAGCGGGGAGGGCGTCGCCGCCACCGGGGGCAAGACGGTGCCCGTGCGGTGGCAGAAGGAGTCCCAGGACGCGCCCATGCGGCTGTTCACGCTGGACGGCAAGCCCGCCGACCTGGCGCCCGGCACCACGTGGGTCGAGCTCGTGCCGGCCGGCAGCGGGTCCCTGACGATCGGCTGACCGCATCGGTTGTCCGACCACGGGATGACATCCGCGGGCCGGTGGGCCACCCCTGGGCGGCACCCGCGGGGTCCCGTCGACCGATGCGCGCCCGGGCGGGTGGCGACGAGGCTCGACGCATGGCCACTCTCACGCACCATGACGCCACCGAGCACGACACCCGCTCGCTCGGCGCGGTCGTCGTCTCCGCCCTGGTCCTCGTCGCGCTGCTGGTCGGCGCGGCGGGCGTGATCGGCGCGGTCGTCGACCTCGCCGGCTGGGCGATGGCCGGCAGCTAGTAGGCGTACGGGAAGCCCGACCAGTCGGGCTCGCGCCGCTCGAGGAACGCGTCGCGCCCCTCGACGGCCTCGTCCGTCATGTACGCCAGCCGCGTCGCCTCGCCCGCGAACACCTGCTGCCCGGCCAGGCCGTCGTCGGCCAGGTTGAACGCGAACTTCAGCATCCGCACGGCCTGCGGGGACTTGGTCGCGATGATCCGGGCGTACTCGAGCCCGGCCTCCTCGATCTGCGCGTGGTCGACCACGTCGTTGACCGCGCCCCACGCGAGCGCCTGCTCGGCGGAGTACTCGCGGGCCAGGAAGAAGATCTCGCGGGCGCGCTTCTGGCCGACCTGCCGGGCCAGCAGCGCCGAGCCGTAGCCGCCGTCGAACGAGCCCACGTTGGCGTCGGTCTGCATGAACCGCGCGTGCTCCCGGCTGGCGATGCTCAGGTCCGCGACGACGTGCAGGGAGTGCCCGCCGCCCGCCGCCCAGCCGTTGACCAGCGCGACGACCACCTTGGGCATCGTCCGGATCAGGCGCTGGACCTCGAGGATGTGCAGGCGTCCGGCCCGCGCCGGGTCCACGTCCTGCGCGGTCTCCCCGGAGGCGTACTGGTAGCCCGAGCGGCCGCGGATGCGCTGGTCGCCGCCGGAGCAGAAGGCCCAGACGCCGTCCTTCGGGCTCGGCCCGTTGCCGGTGAGCAGCACGGTGCCGACGTCCGAGGTGGTGCGCGCGTGGTCGAGCACGCGGTACAGCTCGTCGACCGTGTGCGGGCGGAACGCGTTGCGGACCTCGGGCCGGTCGAACGCGACGCGGACCACGGGCAGGTCGCGCGCGACGGCGCCGGTGGCCTCCTGCTCGGCGGACGGGCGGGCGTGCCCGCGGTGGTAGGTCAGGTCGGTGAGGTCCTCGAACCCGTCGACCGTGCGCCAGCGCGTCGGGTCGAACGTGTCCGAGACGGGGGCCGGCAGCTCGGAGGTCACGGCCGCAGCCTAGTGGCGTCGGACAATTCTGGTACGCTTGTACCAGAACGTGCGCGCGACGGCGGGGACTGCCACCCGGCGCGC
The DNA here is from genome assembly GCF_041295535.1 of Cellulomonas sp. ICMP 17802. Lineage (NCBI taxonomy): Bacteria > Bacillati > Actinomycetota > Actinomycetes > Micrococcales > Cellulomonadaceae > Cellulomonas > Cellulomonas sp. ICMP 17802. Next base: position 31,107 of record NZ_JBGFQZ010000009.1, on the reverse strand, counting down.
ACGGGATCCCCGAGAGTGGTGCACCACCATGGCCTGGATCGTCCTCATCGTGTCCGGCATGCTCGAGGCCGGCTGGGCCCTGAGCCTCAAGGCGTCCGACGGGTTCAGCCGGCTCGGCCCCAGCATCGCGTTCGCCGTCTTCGCCGTCGGGTCGCTCGCCGGCCTGAGCTGGGCGCTGAAGTCGCTCCCGGTCGGCGTCGCGTACGGCGTGTGGGTCGGCATCGGCGCGGCGCTCACCGCGGTGCTCGCCGTCGTCCTGTTCCACGAGACCATGTCCGTGCTGAAGATCGTCTCGCTCGTGCTCATCGTCGCCGGCGTGGTCGGGCTCAACCTGTCCGGCGGGGGGCACGCATGACGCAGCCCGGTGCCCGCGGCAAGGGCGCCCGCCGCCGGGCCGACCTCGCCCGGGCGGCCGCGGCGCTCATGCTGCGCGAGGGGCCGGGCGCCCTCACGCACCGGCGGGTCGCGCACGAGGCGGGGGCGTCGGTGTCGGCGACCACCTACTACTTCGGGTCGCTCGACGAGCTCGCGGCCGCCGCGGGCGCCGCGCTGGCCGAGGCGTGGGCGGACCACGCCCGGGCGGTCCTGGCCGGCACGGCCGGGGTGGACGACCTCGACGCCGCCGCCCGCGTGCTGGTGGACGCGGTCCTGCCGCCCGGCGACGACGACGAGGTGCGCAGCCACTACGAGCACCTGCTCGGTGCCGGCCGGAACGTCCCGCTCGCGAGCGCGTTCGCCGCGGGCCGTGCGGTGATGGACGACGTCGTCGGGGAGCTGGTCGCCCGGGTCGGTGCGCCGACGTCGGCGCCCGTGACCATCGCGCTGGTCGACGGGGCGGTGGTCACCGCGCTGACCGAGCGGCGGCCCGTGCGGCCGACGGCCGTGGACCTGCTCGTCGAGGCGTGGGGGCCCAGGAGCCGGACGTAGGCTGGCGGCGTGCCCGGAACCCCCGTTGACCTGCACGTCTGGTCGCTGCCGCTGCGGACCCGGTTCCGCGGGCTGACCGTCCGGGACGGCGTGCTGCTGCGCGGCGACGCGGGCTGGGGCGAGTTCAGCCCGTTCTGGGACTACGACGCCGACGAGTCCGCGGCCTGGTGGCGTGCGGCGCGCGAGGCCGCCGACGAGGGCTGGCCGGAGCCGGTGCGGGCGCGGGTCCCGGTCAACGTCACCGTGCCCGCGGTCGACGCCGCGACCGCCCACGCGATCGTGCTCGGGTCCGGCGGCTGCCGCACTGCCAAGGTCAAGGTGGCCGAGCCCGGGCAGTCGCTCGCGGACGAGGTCGCCCGCCTCGAGGCCGTCCGCGACGCGCTCGGCCCGGGCGGCGCCATCCGCGTCGACGCCAACGCCGCGTGGGACGTCGACACCGCGGTGACCCGTCTGGCCGCGCTCGACCGGGCCGCGGGCGGTCTGGAGTACGCGGAGCAGCCGGTGCCGGGCGTCGACGGCCTTGCCGCGCTGCGTCGCCGCACGTCGGTGCCGATCGCGGCCGACGAGTCGATCCGCCGCGCGCAGGACCCGCTCGCGGTCGCCCGGGCGCACGCCGCCGACGTGGTGGTGCTCAAGGTCCAGCCGCTCGGGGGCGTGCGCGCGTGCCTCGAGCTGGCCGAGCGGATCGGGCTGCCCGTCGTCGTCTCGTCGGCGCTCGAGTCGTCGGTCGGGCTGGCCGCGGGGATCGCCCTGGCCGCCGCGCTGCCCGAGCTGCCCTACGCGTGCGGGCTGGCGACCGCGCAGCTGTTCACGGCCGACCTGGTGACCGACCCGTTCCTGCCGGTCGACGGCGCGCTCGACGTCCGCCGCCCGGAGCCGGACCCCGCCCTGCTCGCGTCGGCGGCGGGCTCCGCCGAGCTCGCCGCACGATGGCGTGCGCGCGTCGCGGCCGTCGTGCCTCGGGCATGATGGCGGGCGTGACGCCGCCGCCCGCCCTCGCTCCCGACCCGGCGACGACGGCGGCCCGCGTGCTCGTGCAGGCGCTCGCGGCCCTCGGCGTCGAGGACGTGGTGCTCGCGCCGGGCTCGCGCTCGGCGCCGCTGGCCTACGCGCTCGCCGACGCCGCGCGTCCCGACGGCGACCGGCCGGCCGGCGCCCCGGTTCTGCGGCTGCACGTGCGGGTGGACGAGCGGGCGGCCGCGTTCCTGGCCCTCGGCCTGGTGAAGGCCTCGACCCACGGCGAACCCCCGCGGCCGGCCCGGCCCGTGGCCGTGGTCACCACCTCGGGCACGGCCGTGGCCAACCTGCACCCCGCGGTGCTCGAGGCGCACCACAGCGGCCTGCCGCTCCTCCTGCTCACCGCCGACCGCCCGCACGAGCTGCGCGGCACCGGCGCCAACCAGACCACCGACCAGGTGGGCATCTTCGCGGGCGCGGTGCGCCTGGCCGTCGACGTGCCCGCGCCGGTCGGCCTGCCGGACGAGTCGCGCGGCCTGCGCCGCACGGTCGCGCGGGCGGTGGCCGCCGCGACCGGGGCGCGCACCGGCGATCCCGGGCCCGTGCACCTCAACCTCGCGTTCCGCGAGCCGCTGGTGCCCGGCGACGCCCCGTGGCCCGAGCCGTCGACCGCCGGCCTGACCCACGTGCAGGCGCGGCCCGCGACCGGACCCGTCCCGGCGGTCACCGAACCCTCCACGACGCCCGCCCGGCGCGGCGCCGTGCCCACGGTGCTCGTCGCCGGCGACGGTGCCGGCCCCGGCGCGCGCCGGCTGGCGGAGGCGAACGGCTGGCCGCTGCTGGCCGAGCCGTCCTCCGGCGCGCGCGGCGGCTCCCACGCGATCTCCGCCTACCGGCTGCTGCTCGCCCACCCGCGGCTCGGCGGGGCGGTCCGTCGGGTGGTCGTGCTCGGCCGCCCCACCCTGTCCCGGCCGGTGCAGCGGCTGCTCGGTCGCGAGGACGTCGAGGTCGTGGTCGTCGCCGGCCGTGGCGCCGACTGGCCCGACGCGGCCCGCAACGCGAGCGACGTGCTGCTCGAGGCGCCCGCGCGGATGCGCCAGGGCCGGATGTCCGCGCCGGCGGGCTGGCTCGACGCGTGGCGCGCGGCCGATGCGGCGGCGGCCGAGGCGGTCGACGGGGTGCTCGACGGACTCGACTCCGGCCGCCGGTCGCGCAGCGGAACCCGCGTGACGGGCCCGGCGCTGGCGCGGGTGGTCGCGCAGGTGAGCGCGGCCGACGACGTGCTCGTCGTCGGCTCGTCCAACCCGGTCCGCGACCTCGACCTCGTCGCGCGCTGGGACGCCCCGCCGCTGGTGCTGGCCAACCGCGGCCTCGCGGGCATCGACGGCACGGTGTCCACCGCGGTCGGCGTCGCGCTCGGCCTGCCGGACCGCCGCGTGCGCGCGCTGCTGGGCGACCTGACCTTCCTGCACGACGTCGGCGGGCTGCTGCGCGGGCCGCTCGAGCCGGCGGTGCACCTGCAGCTGATCGTGGCCAACGACGACGGCGGGTCGATCTTCGCCACCCTCGAGCCGGGCGAGCCGGCGCGCGCCGACGTGTTCGAGCGGGTCTTCGCGACGCCCCACGGGGCCGACCTCGCCGCGCTGTGCGCCGGCTACGGCGTGCGCCACACGCGGGTGAGCGACGTCGACGGGCTGCTGCCCGCGCTGGCCGCACCCGGCCCGGGCCTGAGCGTCGTGGAGGTCCGGGTCGACCGGGCCGGGCGGCGCGCCCTGAGCGAGCGGATCGCCGACGAGGTGGCCGCCGCGGTCGACGCCGCGCTGCCCTCCTGACCGATCCATCCGAAACTCGCAGCGAATTCCCAGGTTCCGCGAAGGGTCCCTCCAGCGCCACCGGGTGTGATGGTCCACGACCAAGGAGGGCACCACCGATGACGACCACCCCGGAGAACGGCGCGAGCGACCAGACGCCCGCCGCCGACCAGAACCCCCAGACGCACCCGACCCAGCCGCTGCCGCCCGTCCACGCGACGCAGCCGCTGCCGGTCCCGCACACCCAGCCGCTGCCCGTCCCCCCGACGGCGGCGCACCCGACCAACCCGTTCACGCCGCCGCACCCCGCCGCCCCGGCGGACCAGCGCGCCGCGTACGAGGCCGCTCAGCGGGCCGCAGCGCAGCAGGCCGCCCAGCAGCACGCCGCGCAGATGGACCAGTTCGAGGCGGTCCGTCGCGCCCAGTGGGAGGCCGCGCAGCGCGCCGCCGCCCAGGACCCGGCGGCGCCGCAGCAGGTTGCCTACCAGCCCGCTGCGGCGTACGCCGCACCGCCGGCCCCGCAGGCGACCGTCACCGCGCCCCGCAAGCGCAGCCTGTGGCTGCCGGTCACGGGCGCCGCGGCCGCGGCCGCGATCCTCGCCGCCGTCGCCACCGCCGGGCTCACGCACTCGCTGTCGGACGACGACGCGAGCGGCAACCGCCCGGCGTCGCTGGCCACCGTCGGCCAGGCCACCAACGACACCGTGCCGGTCTCGGGCTCCACGAACGACAACCCGGACTGGGAGGCCGTCGCCAAGGCGGTCCAGCAGTCGGTGGTCGCCATCCAGGTGAGCACCGGCAACGGTTCCGGCGCCGAGGGCTCGGGCGTGATCATCGACGACGCCGGCCACATCGTCACCAACAACCACGTCGTCGCCGGCGCGGACCCGAGCAGCGTGGAGGTCACGCTGACCGACGGCCGCATCTTCAAGGCCACGATCGTCGGCACCGACGCCACCACCGACCTCGCGGTCATCAAGCTCACCGACGCCCCCAAGGACCTCAAGCCGGCCGCGCTCGGCGACTCGGCCAAGGTCCTCGTCGGCCAGCCCGTGATGGCCGTCGGCAACCCGCTCGGCCTGGCCAACACGGTCACCACCGGCATCGTCTCCGCGGTCGACCGCCCGGTCTCGACCTCGGGCGAGAACACCGGCGAGGCGACGGTCACCAACGCGATCCAGATCGACGCGGCCGTGAACCCCGGCAACTCGGGCGGCCCGCTGTTCGACGCCCAGGGCCACGTCATCGGCATCAACTCGTCGATCGCCACGCTCTCCAGCGAGTCGGGCTCGATCGGCCTCGGCTTCGCCATCCCGGTCGACCTGGTGAAGAACATCGCCGCGCAGCTCATCTCCGACGGGACCGCCGAGCACGCGTTCCTCGGGGTGACCCTGTCCGACGGCACGGCCACGGCCGACGGCGTCACGCGCCGCGGCGCGGTGGTGCAGTCCGTGAGCGACGGCTCGCCGGCCGCCAGCGCGAAGCTGCAGGCGAAGGACACGATCGTCGCGATCGACGGCAAGGCCGTCGGCGGCGCCGAGTCGCTCACCGCCTACGTGCGGGCGCTCCCGTCCGGCACCAAGGTCACGCTGACGATCGTCCGGGACGGCAAGGCGTCCGACGTCGACGTCACGCTCGCGGTCCGCAAGGAGACGGCCTCCACCAACGGCTCGTCCGACCAGCAGAACGGCCAGCAGGACGGCCAGCAGGGCGGCGACCAGCAGGGCCAGCAGCAGGCGCCGGACAGCTCCGGGTCGGGCGTCCCGGACGGGCTGAGCCCCGACCAGCTGTGGCAGTGGTTCCAGCAGCAGCAGCAACAGCAGCAGGACCCGCAGAACCAGGGCTGACCCAGCCCGCACCCCGCGGTCCTTCCCCCCGGACCGCACGCCGTCCCACCGCCTCCCCTGCGGTCAGGGACACGGCCACTCGGCCGGGACGTCAGCTACCGCCGGCGTCCCGGCCGAGTGCGTACCGCATCGGGACCAGCTTGGCCTCGGACTCCGCCAGCTCGGCGGGCGGGTCGGAGGCGGCCACGACGCCGCAGCCGGCGAACAGCCGGACGCTGCGCGGGTCGGCCGCGTCGACCTGGGCGGACCGCAGGGCGATGCCCCACTCGCCGTCGCCGTCCGCGCCGAGCCAGCCCACGGGGCCGGCGTACCGCGCGCGGTCCATGCCCTCGATGGACCGGATGAGCTCGCGCGCCGCGGTGGTCGGTGTGCCGCACACGGCTGCCGTCGGGTGCAGCGCGGCGGCCAGCGCGAGCGAGGACGGGTGGGCCGCGTCGCCGCTGGGCGCGGTGAGCACGCCCGTGACGTCCGAGGCCAGGTGCAGCACGTTGGGCAGGTGCAGGACGAACGGCACGTCCGGCACGTTGGTGGAGGAGCAGAACGGCTCGAGCGCGTGCGCCACGGAGGTCACCGCGTACTCGTGCTCCTCCAGGTCCTTGGACGAGTGCGCCAGGATCGCGGCGCGGGCCATGTCGGCCGCGTCGTCGCCCGTGCGCCGGATGGTCCCCGCCAGGACCCGGGAGGTGACCAGGCCCTTCTCGGAGCGGACCAGCAGCTCGGGCGTGGCACCCAGGAGGCCGTCGACGCTGAACGTCCAGCAGGAGGGGTACTCGGTGGCCAGCCGCTCGAGGGCCCACCGCACGTCGAGCGGGTGCTCGGTCCGCGCGTGCACGTCCCGCGCCAGGACCACCTTCTCGACGTCGCCCGCCCGGATGGCGGCGATGCCGGCAGCGACCACGTCGCGCCACCCGTCGGCGCTCACGGCGCCGTCGGTGTAGACGACCTCGCCGGGTTCGACCGGCGGCACGCGCGGGCCGACCACGTCCGCGAGCTGCGGCGCCGCGCGCAGGCGGGCGCCCGTGGTGATCGTGGTGAGCCAGGTGCGGCCGGCGCGCCGACCGACCACGACGCGCGGCACGACGATCACGCCTCCGGCCGGGGAGTCGTCGTCGAACGCGAAGGAGCCGAAGGCCACGGGTCCGGTCCCGGGCGCCTGCACCTCGTCGCGGACGATCGCGCGCGCGAGCACGGCGTTCCAGGCGCGCTCGGCGTCGGCGAACCGGTCGGCGCCGCGCACCTCGATGCGGAGCGTCTCGCCCCACGCGACCAGGCCGTCGCCGCGGCGCACCCACGCGAGCGGGGCCTGCGACGGCAGGAGGCCGAGCAGGTCGAGGGGGTCGGAAAGGCCCACAGGGTCCGCGCCCGCAGGGCTCGTGGTCCCGCCGAGCGCGTCCAGCGCGACCGTGCGGACCACGAGCGGGTGCGGGACCGCGTCCGCGGGGGCGGAGGTCTGCGTGCTCATCGATGCCAGCGTATGCCTGGCGGACGGGTCCGCCCTGTCGTAGGGGCGCTCCGGACCTGCGACGATGGACACATGTCCCGCGCCTCCCTCGACAAGGACCCCCAGGACGTCGCCGCCATGTTCGACGCCGTGGCCCACCGGTACGACCGGACCAACGACGTCATCTCGCTCGGCCAGGACCGGGCGTGGCGCAAGGCGACCCTCAAGGCGCTCGACGCCCAGCCGGGGGAGACGGTCCTCGACCTCGCGGCCGGCACCGGCACGTCGTCCGAGCCGATGGCGGACGCCGGCGTGCGGGTCGTCGCGTGCGACCTCTCCGTCGGCATGCTCGACGTGGGCAAGCGGCGCCGGCCGGACCTCGCGTTCGTCGCCGGCGACGCGCTGCACCTGCCGTTCGCCGACGAGTCGTTCGACGCGGTGACGATGTCGTTCGGGCTGCGCAACGTCAGCGACGTGCCGGCGGCCCTCGACGAGCTGCTGCGGGTGACCAAGCCGGGCGGGCGGCTCGTGGTCTGCGAGTTCTCCCGGCCCACCTTCGCGCCGTTCCGGGTGGTGTACCAGAACTACCTCATGCGCGCCCTTCCACCGGTCGCGCGCGCGGTGTCCAAGGAGCCGGACGCGTACGTGTACCTCGCCGAGTCGATCCGCGAGTGGCCCGACCAGCACGCCCTGGGCCTGCTCATCAAGCACGCCGGCTGGGGCCAGGTGGCCTACCGCAACCTCTCGGGCGGCATCGTCGCCCTCCACCGGGGCACCCGATCGGCCTAGTGAGCCGATCACCCGTTCGGCCGTAGGGCGATCTGCCGGATTGTGGTTCGTCCGTGCCGCGGACTCCGAAAAGTGCTGGGTGGAAGCCCCCTCATGACTCTCCGACTCCGGGCGAAGACGGCCCGTCTGGTTAATGGACGTCGGTCCAGGTCCCGAGGCTTTCCACGCCGGTGGTGTAGCCGGCCACGGCTACGGGAGGCACGGACATGCGAAAGACAACGAAGGGCGCCATCGCGGTAGGCGCCGGTGTGGCGCTGCTGCTGGGCGGCGCGGGGACCATGGCGTACTGGAACACGTCGACGACCCTGGGGACCAACGCGAGCATCACGTCGGGCTCCCTGACGGCGACGCCGACCGGCGCCGCCAGCTGGAAGTGGGCCGACGCCACGGCGTTCGCGCCGGCCACGGACGTCATCGTCCCGGGCGACGTCGTCTCGGTCACCCGCACGTTCACGGTGGCGGCCAAGGGCAACCACCTGAAGGCGGACGTCGTCCTCAGCGGCGGGGCCCTGGGTACCGGCAGCCCGCTGACGGTCGCCTCGACCTTCACCAACACCGCCCCGACGGCTCCGGCCACCGTGGTGGCCAACGGCACCAACTTCACGGTGAGCACCGGCGGCAGCAACGCGTCGACCACGTTCACCTTCACCGTGACGTACACGATCACGTTCCCGAGCTCGACCACCGGGACCACGTTCCAGACCGGCAACGTCTCGCTGGCTGACGCCACGATCACCGTCACCCAGATTCCCTGACCGACCCCGGTCATGCGCGTCCGCCTCACCGTCGCCGTGGCCGCGGCGCTCCTGCTCGTCGGGAGCTCCGCGGCCTACGGCGCGTGGTCGCGCACGATCACCCTGGGCTCGGCGGCCACGCTTCGCGCGGGGACGATGGGCCTGAGCGCGACGTGGACGACGGCGCCGACGCTCTCCGGGCTGCTGCCGGGGACCACCCGCTCGGGCATCGCCAAGCTGACCCACTCGGGCAACGGGCGGTGGCAGTACATGCTGCCGTCCGTCACGGGCGCGGAGACGATGCCGGGCCTGGCCATCACGTACACGAGCACGACCGGGGCTCCGGGGACCTGCGGAGCCACGGCCATCCCCGCCGACGCGTGGAGCGCGACCCAGCCCGCCGGGTCGACGGTCTACGTCTGCGTGACGGCCACCCTGGCCGCCACCGCGCCGAGCTCCGCGCAGTCGGTCACGCCGGCCGTGGCGATCACGGTGAAGGCGCAGAACCAGTCCACGAAGTGACCATCCGACGCAGGGGAGCGAGCGTGACCGAGTCGTCGCGACAGCCGGACCCGGTGAGCCCCGTGCTCGTCCGGTCGGGTGCTCGCGCTGCCCGGTGGCGCGGCCGGACGGCCGTGGTCCTCGCCACGGTCGCCGCGCTCGTGCTCGTGGGGTCCGGCGGCGCGTGGGCCTGGTGGCAGGTCACCTCGACGCTCGCCTCGGTGACGGCGTCGACCGTCGTCGTGCCGCAGCCGACCGGCACGGTCACTTGCGTGCCGCAGGCGACGAACGACGTCTGGGGCCTGTACAACAACCGGGTCGACGTGTCGTGGAACGCCGCGACGGGGACGATGCCGGCCGGCTCGACCCGCCGCTACGTGGTTCGGCTGACCGGGTCCGACAGCACGGTCAAGGACAAGTACGTCGCCGACGCAGCGTCACCCCTGACCACCGCCGTCCTCAACACCGACCTCGCGCCCTCCGCGACCACCACCTATTCGATCCGGGTGATGACGGTGGCGGACTTCGCTCAGACGTCGTGGACGTCGGCGCCGATCGGCGCCGTCGCCGTGACGGCGACCCGCAAGACGTTCTTCGTCTGGACCTACTACGAGCTCTCGTGCGGAGCGGGGTGACGACGTGACGACGATCTCCGACGAGAGCGCCCCGGCCCCGGCCGACGAGCGCCTCGGCCTGCGGCGGGCCGTGCTCGACGTCGTGTCCGGCGCGGCCCTCGCGACCGTCGTCCTGCTCGCGCTCGTGATGATCGTCGTCCCGCTGGCGATGCGCGCCACGCCGTTCACGGTGCTGACCGGCAGCATGAACCCGACGATGCCGCCGGGGACCCTCGTCGTGACGCGTCCGGTCTCGACCGACGACATCGCGATCGGCGACGTGGTGACCTACCAGATCCACTCGAACCAGCCCGAGGTCGTCACGCACCGGGTGGTCGGCATCGGCTTCCGCTCGGACGGCGAGCGTCAGTTCCTCACGCGCGGGGACGCCAACAACGCCATCGACCCGGCCGTGCGCGCGGTCCAGGTCCGCGGCGTGGTCGCGTACCACGTGCCGTACCTCGGCTACCTGAACACCTGGGTCGGGATCAACCGGCCGGGGTGGTTGCTCAAGTCGGTCGCCGCGGCCCTGATCCTCTACGGCCTCGTGCTCGTCGGGACGGGCGCGCGTGACCGGCTCCGGCGTCGGCGGATCGGCGAGACGGAGGGGTCGGACGTCGTCGTCGAGACGGCTGCCGCCCCGGTGGCGCTCCCGACCGTCGCGATCGAGCGCGTCGCCGACCGGTCCGAGGTCCGGGTGGCGCCGGGAGCGGTGGCGGTCGCCGTGGTGCTGGTCGGCCTGGCCGTCGGTGTCGTCCTGGCGAGCAGGCGGTCCCGGTGAGGGGCGCCCGGCGCGGCCTGCTGGCCGGGATCGGTGTGCTCGCCGCCGTCCTGACCGTGCTGCCCGCCGCAGCTGCCCGGGCCGCCGACCCGCTCGCGCTCTCGACCGACGGGGTGACCTGGGCGGCGACGCTGCCGGGCGCACTGTTCGGGTCGCCCAGCGTCGTGGTGCCGGGGGACGTCATCTCGTCGGCGCTCTGGGTGCGCAACGAGTCCGGCGACCGCGCGCGGGTCGGGCTGGAGGTCTCCGACGACCTGGGTGCCGTCCCGGGCACCCTCGCGGGCGACCTGTCCCTCACCATCGACGGCGTGGCCGTCGCGGGCGGCACCAGCTGGCAGGGCCCCGAGCTCGCCCCCGGTGCCACCCTGCGCATCCCGCTCGTCGTGACGTTCGCCGCGTCGTCGCACGTGGCCAGCAGCGTCAGCGCCGCCACCGTGCTCGACTCCGTGACCCTCGTCCAGGCCGTCGGCGCCCCGGTCGTCGCTCCGCCGGCGGCCGCTCCGACGAGTGCGGCAGCACGCGCCACCCCCCACGGGCGTCCGACGTCCGGCGGCGGCCTCGCCCACACGGGCGCCGACGTCGCCGGTGCCGTGGGGGCCTCGTTCGCCGCGGTCGGCGTCGGCATCCTGCTCCTGGCGGCCCGTCGCCGGTCCCGCCGCGCCGAGGACTGAGCCGCAGGTTCCCGGCCGCTCGACCGGACACGGCCGCACGGGTGAAGAATGGGCCTGCCCGGTGCTCGACCGCCCGCCCGTCCCGGGTTCTCGTCGGTGGTCAACCGGCAGATCAGGCCGCGTTCTTCACCCCCTCCCGAGAAGTAAGCCAAGCCTTCGCAGACAGCCCCAGGGGTGCTGGTTACACTCGCCGGAGCAGTACGTGAACGTCGTCACAAGTGGGGTCACGAGTGGTGGTAGCAGCGATGGATGACGCGGACGTCATCGTCGTCGGCGCGGGCCCAGCCGGGTCCGCCGCCGCGTTCCACTGCGCCTCCGCGGGCCTGGACGTGCTGCTGCTCGAGAAGGCGGAGTTCCCCCGCGACAAGGTCTGCGGGGACGGCCTGACCCCCCGGGCGGTGGCCGAGCTGGTGCGCATGGGGCTGCCGATCCGCGAGCAGGACGGCTGGATCCGCAACGTGGGCCTGCGCGTGATCGGCGGAGGGCACCGCCTCGAGCTCGCGTGGCCGGAGCTGTCGAGCTACCCGTCGTACGGCCTGGCCAAGGCGCGCACGTCGCTCGACCACACGCTCGCGGACCACGCGCGCGCCGCGGGCGCCAAGCTGCAGGAGCGCACCACCGTCACGGGACCGGTGCGCGACGAGCGCTCGGGCCGGGTGGTCGGCGTGCACGCCAAGCTCGACGGCGAGACCGTCACCTACCGCGCGCCGGTGGTCATCGCGGCCGACGGGGTGTCCGCGCGGCTGGCCACGGGGATCGGCCTGGAGAAGCGCATGGACCGCCCCATGGGGGTCGCGGTGCGCACCTACTTCCGGACGCCGCGCCACGACGACCCGTGGATGGAGAGCCACCTCGAGCTCCGGGACGACGACGACAACCTGATGCCCGGGTACGGCTGGATCTTCTCGCTGGGCGACGGCACCGCGAACGTCGGGCTCGGCTCGGTGGCCTCGACGGCGGCGCCCACCAAGGTCGACTACAAGAAGCTGTTCGCCACCTGGATGCGCCACGTGCCCGCCGAGTGGGAGTTCACGCCCGACAACCAGGTGGGACCCGTCAAGGGCGCGGCCCTGCCCATGGGGTTCAACCGCGGTCCGCTGTACGGCAACGGCCTCATGCTCGCGGGCGACTCGGCCGGGATGATCAGCCCGTTCAACGGCGAGGGCATCGCGTACGGGCTCCAGGCGGGCCGGGTCGCGGCCGACGCCATCGCGCAGGGACTCGCGCGCGGCACGGCCGCGGGCCGCGAGCGCGCGTTCGCCACGTACCAGGGCCGCATGAAGGACGACCTCGGCGGCTACTACACGCTGGGCCGCGTCTTCGTCCGGCTGATCGAGCACCCGGAGGTCATGCGGGTGTGCACGCGGTACGGTCTGCCGCGACCGCTCGTGATGAAGTTCGTTCTCAAGCTCCTGTCCGACTGCTACGAGCCGAGGGGCGGTGACCTGGTGGACCGGGTGATCGCCGGCCTGGCCCGGATCGCCCCCGCAGCATGAACCCCGCCGGCCGCAAGGCCACCACAACGAAGTGGAGTGACGCGCGATGAGCAACCCGTACGTCCCGCTGCTCTTCCTCATGGGCATCGCCGCCGTGCTCGCCCTCGGCGGCGTGGGCTCGAGCGTCATCCTCGGCCCCAAGCGGTACAACCGCGCCAAGCTCGAGGCGTACGAGTGCGGCATCGAGCCCACCCCGCACGCCATCGGCGGCGGCCGCTTCCCCATCAAGTACTACCTGGTCGCGATGACCTTCATCATCTTCGACATCGAGGTGGTCTTCCTCTACCCGTGGGCCGTGAGCTTCGCGGACCTGGCCCTGTTCGGCCTGGTCGCGATGATCGGGTTCCTGGTGATCATCACGGTGCCGTTCGTCTACGAGTGGAAGCGCGGCGGGTTCGAGTGGGACTGATCTCGTCGTCCGCGAAGGAGTGTTGAGATGGGCATCGAAGAGGCACCGTCCGGGTTCCTGCTGACCACGGTCGAGGACCTGGTCGGGTACTTCCGCAAGGCGTCGCTGTGGCCGGTCACGTTCGGCCTGGCCTGCTGCGCGATCGAGATGATGGCCGCCGGCGCCAGCCGGTTCGACATCTCGCGGTTCGGCATGGAGGTGTTCCGCGCGTCCCCGCGCCAGGCCGACCTCATGATCGTCGCCGGCCGGGTGAGCCAGAAGATGGCGCCCGTGGTCCGCCAGGTCTACGACCAGATGTCCGAGCCCAAGTGGGTCCTCTCGATGGGCGTCTGCGCGAGCTCGGGCGGCATGTTCAACAACTACGCGATCGTGCAGGGCGTCGACCACATCGTCCCGGTCGACATCTACCTGCCCGGCTGCCCGCCGCGGCCCGAGATGCTCATCAACGCGATCCTCGCGCTGCACGAGCAGATCGAGAACGAGCCGCTCGGCGGCAACCGCAAGGCCGCGGCCGCCGCCGCCGAGGCCGCCGCGCTGGCCGCGACGCCGACGTCGCAGATGACGGGGCTGCTCAAGTGACGGACGAGAAGACCGACGCCGCCGACGCCGCGAAGCCGGGCGACGCGACGACGGCCGCGCAGCCCACCAGCGAGGCCGCGCTCGAGGCCGGCTCGCAGAACGTCCCCGCCGAGGGGCGGCCGCAGATCGAGGTGGTCGACGTCCGCCGCGGCATGTTCGGCGCGTCCGGCTCCGGCGACACCTCCGGGTACGGCGGACTGGTCACCGCGATCGCGCTGCCGGGCCCGAGCGAGCGGCCGTACGGCGGCTGGTTCGACGAGGTCGTCGACATCCTCACCGAGGTGCTCGACGAGTCCGGCACGACCTACGCCGCCGCCGTCGAGTCCGTGGTCGTGGACCGTGAGGAGCTCACGCTGCACGTCGCGCGGGAGCACATCGTCGAGGTGGCCCAGGCGCTCCGGGACGACCAGGACCTGCGGTTCGAGCTGAGTCTCGGCGTCTCGGGCGTGCACTACCCGCACGACGCCGGCCGCGAGCTGCACGCCGTCTACCACCTGGTCTCGGTGACCCACTCGCGCCGCCTGCGGCTCGAGGTCGCGGTCCCGGACGCCGACCCGCACCTGCCGTCGACGGTCTCGGTGTACCCGGCCAACGACTGGCACGAGCGCGAGACCTTCGACTTCTTCGGGATGATCTTCGACGGTCACCCGGGTCTGGCCCGCATCGAGATGCCCGACGACTGGCCGGGCCACCCGCAGCGCAAGGACTACCCCCTCGGGGGCATCCCGGTCGAGTACAAGGGCGCCACCGTGCCGCCCCCGGACCAGCGGAGGTCGTACCGATGACCACCCAGACACCCCGCTCCACCGCGCACGTGGTGGACTCCGACACCGAGGGCGTCCCGTCCTTCGAGGCGTCCGGCGGCGACTGGTCCGAGATCGCCGAGGAGGCCGCCCGCCTCGGCGAGGAGCGGATCGTCGTCAACATGGGTCCGCAGCACCCGTCGACCCACGGCGTGCTCCGGCTCATGCTCGAGATCGACGGCGAGACGGTGACCGAGGCCCGCGCGGGCATCGGCTACCTGCACACCGGCATCGAGAAGAACATGGAGTTCCGCACCTGGACCCAGGGCGTGACCTTCTGCACGCGCATGGACTACGTGGCCCCGCTGTTCCAGGAGGCGGCGTACTGCCTCGCGGTCGAGAAGCTGCTGGGCATCACGGACGACGTCCCCGAGCGGGCGACGGTCATCCGCGTGCTGATGATGGAGCTCAACCGGATCACGTCGCACCTGGTCTGCCTGGCCACGGGCGGCAACGAGCTGGGCGCGACGACGATCATGACCGTGGGCTTCACGGCCCGCGAGGAGATCCTCAAGATCTTCGAGCTGATCTCCGGCCTGCGCATGAACCACGCGTACATCCGCCCCGGCGGCGTCGCGCAGGACATCCCGCCGGGCGCGATCGACACGATCCGCGAGGCGCTGGTGGTCATCCGCGGCTACTTCAAGCAGCTCGAAGACCTGATGATGGCCAACCCGATCCTGCACCTGCGGCTCAAGGACGTGGGCTACCTCGGCCTGTCCGGCTGCATGGCCCTGGGCATCACCGGTCCGGTGCTGCGGTCGGCCGGCCTGCCGTACGACGTGCGCAAGGCGAACCCGTACTGCGGCTACGAGACCTACGACTTCGAGGTCCCGGTCGCGCAGTCGGCCGACTCGTGGGGGCGCCTCGTGCTGCGGCTCGAGGAGTGCTACCAGTCGATGCGGATCGTCGAGCAGACCCTGGACCGCCTGCAGAAGATCGGCCCCGGACCGGTCATGGTCGCGGACAAGAAGATCGCCTGGCCTGCGCAGATGGCCATCGGGTCCGACGGCATGGGCAACTCGCTCGACCACATCCGCGAGATCATGGGTACCTCGATGGAGGCCCTGATCCACCACTTCAAGCTGGTCACCGAGGGCTTCCGCGTGCCGGCCGGGCAGGTGTTCCAGACCGTCGAGCACCCCCGCGGCGAGCTCGGCGTGCACCTGGTGTCCGACGGCGGGACGCGCCCGTACCGCGCGCACTTCCGGGACCCCTCGTTCAACAACCTGCAGGCCACGTCGATCATGTGCGAGGGCGGGCAGGTGGCCGACGTCGTGGTCGCCGTCGCGTCGCTCGACCCGGTGCTGGGAGGGGTGGACCGATGAGCATCGAGACCGGTCGGACTCACAGGACGAGCTACGACGCCGAGACGCACGCGCGCCTCACGGCCGACTCGGACGTCATCGTGGCCCGCTACCCGCAGGCGCGCTCGGCGCTGCTGCCGATGCTGCACCTGGTGCAGTCCGAGGACGGCTACGTCAGCCCCCGCGGGATCGCGTTCTGCGCGGCCCACCTGGGCCTGACCACCGCCGAGGTGTCCGCGGTCGCCACGTTCTACACGCAGTACAAGCGGCACCCGAACGGCACCTACACGGTCGGCGTCTGCACCAACACGCTCTGCGCGATCATGGGCGGCGACGCGATCTGGGAGGAGCTCTCGGACCACCTGGGCGTCGGGCACGACGAGACCACCGACGACGGCGTCATCACGCTCGAGCGCGTCGAGTGCAACGCGGCCTGCGACTACGCGCCGGTGGTGATGGTCAACTGGGAGTTCTTCGACAACCAGACGCCCGACAGCGCCCGGCAGATCGCCGACGACCTCGCCGCTGGCAAGCCCGTGGTCCCCACGCGCGGCGCGAGCAGCGTCTGCTCGTTCAAGGAGATGTCCCGCGTGCTCGCGGGCTTCGGTGACGGTCGGGCCGACGAGGGCGTCGGCGCGGGTGTGCCGACGCTGCGCGGGCTCGAGCTCGCCCGCGCCGAGGGCTGGACGGCGCCGGAGTTCCCCGACGGCTCGGCCGCCGCTGCTCCCGGCGGCTCCCACGCGCCGAAGGTGGGCGCCGAGCAGTCGAGCGCCGAGCGCCCGGCCACGACGCCCGCCGACGTCTCCCCGGCGGCGGAGCAGAAGAAGAAGTCCACCGACGACGCGAAGGAGTCGTGATGGCGACGACCCTCACCCCGGTGCTCACGGACACGTGGGACGCCGACCGCTCGTGGACGCTCGCGTCGTACGAGGCGGCCGGCGGCTACCGCGGGCTGCGCCGCGCGATCGGCATGCAGGCGGCCGACGTCGTCACCATGGTCAAGGACTCCGGCCTGCGCGGCCGCGGGGGAGCGGGCTTCCCGACGGGCATGAAGTGGGGCTTCCTGCCCGCGCCCGACGGCGGCCCCCGCTACCTCGTGGTCAACGCGGACGAGTCCGAGCCGGGGACCTGCAAGGACATCCCCCTGATGATGGCCAGCCCGCAGCACCTGATCGAGGGCATGATCATCACCAGCTACGCCATCGGCTGCCACCACGCGTTCCTCTACGTGCGCGGCGAGGTGGTGCACGTGTACCGCCGGCTGCTGCTCGCCATCGAGGAGGCCCGTGCGGCCGGCTACCTCGGCACGGACATCCTGGGCTCCGGGTTCGACCTGGAGATCACGCTGCACGCGGGCGCGGGCGCGTACATCTGCGGCGAGGAGACGGCGCTGCTCGACTCGCTCGAGGGCCTGCGCGGCCAGCCGCGGCTCAAGCCCCCGTTCCCCGCGGTCGCCGGCCTGTACGCGCGCCCGACCGTGGTCAACAACGTCGAGTCGATCGCGTCGGTGCCGGGCATCGTCGTGGGCGGCTCCGACTGGTTCAAGTCGATGGGCACCGAGAGGTCGACCGGCCACGGGCTGTTCTCCCTGTCGGGCCACGTGACCCGCCCGGGGCAGTACGAGGCGCCCCTGGGCATCACGCTGCGCGAGCTGCTGGAGATGGCGGGCGGCATCCGCGAGGGCCACGAGCTGAAGTTCTGGACGCCCGGCGGCTCGTCGACGCCGATCTTCACCGCCGAGCACCTCGACGTGCCGCTGGACTACGAGTCGGTGGGCGCGGCGGGCTCGATGCTGGGCACGCGCGCGCTGCAGATCTTCGACGAGACCACCTCGGTGGTCCGGGCCGTCACGCGCTGGACCGAGTTCTACAAGCACGAGTCCTGCGGCAAGTGCACGCCGTGCCGCGAGGGCACGTACTGGCTGACGCAGGTGCTGCAGCGCATCGAGGCCGGCCAGGGCACGCACGCCGACATCGACCTGCTGCTCGACCTGTGCGACAACATCCTCGGCAAGGCGTTCTGCGCCCTCGGCGACGGCGCCACCAGCCCGATCACCTCGGCCGTGCAGTACTTCCGCGAGGAGTTCGAGGCGGGGACGCACACCCCCGCCGACGTCCTGTTCCCGCCCGAGGCGAGCAGCCTGTTCGCCTACACGCCGAAGCACGTCCTCGCGGGGGTCCACGCATGACGATCCTGTCCTCCGGGCCGACGACGTCCCTCGTCCCGGCCGCACCGGTCGCGCCCGCCGCGCCCGAGGGCGAGCTGGTGACCTTCACCGTCGACGGCATCGAGACCGCGGTGCCCAAGGGCACGCTGGTCATCCGCGCCGCCGAGCAGCTCGGCATCCAGATCCCCCGGTTCTGCGACCACCCCCTGCTCGCCCCGGCGGGCGCCTGCCGCCAGTGCCTGGTCGAGGTCTGGGCACCGGGCCGCGACGGCGCCCTGGCCAAGATGCCCAAGCCGCAGGCCAGCTGCACGCTCGAGGCCACGCCCGGCATGCAGGTCAAGACGCAGCACACCTCGCCCGAGGCCGACAAGGCCCAGCACGGCGTGATGGAGCTGCTGCTCATCAACCACCCGCTCGACTGCCCCGTCTGCGACAAGGGCGGCGAGTGCCCCCTGCAGAACCAGGCGATGAGCAACGGCCGCGCCAGCACGCGGTTCGTCGACGTCAAGCGCACGTTCCCCAAGCCGATCGCGGTCTCGACGCAGATCCTGCTGGACCGGGAGCGCTGCATCCTGTGCCAGCGCTGCACGCGGTTCTCCGAGGAGATCGCGGGCGACGTCTTCATCGACCTGCAGAAGCGCGGCGCCAACCAGCAGATCGGCACGTTCGACACCGCCGTGCTGGGCTTCGACGGGGAGGCGCCCCTGGGTGCCGCCGCCGAGGACACCTCGGGCCGCCCGTTCGCCTCGTACTTCTCCGGCAACACCGTGCAGATCTGCCCGGTCGGCGCCCTGACCAGCGCGGCGTACCGGTTCCGGTCGCGCCCGTTCGACCTGGTCTCCACGCCCGGCATCGGCGAACACGACTCGCAGGGCTCGGCCATCCGCATCGACCACCGCCGCGGCGTCGTGCTGCGCCGCCTCGCCGGCGAGGACCCGGTGGTGAACCAGGAGTGGATCACCGACAAGGACCGGTTCGCGTTCACCTGGCAGTCCGCGCCCGACCGCATCACCACCCCGCTCGTGCGCAACGCGGACGGCGAGCTCGAGCCCGCCAGCTGGGTCGAGGCGCTCGACGTCGCCGCGGCCGGCCTGCGCGCCGCGCAGGCTCCCGACGACCCGCGCGACACCGCGATCGGCGTCGCCGTGCTGCCGGGCGGCCGCCTGACGCTCGAGGACGCCTACGCGTACGGCAAGTTCGCCCGCGTGGCCCTGGGCACCAACGACGTCGACGGCCGCGCCCGCCCGCACTCGGCCGAGGAGGAGACCTTCCTCGGCCACCACGTCGCCGGTCGCACGCTCGAGGTCACGTTCGCCGACCTCGACCGCGCTCCCGCCGTGCTGCTCGTCGGCCTCGAGGCCGAGGAGGAGGCGGGCATCGCGTTCCTGCGCCTGCGCAACGCGGCGATCGCCCACAAGACGCGGGTGCTGTCGGTCGCCGCGCTCGAGAGCCGTGGGCTCCAGCGCCTGTCCGGCACCCTGCTGCCCGCCGCACCCGGCACCGAGGCGGAGGTCCTCGACGGCATCGGGACCGACTCCGCGCTGGCGGAGGCGGCCTCGCTGCTGGGCACCGAGGGCGCGCTGGTGCTCGTCGGCGAGCGCCTGGCCGGCGTGCCCGGCGGGTTCTCCGCGGCCGTGCGGCTCGCGCAGCGCACCGGGGCCCGCCTGGCGTGGGTGCCGCGTCGCGTGGGCGAGCGGTCCGCGGTCGAGGCCGGCCTGCTGCCGTCGCTGCTGCCCGGCGGACGCCCGGTCGCCGACTCCGCCGCGCGCGTCGACCTCGCCGCGGCGTGGGGCGTCGAGCACCTGCCCGCCGAGCCCGGCCGGTCGACGTCCGAGATCCTGGCCGCCGCGCGCGCCGGCCTGCTGGGCGGGCTCGTCGTCGGCGGCCTCGAGCCGGCCGACCTGCCCGACCCGGCGATCGCCCGCGAGGCGCTCGACAAGGTCACGTTCCTGGTCTCGCTCGAGGTCCGGCACTCCGAGGTGACCGAGCGTGCCGACGTGGTCCTGCCCGTCGCGCCGCCGACCGAGAAGCCCGGCACGTTCGTCACGTGGGAGGGGCGCCCGCGCCCGTTCCCGCAGGCGCTGGTCTCGCACTCGATGGCGGACCACCGTGTGCTGGACCGGCTGGCCGACGCCCTGGGCGTCGAGCTCGGGCTGCAGACGCTCGCCGCCGTGCACGCCGAGCTGGACCAGCTGGGCGGCTGGGACGGTGCGCGCGTGGACGCGCCGGCCGTGTCCGCCGCCGAGCCCCCCGCCGTCGCGCCGGGCTCCGCCGTGCTCGCCACGTGGCACCAGCTGCTCGACGGCGGTCGCCTGCAGTCGG
Organism: Cellulomonas sp. ICMP 17802; assembly: GCF_041295535.1. Taxonomy (NCBI): domain Bacteria; kingdom Bacillati; phylum Actinomycetota; class Actinomycetes; order Micrococcales; family Cellulomonadaceae; genus Cellulomonas; species Cellulomonas sp. ICMP 17802. Next base: position 10,951 of record NZ_JBGFQZ010000009.1, on the reverse strand, counting down.
GCGAGCCGTTCCTGGCGGGCACCGCCAAGCGCGCGGTCGCCCGCATCTCGGCCGGGACCGCCGCCGCGGTCGGCGTGTCGGACGGCGGGAGCCTCAGCGTGTCCACCGATGCGGGCACGATCGTGCTGCCCGTGGTCCTCACCGACATGCCGGACCACGTGGTGTGGGTGCCGACGAACGCGGTCGGTCTCGGCATCCGCGACGCCCTGCACGCCGACGCCGGCGACCTGGTCCGGCTCGCGCCCGGACCGCACCACCTGGAGGCCCGCGCATGAGGCTCATCACCGAGGCCGTCCCTCCGGTCACCGCGGACTTCAGCAACGACACGTGGTGGATCTGGCTGATCAAGGCCGTCGCCATCGTCGTGTTCCTGCTGACCAGCGTGCTCATCGCCATCTGGTTCGAGCGCAAGGTGGTCGCCCGCATGCAGGTGCGGCCCGGCCCCAACGTGCACGGCCCCTTCGGCCTGCTGCAGTCGCTCGCCGACGCCATGAAGCTCCTGGTCAAGGAGGACATGACGGTCAAGGCGGCCGACAAGCTCGTCTACATCGTGGCGCCCATGATCGCGGTGTTCTGCTCGCTGCTGGTGTTCGCCGTCATCCCGTTCGGGCCGCAGGTCGACCTGTTCGGCATCCTCACGCCGCTGCAGCTCACCGACTTCCCCGTGGCCGTCCTCTACATCCTCGCGTGCGCCTCGGTGGGCGTGTACGGCATCGTGCTCGGCGGCTGGTCCTCGGGCTCGACGTACCCGCTGCTCGGCTCGGTCCGGTCCACCGCGCAGGTCATCAGCTACGAGCTCGCGATGGGCCTGTCGCTGGTCAGCGTGTTCATCCTCGCCGGGTCGATGTCGACCTCGGGGATCGTGACGTCGCAGACCGCGGTGTGGTGGTTCCTGCCGCTGCTGCCCGCGTTCGTCATCTACCTGATCTCGATGGTCGGGGAGACCAACCGCCTGCCGTTCGACCTCCCCGAGGCCGAGGGCGAGCTGGTGTCGGGCTACATGACCGAGTACTCGTCGATGAAGTTCGCCTGGTTCTTCCTCGCCGAGTACATCAACATGCTCAACGTCTCGGCCGTGGCGACCACGCTGTTCCTCGGCGGCTGGCGCGCCCCCTGGCCGATCTCCGCCATCAACGACGGCATGTTCAACCACGGCTGGTGGCCCGTGCTGTGGTTCCTGGCCAAGCTCTGGTTCTTCATGTTCGTCTTCGTGTGGATCCGCGGCTCGGTGCTGCGGTTCCGGTACGACCAGTTCATGAAGATCGGCTGGAAGGTGCTGATCCCGGCCGCGCTCATCTGGGTGGTCTGCGTCGGCGCCGTGCAGGGCGTGCGGCAGTTCTCCGGCCTCGACCTGCGCTCGATCCTGTTCGTGCTCGCCGGCATCGTGCTGGTCGGGCTGATCGTCTCCTTCCTCATCCCGGAGAAGAAGCAGCCGACCGGGCCCAGGCGCCCGCCCGGCCCGCAGGTGTACGACCCCTACGCCGGCGGCTACCCCGTGCCGCCGCTGCCCGGCCAGGTGCTCCCGCCGTCGCCCCGCAAGCGACGCGCGCAAGCCGCGGCCGAGGCCGAGGACGAGACGTCGACGACCCCCCAGGTCACCCAGGAGGTGCACGGTGGCTGAGCCCCGCAAGCCCGCCCCGCAGGGCAAGGGCCCCGCCCGCAAGCCCGCGGCCGGACAGCCGGCGCCGGCCCGCAAGGCCGCGCCGCCCGCCACGGGCAAGGCCGTCGCGCCGCGCAAGCCCGCGGGCGAGGTCGGCACGCCCGAGCCCGCCGGCTACCAGTCGCTCATCGAGCCCCGCGGAGCGCTCTCCGACCTGTTCGCCCCGGTGGGCGGGTTCGGCGTGACGCTCTCGAACATGTTCCGGCCGACGGTCACCGAGCAGTACCCGTCCGAGAAGGTGCCGGCCAAGCCGCGCTACCACGGGCGCCACCAGCTCAACCGGTACGCCGACGGCCTGGAGAAGTGCATCGGCTGCGAGCTGTGCGCCTGGGCCTGCCCCGCCGACGCGATCTACGTCGAGGGCGCGGACAACACCCCCGACAACCAGCGGTCGCCGGGGGAGCGGTACGGCAGCGTCTACCAGATCAACTACCTGCGCTGCATCTTCTGCGGGCTGTGCATCGAGGCGTGCCCGACGCGCGCGCTGACCATGACCAACGAGTACGAGCTGGCGGGCCCGACGCGCGCCGGGATGATCTGGGAGAAGCAGGACCTCCTGGCCCCGCTGCGCAGCGGCATGCTGCAGGCGCCCCACCCGATGGTCGAGGGCACCACCGACACCGACTACTACCGCGGCGAGGTCACCGGCTCCACGCCGGCCCAGGTCGCGTGGGTCACGGAGCACCGGCCCGACGACCCGACGCTGCCCGGCGGCGCGGGCCTGGACGCGGCCAACGTGCCCGGTCCCACGGCCGCGGTGATGGCCGCGACGGTCGCCGCCGCGTCGAAGCAGGGCACCCGATGAGCGCGCTGGCCACGACCCTGCTCGAGTCGGGGAAGACGACGACGGCCGAGGCGGTCCTGTTCTGGACCCTCGGCCCGATCATGGTGCTCGCCGCCCTCGGGCTGCTGTTCGCCAAGAAGGCCGTGCACGCGGCGCTCGCGGTGGTCGTCGTGATGATCTCGCTCGCGTTCCTGTACGTCGCGCAGGACGCGGTGTTCCTCGGGGTCGTGCAGGTGGTCGTCTACACCGGCGCCGTGATGATGCTCTTCCTCTTCGTGCTCATGCTGGTCGGCGTCGACTCCTCCGACTCGCTGGTGGAGACCATCCGCGGGCAGCGCTGGATCGGGCTGCTGGCGGGCGTCGGGCTCGGCGTGGTGCTGGTCGGCGTGATCGGCCGCGCGACCTACGGCAAGGTGTTCGGGCTGGCCGGCGAGCTGTCGTCGCAGAACCCGACCGGCGTCGCGCACATCATCTTCGGGCAGTACGTGTTCGCGTTCGAGGTCGTCGGCGCCCTGCTGGTCACCGCGGCGCTGGGCGCGCTCGTGCTCACGCACCGGCAGCGGCTCACGCCGCGCGTCGGGCAGAGGGAGCGGGCCGACGCCCGCGTGGCCGCCGGCGCCATCCTCACGCCGCTGCCCGCCCCGGGCGTGTACGCCCGCCACAACGCGATGGACGTCCCGGCCCTGGGCCCGGACGGTCAGCCGCTCGAGATCTCCGTGCCGCGCGTGCTGCGCATCCGCGGGCAGGAGGCCGACGCCGAGGAGTTCGCGGCCCGCACCGAGCGCGTGCTCGCCGGTGCGTCGGTGGTCCGCGGCGGGGGGACACCCCCGCCCGAGGCCGCTCCGGCGGGGGCGTCCGTCAACGCCCCCCAGCCCGGCGCCGCGGTCACGGACACCGGCCAGGACGGGCCGTCCACCGGTCCGGCCGGCGTCATCGGACAGGAGGAGGGCAAGTGAGCCTGACCCACTACCTCGTGCTCTCGGCGATCCTCTTCTCGATCGGCGCGACCACGGTCCTGCTCCGGCGCAACGCGATCATCGTGTTCATGGGCGTCGAGCTCATGCTCAACGCGTCGAACCTCACCCTGGTCACGTTCTCCCGCATCCACGGCAACCTCACGGGGCAGGTCATGGCGTTCTTCGTCATGGTCGTCGCCGCCGCCGAGGTGGTCGTCGGGCTGGCGATCATCGTGGCGATCTTCCGCACCCGACGCTCGGCCTCGGTCGACGACATCAACCTGTTGAAGAGCTGAGGGGCGGGACGTGCACACCCTGACAACTCTCGTGGCGAGCCTGCCCACGGACACGGTCGCCCCCGCGGCGACGACGGTGGGCGAGGGCGTCCTGCTCGTCGCCCCGCTGCTGGTCGGCCTGCCGCTGCTGAGCGCCGCGGTGCTGCTGCTGGCGGGACGCCGGTCGGACCGCTGGGGCCACTGGCTCGGCGTGCTCGCCTCGGCCGCCTCGTTCGTCGTGGCCGCGATCGTCTTCGTGACCATGCTGGGCAAGCCCGCCGACGCGCGCGTGCTCGACGTCCACCTGGGCACCTGGATCGACGCGGGCGCGTTCCACCTCGACGCCGGCATGCGGCTCGACCCGCTGTCGATGACGTTCGTGCTGCTGGTGACGTTCGTCGGCACCCTGATCCACGTCTACGCCGTGGCGTACATGGACCACGACGTCGACCGGCGGCGGTTCTTCGCCTACCTCAACCTGTTCGTCGCGGCGATGCTCATCCTGGTGCTGGCCGACAGCTACCTGCTGCTCTTCGTCGGCTGGGAGGGCGTCGGCCTGGCGTCCTACCTGCTCATCGGGTTCTGGAACCACAACACCGAGTACGCGGTCGCCGCCAAGAAGGCCTTCGTGGCCAACCGCATCGGCGACGTGGGCCTGATCATCGCGCTCGGCCTGATGTTCGCGACGTTCGGCGCCGTGGACTTCGGCACCGTGCTCAGCGGCGTCGACGGCTCGGTGAGCCAGGGCACTCTGACGGCGATCGGGCTCATGCTCCTGCTGGCCGCGTGCGGCAAGTCGGCGCAGTTCCCGCTGCAGTCCTGGCTCGGCGACGCCATGGCCGGCCCGACGCCGGTGTCCGCTCTCATCCACGCCGCGACCATGGTGACCGCCGGCGTCTACCTCATCGTCCGGTCGGCACCCCTGTTCGACGCCGCGCCCACGGCCCAGCTGGTCGTGGTCATCGTCGGCGCGATCACCCTGCTATTCGGGGCGATCGTCGGTTGCGCCAAGGACGACATCAAGAAGGCGCTGGCCGCGTCGACCATGTCGCAGATCGGCTACATGATCCTGGCCGCCGGGCTCGGCCCGGTGGGCTACGCGTTCGCGATCTTCCACCTGCTGACGCACGGCTTCTTCAAGGCCGGGATGTTCCTCGGCGCGGGGTCGGTCATGCACGGCATGGACGACCAGGTGAACATGCGCCGCTTCGGCGGGCTCGCGCGGTACATGACGATCACCTGGCTGACCTTCATGGCCGGCTGGCTGGCGATCATCGGCATCCCGCCGTTCTCGGGGTTCTTCAGCAAGGACAAGATCATCGAGGCGGCGTTCGTGCCGGTCGACGGGTCGCCGTGGCGGGCCTGGGTGTTCGGCGGCATCACCATGCTGGCGGCCGGGATCACCGCGTTCTACATGTCGCGGCTGTTCTTCATGACGTTCGAGGGCGAGCGCCGCTGGTCCACCAAGCGCGACGGCAGCGCCCAGCACCCGCACGAGTCCCCGAAGCTCATGACCTGGCCCATGATCGTGCTGGCCATCGGCTCGGTGGGCCTCGGCTTCTTCCTCAACATGGGCAACCGGTTCGTCGACTGGCTCTCCCCGGTGCTCGGCAGCCCGGAGCACGCGGAGCCGGTGCTGCCCGTCTGGGTGCTGACCGTCCTCACGCTCGGCCTCGTGATCGTCGGCGTGGTCATCGCCTGGCGCCGGTACGCGATCTCGCAGGTCCCCGTCATCCCGCCGGTGGGCACGTCGCTCACGCAGGCCGCGCGCGTCGACCTCTACCAGGACTCGGTCAACGACGTCCTGCTGGTCGAGCCCGGCCAGGCGCTCACGCGCTCGCTCGTGTACGCGGACCGCACGGTCATCGACGGCACCGTCACCGGCGTCGGGCTGTCCACGGTCCTGCTGGGCGCGTTCGCGCGGCGGCTGCAGACCGGGTTCGTCCGGTCCTACGCCGCGTCGATGCTGCTCGGGCTCGTCGTCCTCGCCGTCGTCGTCCTGGTCATCCAGAACTGAGGAGTGCACCCACCGATGTCGTCCTCCTTCCCCTGGCTGACCGCCCTCATCGTCGTGCCCCTCCTGGGCGCGGTCGCTCTGTGGGTGCTCCCTGCCAGCCGCACGCGCGCCGTCGCGCTCGGCGTCGCCCTGCTCGAGCTGCTGCTCGGGATCGCGGCCCTGACCGCCTTCGACGTGGCCGACGCCGGCGCCGTCCAGCTCACCGAGGTCCACGGCTGGATCCCCGCCTTCGGGGTGTCCTACGCGGTCGGTGTCGACGGCGTCGGGCTCTCGCTCGTGCTCATGTCGGTGCTCATCGTGCCGCTCGTCGTGCTCGCCGCCTGGCGCGAGCAGGGCAGCCTGACCGTCGCCACCGACCAGCTGCGCCGCTACCTGGCCCTCGTGCTGCTGCTCGAGGCGTTCATCGTGGCCGTGTTCTCCGCGCGGGACGTGTTCTTCTTCTACGTCCTGTTCGAGGCCATGCTCATCCCGGTCTACTTCATGATCGGCATGTTCGGCGGGCTCCAGCGGCGGTACGCGGCCGTGAAGTTCCTGCTCTACTCGCTGACCGGCGGGCTGATCATGCTGGTCGCCGTGATCGCCCTGTACCTGCAGGGACCGGGCGGCCCGCAGGGCTTCCTCACCGACAACCTCACCGGGCTCACGCTGAGCTCGACCACCGAGAAGCTCATGTTCTCCGCGTTCTTCCTGGCGTTCGCCATCAAGGCGCCCATGTTCCCGGTGCACACGTGGCTGCCCGACGCGGCCGAGCAGGCCCCGGCCGGCACGTCGACCCTGCTGGTCGGCGTGCTGGACAAGGTCGGCACGTTCGGGATGCTCACGCTCTGCCTGCCGCTGTTCCCCGCCGCGTCCCGCTGGGCCGCGCCCGTGGTCATCGTGCTCGCCGTGGTCTCGATCCTCTACGGGGCGCTGCTCGCCATCGGGCAGAAGGACCTCATGCGGCTCATCGCCTACACGTCGGTCTCGCACTTCGGGTTCATCGTCCTCGGCATCTTCGCGTTCACCACCACGTCGATCGCCGGCTCGTCGTTCTACATGGTCAACCACGGCCTCTCGACGGCCGCGCTGTTCCTCATCGCCGGGTTCCTCGTGGCCCGGCGCGGGTCGCAGCAGATCGCCGACTTCGGCGGGCTGCAGAAGGTCGTGCCGGTGATCGCCGGGACGTTCCTGGTGGCGGGCCTCTCGGCGCTGTCGCTGCCCGGTCTGTCGACGTTCGTCAGCGAGTTCCTGGTGATCGTCGGCACCTTCGCCCGTCATCCCGCGGCCGCGATCGTCGCCACCCTCGGCGTCGTGCTCGCCGCGATCTACGTGCTCTGGACGTACCAGCGCATCTTCACCGGCCCGGTGCGCCCGGAGCTGGCCGCCATGCCGGACGCCGTCACCCGGGAGAAGTGGGTGGTCGCCCCGCTGCTCGGCCTGATGGTCGTGTTCGGGTTCGTGCCCGGTCCCGCGCTCGACCTGGTCCGGCCGCCCGCGTCCGTGACGCTCGAGCAGGTGGGGGTGCAGGACGTGCCGACCGCCGCAACTGAGGGGAGCAACCCGTGACCGACTTCGTCGCACCCACGGTCGACTGGGCGGCGCTGAGCCCCGTCGTCATCGTGCTGCTCGCCGCGGTGCTCGGCGTGCTGGTCGAGGCGTTCGTGCCCGCCCGCGTGCGGCGGACCGTGCAGCTCTCGCTCGCGGTCGCCGCGCTGTTCGGCGCGATCATCGCGGTCGCCGCCCTGTGGAGCGGCGTCGACGCCACCGGCGGCACCGTCGTGCTGGGCGGGTCGCTGCTGGTCGACGGCCCCACGCTGGTGCTGCAGGCCACCATCGCGCTGCTGGCGCTGCTCGCGCTCCTGATCATCGCCGACCGCACGGAGACCGGCGAGGACGCGTTCGCGCCCAACGCCGCCGCCGTGCCGGGCTCGGAGTACGAGGAGCTCGCGCGCCGCAAGGGCGTGCAGCAGACGGAGATCTACCCCCTGGTGCTCTTCGCCACGGGCGGCATGCTGATCTTCCCCGCCGCCGGTGACCTGCTCACGCTGTTCGTCGCGCTCGAGGTGCTCTCGCTCCCGCTCTACCTGCTCACCGGCATGGCGCGTCGTCGGCGCCTGCTCTCGCAGGAGGCGTCGATGAAGTACTTCCTGCTCGGCGCGTTCTCCTCGGCGCTGCTGCTCTTCGGCATCGCGCTGGTCTACGGCTACTCGGGCTCGCTGCGGTACTCCGACATCGCCACCGCGACGCAGACGCCGAGCGGACTGGACAGCGTGCTGCTCGTCGGGTCGGTGCTCATCCTGTCCGGCCTGCTGTTCAAGGTCGGTGCGGTGCCGTTCCACACCTGGACGCCCGACGTCTACCAGGGCGCCCCGACGCCGATCACCGGGTTCATGGCCGCCTGCACCAAGGTCGCCGCGTTCGGCGCGCTCCTGCGGGTCGTCTACACCGTGCTGCCCGGCCTGCAGTGGGACCTCGGCGTGGTGCTGTGGACCGTCGCGATCCTCACGATGGTCGTCGGCACGGTCGCCGCCCTGGTGCAGACCGACATGAAGCGCGTGCTCGGGTACTCCTCGATCGCGCACGCCGGGTTCATCCTCACCGGCATCATCGCGCTCAACCAGGCCGGCATCGTGGCGGTGCTCTTCTACCTGCTGGTCTACGGCGCCGCGACCGTCGGGGCGTTCGGCATCGTGTGGCTGGTCCGGGAGCGCAGCGCGGGCCCCGACGGCGACGGCCCGATCCTCGGGGAGGCCACGCACCTGTCGCAGTGGGCCGGCCTGGGCCGCACCCACCCGGTCCTCGCGGTGACGTTCGCCCTCTTCCTGCTGTCGTTCGCCGGCATCCCGCTGACGGCCGGGTTCGCGGGGAAGTTCTCGGTGTTCTCCGCGGCGGTCGAGGGCGGCGCCTGGCCGCTCGCGCTCATCGGCGTGCTGGCGTCCTCGGTGGCGGTGTTCTTCTACGTGCGGATCATCGTGCTGATGTTCTTCACGCAGCCCGCCGGGGTCGACGACGAGACCGCCGGGGTGGCCGCGCTGGCGCCGACCGCGGAGGGCTTCGCGCTGGTGGGGGACACGGCCGTCGCGGTCGAGGCCGTGCCGGTCACCGAGGCGCGCTCGACGGTCAGCACGACGGTCGTCGGCACGGAGGGCTTCGCGGTCGTCGCGATCGCGGTCTGCGCGGTGCTCACGATCGGGCTCGGCGTCGCGCCCTCCCCGGTCCTCGACCTCATCTCGAACGTGGCGACGTTCCTGCCGTGACCGCCCGCCTGTCCGGCGGGATCGCGTCGCCGGGATAGGTTCGTGCCGTGACTACGATGACGGCCTTCCCGCTGGCCGATCCTGACCTGGCCGACCGGTTGACCGTGCGCCTCGCGCTGGTCGAGGAGCGGCTGCGGGACGCCGTGACCAACGTGGACCCGCTGGCCGACGACGCGTCGCGCCACCTGGTCAACGCGGGCGGCAAGCGCCTGCGGCCCCTGCTGACCCTGCTGGCGGCCGAGCTGGGCGACGGGTCCCGGCGCGAGGTGGTCGACGCGGCGGTCGTCGTCGAGCTCACGCACCTGGCCACGCTGTACCACGACGACGTCATGGACTCCGCGCCCCTGCGCCGCGGTGCCCCCGCGGCGCACGAGGTCTGGGGGAACTCGGTCGCCATCCTCACAGGCGACCTGCTGTTCGCGCGCGCGTCCGCGACCGTGGCCGGCCTGGGTCCCGACGCGGTGCGCATCCAGGCGGCCACGTTCGAGCGGCTCTGCCTGGGCCAGCTGCACGAGACGGTCGGCCCGCGGCCCGAGGACGACCGGGTGTCGCACTACCTGCAGGTGCTCGCGGACAAGACCGCGTCGCTCATCGCGACCTCGGCGCGGTTCGGGGCGATGTTCGCCGGCTGCGCGCCCGACGTGGTGGCCACGGTCACCGGGTTCGGCGAGAAGATCGGCGTCGCCTTCCAGCTGGCCGACGACGTCATCGACCTCACCTCGGACGGCGACGTGACCGGCAAGACGCCGGGCACCGACCTGCGTGAGCGCGTGCCGACCATGCCCGCGCTGCTGCTGCGCGCCCACGCGGCCGGACCGGACGGCACCGACGAGGACCGCCGCGTGGTCGCCCTGCTCGACGGCGACCTGTCCGGCGACGCCGACCTGGCGACCGCCGTGGCCGCCCTGCGCGGGCACGCGGTCGTCGACGAGACCCGCCGGCGCGCGGTCACGCTGGCGCAGGCGGCCGTGCGCGAGCTGGAGCCGCTGCCCGCCGGGCCGGTGAAGGACGCGCTCGTCTCGTTCGCGGACGCACTGGTGGACCGGGCCGCCTGACGATCGGGTGAACGCCCCTCCGTCCGCCGATCCGCCCGTGGCACCATGGCGGCGCGAACCCGCACCGCGTCCCGGAGGTCAGCAGTGAGCACACCAGCGCACGGGGCGACCTGCCGCACGTGCGGCGCGCCGCTCGAGCCGGGCGCGGTGTTCTGCGCCGACTGCGGCGCGCGCGTGGCCGGCGCCCCCGAGCCGTTCGCGCCCGTTCGGTCCGGCGCGCCGACGCCGGTAGCGGCGGCACCGGTGGGGCTGGCCCCGACGCCCCCGCCCGGCGAGAGCCGGCCCGTCCCGCGCCGTGCGGTGGCGGCACCGAGCACCGCGTACCCGGTGGCCCCGGGCTCCGTCGCGTCGATCGGCAGCCGTGCGCTCGCCTTCGCGATCGACGGCCTCGTCCTGCTCGTCGCCTACGGCATCGGGTACGGGGTCGTCGCCGCCACCGGCAACCTCCCTGGGTCGGTGGCGGACCCGGGCGCGACGCGCGTCGCCCTGCTCCTGCCCGGACTGCTCGGCCTGCTGGTGGGGATCGGGCAGTGGGTCGCGGAGGCCACCACCGGCGCGACCGTCGGCAACGCGGTCGTCGGGATCCGGACCGTCTCGTCGCGCACCGGGCGCCCCGCCGGGCTGCTCGCGATCCTCGTGCGGCAGCTGGTCGTCGCGGTGGGCTTCCTCGTGTGCCTCGTGGGGGAGTGGATCGTCGTCGTCTCGGGGGCCTGGGACTCGTCGCCGGCCCAGCGCGGCTGGCACGACAAGGCCGCCGGCACGCTGGTGCTCCGCGCCGGCAGGGTCGCGCGGGCCCCGGTCGCCGCGCCGAGCACCGCCTGGAGCGCGGCCGTGGCGCGCACGATGGGCGACCCGGTCGCCGGGGAGCCGGGCGTGGTCCCGGACCCGCCGGCCGGCCCGGTCGTCGCGGCCGAGCCGCCCGTCGCGCCGGTGCTCGTGACGGGTGCGCCGGGCGTCCCGCCCGCCGC
>NZ_JBGFQZ010000008.1:0-119972 GCF_041295535.1 Cellulomonas sp. ICMP 17802 | reverse complement strand
TTTTTTTTTTTTTTAGTTAGTGGGGGCGCCCCGAGCGCGCCGGCGGGCCGCCACAGGTGGCACACGGCGAGCGCGAGGGCGTCCGCCGCGTCGGCGGGCCGCGGCAGCTCGTCGAGCCGGAGCAGCCGCTGCACCATGGTCTGCACCTGGGCCTTCTCGGCGCGCCCGTTGCCGGTGACCGCGGCCTTGACCTCGCTCGGCGTGTGCAGCGCGACCGGGATCCGACGACGCGCCGCCGCCACCATCGCGATGCCCGCCACCTGCGCCGTGCCCATGACGGTGCGCAGGTTCTGCTGCGCGAACACCCGCTCCACCGCGACGGCGTCGGGCGCGTGCTCCTCGAGCCACTCCTCGATCTGCCGCTCGATCGAGAGCAGCCGCTGGTCCACGTCCCACAGCGCGTCGGAGGTCGCGACGCCGACGGCGACCATGGCCAGACCACGCGACGGGAGGCCGTCGACGACGCCGAGACCGCACCGGGTCAGGCCGGGGTCGACTCCGAGGACGCGCACGCCGTCATGGTCGCAGCCCGGGCGGCGCGATCCCGGGAGGCCACGCCCGGGACGACGGAGGGGCCCGACCGCCGCGCGGCCGGGCCCCTCCGGGAGCCGTCAGTCGGCTCCGCTGCGGCTCAGTCCTCCTCGAGCTCCGCCATGACCTCGTCGGAGGCGTCGAAGTTCGCGTAGACGTTCTGCACGTCGTCGGAGTCCTCGAGCGCGTCGATCAGGCGCAGGATCTTGCGCGCGCCCTCGGCGTCGACCTCGATCTGCGTGGCGGGCCAGAACACGACGTCGGCCGAGTCGTACTCGATCCCGGCGTTCTGCAGCGCGGTGCGGACCGGCACCAGGTCGGTCGCCTCGGAGAGCACCTCGAACGCCTCGCCGAGGTCGTTGACCTCCTCGCCGCCGGCGTCGAGCACCGCCTCCATGACCGCGTCCTCGTCGGTGCCCTCCTTGGGGACGATGACGACGCCCTTGCGGGAGAACAGGTAGGACACGGAGCCCGGGTCGGCCATCTGGCCGCCGTTGCGGGTGAACGCCACGCGCACGTCGGACGCCGCGCGGTTGCGGTTGTCGGTGAGGCACTCGACCAGCACCGCGACCCCGCCGGAGCCGTAGCCCTCGTACATGATCGTCGTGTAGTCGGCGCCGCCGGCCTCCTGGCCGGAGCCGCGCTTGACCGCACGGTTGATGTTGTCGATGGGGACCGAGTTCTTCTTGGCCTTCTGCACCGCGTCGAAGAGCGTGGGGTTGCCCGCGAGGTCACCGCCGCCGGTGCGCGCGGCCACCTCGATGTTCTTGATGAGCTTCGCGAAGAGCTTGCTCCGCTTGGCGTCGACCACGGCCTTCTTGTGCTTGGTGGTGGCCCACTTGGAGTGACCCGACATCGCTTCAGCTACCCCTTCGTCTCCCGCGCGCCCGTGCAGCCGGCTCCGACGCCGGTCATCACAGGGTCTCGCGGACGATCTCTACGAACAGTTGGTGCACCCGGGTGTCGCCGGTGACCTCCGGGTGGAACGAGGTCACGAGCAACGGGCCCTGGCGGACGGCCACGATCCTACCGGCGGCGGGACCGGTCTCCACCCGGGCCAGGACCGTGGCGGCCGGACCGACCTCCTCGACCCAGGGCGCCCGGATGAACACCGCGTGCACCTGGCCGTCGACGCCCTCGATCGCGAGGTCCGTCTCGAACGACTCCACCTGGCGACCGAACGCGTTGCGCCGGACGGCCACGTCGACCCCGCCGAGCGTCTGCTGCCCCTCGATGCCGCCGATCACGCGGTCGGCCAGCAGGATCATCCCGGCGCAGGACCCGTAGGCGGGCATCCCGGCGCGCAGCCGCTCCTGGACCGGCCTGAACAGGTCGAACGCGCGCAGGAGCTTGTCGATCGTCGTCGACTCCCCGCCGGGGATCACCAGCGCGTCGACGGCGTCGAGCTCGCGCTGCCGCCGCACGGGCACCGCCTGCGCTCCCACGGAGGTCAGGGCGTGCACGTGCTCGCGCACGTCACCCTGCAGGGCGAGGACTCCGACGGTCACGGTCACGACGCGCGAGTCTAGGCGTCGTGGCGGCCCGGCCCGCCCGCCGCCCGCCCGCCGCCCGCACGTCGGACCTCGCCGCACCGGCCCGGCCCGGCCCGGGCGTCGTCGGAACCTGCCGCGCTTGCGACGCCCGGGGCGCCTGAGCGGCGACAGCCGCCCCATCCGCCTCGCCCGCACCAGGTGCGGCAGGGTCGGACGCGGACGGTCGCCCGACGGCGTCGTAGGCTCGCGGCTCGTGACCCTCGACGACCTCGATGCCCAGGCTCGGGCGCTGGACGCCACCCACGCCGCCACGGACCTGCGGGCCCGGTTCCTGCTGCCCGACGGCGTCGTCTACCTCGACGGCAACTCGCTCGGCGCCCTGCCGGTGGGCGTCCCCGAGGCGGTCGAGACGGTGGTCCGGGAGCAGTGGGGCCGCGACCTGATCGGCTCGTGGAACACGCACGGCTGGTGGGACGCGCCGACGCGCGTGGGCGACGCGATCGGCCGCCTGGTCGGCGCCGCTCCGGGCCAGGTGGTGGTCGGCGACTCCACGAGCGTGCGCCTGCACCAGTCGCTGCACGCCGCCGCCGCGCTGCGCCCGGACCGGTCGGTCGTGCTCACCGAGCCCGGCTCGTTCCCCACCGACCAGTACGTCATCGCCGGCGTGGCGGCACAGGTGGGCTGGCGGGTCGAGCACGCCACCCCCGCGGCCATCCCGGCACGCCTCGGTCCGGACGTCGCCGTCGTCGTCCTGTCCCACGTGGACTACCGGACGGGTGAGCTGCTCGACCTGCCGGGGATCACGGCGGCCGCCCACGACGCCGGCGCGCTCGTGCTCTGGGACCTGTGCCACTCGGCCGGGGCCGTGCCGTCGGGCTCGACGCGCACGGCGTCGACCTCGCCGTCGGGTGCGGCTACAAGTACCTCAACGGCGGGCCTGGCGCGCCCGCGTACGGCTACGTCGCGGCGCGCCACCAGGACGGGTTCGTCAACGTCGTCCCCGGCTGGCACGGGCACGCGGAGCCGTTCGCGATGGCCGACGAGTACGTCGGCCCGCCGGGCATCGCGCGGGCACGGATCGGGACGCCGCCCCTGCTGTCGCTGCTCGCCCTGGAGGTCGCGCTGCGCGCGTTCGACGGCGTCGACATCGACGCGGTCCGGGCGCGGTCGCTCTCCCTGACGCGCTTCCTGCGGGACGCGATCGCCGACGTCCTGCCCGACGCTCGGTTCGCGTCCCCGGAGCCCGACCACCTCCGCGGCTCCCAGGTGGCGCTGCGGCACCCCGACGCGTACGGGATCGTGCAGGCGCTGGCCGCCCGCGGGGTGGTCGGGGACTTCCGGATGCCCGACATCGTCCGGCTCGGCGTCGCCGCCCCGTACCTCACCCACGCCGACCTGGTCACCGCCGTGCGCGCGCTCCGCGAGGTGCTGGACCGCGGCGAGCACCTCGACCCGGCCTGGACCACGCGCAACGCGGTCACCTGACCTACTCGCGCGCGAGCCCCAGGTGACGCGTCACGCCGTCCCACTCGGGCAGCAGCCCGCGCACCAGGTCGACGAGCGTCTCGGGGAACACCTCGAGCTCGACGCGGTCGAGGTCGTCCAGCGTCCACCAGCGCAGCTCGTCGATGACGTCGTGCTCGAGCTCGGTCCAGCCGGCCCGGTCGACGGCGCCGAAGGCCGCCGCGGGCACGCGCGCGAGGTAGAGGATCTCGTCCTGGCGGCAGTGCTCCGCGAAGAAGTCGAAGATCGCGGACCGCGTGAACACGGGCCCGACCACCTGGGTGGCGTCGAGCACGATGCCGGTCTCCTCGCGGACCTCGCGGACGGCCGCCGCGAGGGAGTCCTCGCCGTCGTCGAGCCCCCCGCCCACCGTGAACCACCAGCTGCGCTCGGGCTGGTCGACGTCGTGGCCGCGGATGAGCAGCACCCGGTCGTCCTCGTCGAGCAGGATCACGCGCGCCGCCAGGCGGAACAGCAGGCCGTCGTCCCCGCGCCGCCACTCCGGTCCCAGCCCGTGCACCGGTCCCCCGCCGTCGGCGCTCGACCGACCGGACACGGCAGAGGCCGCGGACGGCTCGTCCGCGGCCTCTGCCACTGCGTGGTCCTGCGTCACCAGCCGCGCTCGGCCAGGCGGTGCGGCTCCGGCACGTCCTCGACGTTGATGCCGACCATGGCCTCGCCGAGGCCGCGCGACACCTTCGCGATGACGTCCGGGTCGTCGAAGAACGTGGTCGCCTTGACGATCGCCGCGGCGCGCTCGGCCGGGTTGCCGGACTTGAAGATGCCCGAGCCGACGAACACGCCCTCGGCGCCCAGCTGCATCATCATCGCGGCGTCGGCCGGGGTGGCGATGCCGCCGGCGGTGAACAGCACGACGGGCAGCTTGCCCAGCTGGGCGACCTCCTTGACCAGGTCGTACGGCGCCTGCAGCTCCTTGGCGGCGACGAACAGCTCGTCCTCCGGCAGCGAGGTCAGGCGGCGGATCTGGTCGCGCAGCGTGCGCATGTGCGTGGTCGCGTTGGAGACGTCGCCCGTGCCGGCCTCGCCCTTGGAGCGGATCATCGCCGCGCCCTCGGTGATGCGACGCAGGGCCTCGCCGAGGTTGGTGGCACCGCAGACGAAGGGGACCGTGAAGCCCCACTTGTCGATGTGGTGCGCGTAGTCGGCCGGCGTGAGCACCTCGGACTCGTCGATGTAGTCGACGCCGAGGGACTGCAGCACCTGCGCCTCGACGAAGTGGCCGATGCGGGCCTTCGCCATGACGGGGATGGAGACGGCCTCGATGATGCCGTCGATGAGGTCGGGGTCGCTCATGCGCGCGACGCCGCCCTGGGCGCGGATGTCGGCGGGCACCCGCTCGAGGGCCATCACGGCGACGGCTCCGGCGTCCTCGGCGATCTTCGCCTGGTCCGCGGTGACGACGTCCATGATGACGCCGCCCTTGAGCATCTCGGCCATCCCCCGCTTCACGCGGGCGGTGCCGATGACGCCGGCGTGCGTCGCGGTGGTGGGCTGGCTGTTCTCGCTGGTCACGTCGAGCCTCACAGATCGTGGTGCGGTCGGGGTGGGGCCGCCACGTGCGAAGACGGCGGCCTGATCGGGCAATCGTAGTCCGTCGGCCACGTCGCTCCGGGCGCGTCTCAGCGCGGCGGGGAGGTCTCCACCGGACCGCTGCGGGTGCCGGGCCGGCCCAGGTTCTCGGGCCACGCGTCGTCCAGCTCGAGGCTCTGCGGCTCGGGCGCGTGCCCGGCGAGGCGCAGCAGCCGGACCAGCGGACCCCGCCGGGCCCGCAGCGTCTGCACGACGGCCTCGTTGGAGAACCGCCGAGCCAGCTGCACCCGGTACCAGGACGAGGACAGCAGGTCGACCAGCTCCGCGCCGGCCGGGTCGGCGCGCAGGGAGGCCACCTCGTCCGCGTCGTCGAGCGCCTCGCGCAGGGTCGCCGACAGCTCGCTCTCGATCCTGCCGCGGTCCACGGCCAGCAGGGCCGCGCCGCCCGGCGGGGCGTCGTCGGGACCCACCAGGGCGAGCAGGTCGGCGGGCAGCTCGTTGGTGCCGGTGGACAGCGCGGCCCAGGCGGCCTCCCCCACGAGCACCGAGCTCACGGGGTCGAGCAGGCCGGACGTGGCCAGCTCGGCGGCCACGGTCGCGCGCCGGACCAGCTGCGCGTCCAGCACCGCGCGGGACGACGTGACCTTCCGGTGCAGCCGGTCGAGCCGCGACGCGGCGACCCAGACCCACCACAGGGCGAGCGCGACGACGATCGTCACGTAGACGGTGATCTCGGACCACCTCATCGGGACTCACCCCGACCGCGCCGCAGCTCGAGCAGCCGCGCGCCCCGCACGGACGACGGGTCCTCGCCCACCGGCGCGTGACGGCCCTCGACCACCATCTCGTACACCGCGAGCACCTGGTCCGTGACGGTCGACCAGTCGTACTGGCGGACCACCTCGAGGGCGTGCGCGGACACGTCGGCGCGCAGGGCCGGGTCGCGCAGCACCCGCACCAGCGTCTGCGCCAGGTCCGCGCTGTCCCCCGTGCGGAACAGCACGCCCGCGGTCCCGTCGTCGAGCACGCGCGAGAACGCCCCGAGGTCGCTGGCGACGACGGTCGCGCCCGCGCTCATGGCCTCGACCAGCACGATGCCGAAGCTCTCGCCGCCGGTCTGCGGCCCGCAGTACACGTCGACGGACGCCAGCAGGCTCGCCTTCTCGTCGTCGGAGATCCCGCCGAGGAACTCCACGGCGGCCGCCGCCTCCTCGCCCAGCAGCTCCCGCACCTCGTCGGGGCCCGTGTCACCCCGACCCGCCACCAGGAACCGCGCGCCCGGGATCTGGGCGAGGACGGCCGGCACGGCGTCGAGCAGCACGGGCAGACCCTTGCGGGCCTCGTCGAGCCGGCCCAGGAAGGCGATGGTCGGGCGCTCGGGCGTGCCGGTCCAGCGGGCGTCCGGCTGCGCCGCGGTGAAGTCGTCGACGTAGACGCCGTTCGGGATCACCACGGCGTCGCCGCCCATGTGCTCGACCAGCGTGCGGCGGGCGTCCTCGGAGACGGCGATCCGCGCGGAGATCTTCTCCAGCGACTGGCGCACCAGCGGGTAGGCCATCTGGAGCGGCCGGGACCGGATGAGCGCGGTGTGGAACGTGGCCACGATCGGTCCGTCGGCGATCCACAGCGCGAGCATGCCCAGGCTCGGCGTGACCGGCTCGTGCAGGTGCAGCACGTCGAACTCCCCCGCGGCGAGCCACCTGCGCACCCGGTTGGCGGTGACCGGCCCGAACGTCATGCGCGCGACGGCCCCGTTGTACCGGACCGGGATCGCCCGGCCGGCGGCCGTCATGTACGGCGGGATCGGCGTGTCGTCGTCCGCCGGCACCAGCACCGACACCTCGTGCCCGCGGGCGATCAGGGCCTCCGCCAGGTCCCGCACGTGGAACTGGACCCCGCCGGGGACGTCGTAGGAGTACGGGCAGACGATGCCGACCCGCAGGGTGTGCTCCGCGCTCAGCGTGCTCATCCGGCGCTCGCGACCGTCGCGGCGTAGCGCACGGGGTCGAGGTCCTCGACGAAGACCTTCTGCAGCATGTGCCAGTCCTGCGGGCGCTGCCGCACGCCCGCCGCGAACTCGTCGACCCACGCCTGCGTCATCGCCCGCACCTGGTCGGCGCGCGGCACGTCCGGCGGCACGTCGATGGCCTTGTTGAACTGGATGACGATGCCCCACGGCGAGCCGGCCGCCCGCCGCTGCGCGCCCCGGAGCCGCTCGTAGTAGATGACGGTGGTGACCAGCGGCGCCCCGGTCGAGATCGAGAGCGCGGCGGGTCCGGCGGCGAACCGCGCCCGGTGGCCGAACAGGTCGACCTCGACGCCCTTGGCGGTCAGGTCGCGGTCGGCGAGCAGCGGCAGCAGCCCGGCCCCCGCGCGGGCGGCGCGCACCAGGCCCCGGAACACGTCCCCGTCGCCGGTGAGCGCGAAGATCGTCATGCCGATCCCCTCGCGGAACGCCACGAACTCCTGGAAGAGCTCCTCCGGCTCGAGCCGCTCGGCCACGGTGGTCACGGGCGCCACCGCACGCGTCGCCCAGGCGCCGGCCAGGTCCCAGTTCCCGGTGTGCCCCAGCGCCAGCACCACCGCCTGGTCGCGGTCGGTGTGCACCCGCAGGTTCTCGACGCCCACGGCACGCACGCGGGCGTCCACCTGGTCCTGGGGCAGGGTCGCCAGGGCGAACGCCTCGCCGAAGTACCGCATGTAGGAGCGCATCCCGGCCCGGCTGAGCCGGCGCAGCGCGCGCGCGTCGAGCTCGGGCCGCACGCGGGCCAGGTTCTTCTCCAGCTGCCGCACCCCGCCGCCGTGCCGCAGCCAGGCGACGTCCGCCGCGGCGTCGCAGAGCGTGCGCAGCACCGGTCCGGGGAGCTTGCCGGCGTTCCTCCACGCGACGGCGTACGCCCGCGCGACGTCCACGTTCACTCGGTCACCTGCGCGGCCTGCCGGTAGACCTTGCTCATCCGCTGCACGATCGTCACGGACGACGCCAGGGCCAACAGCGCGAGCACGACCGTGAGCACGACCGCGGGGGCGCCGACGCCGACCGCGAACGTGGCCACGAGCACGAGGGCGAGCCGGTCCGCGCGCTCGGCGATCCCGCCGGACGCGGTCATGCCGAGCCCCTCGGCGCGGGCGCGGGCGTAGGGCACGATCGATCCCAGCACCAGGCAGGCGAGCGCGAGCACCGCGGACGGGCGGTCGTCCCCGCCGGCGGTGAACCACAGGACGAGCCCCGCGAAGATCGCGCCGTCGCCGAACCGGTCCAGGGTCGAGTCGAGGAACGCGCCCCACGGCCCGGACCGGCCCGCCTGGCGCGCCATGACCCCGTCGAGCGAGTCCGTGAGCACGAAGACCGCGATGATCAGCGTGCCGGCCAGGAAGTGACCGGTCGGGAACGCCCAGAGCGCCGTGACCACGACGACGAGCGTGCCGCCGATGGTCACCGCGTCCGGCGAGACGCCCGCCCGCAGCAGCACCCGCGCGATGGGCGTGAAGAAGCGCGTCATGGCGCCGCGCAGTCCGTTCAGCACGTGCCGATCATCCCTTCGCCGCGGCGGGCCACGCGGCGGACAGCCGCTCCCGCGTGTCGCCCAGCAGCTCCGGCAGCGCGCGGCTGCGGCCCACGATCGGCAGGAAGTTCGAGTCCCCGCCCCAGCGTGGCACCACGTGCTGGTGCAGGTGCGCCGCGATGCCGGCACCTGCGACGTCGCCCTGGTTCATGCCGAGGTTGAACCCCTGGGGCGCCGACACCTGCCGCAGCACGCTCATCGCCGTCCGGGTCATCGCGGCCACCTCGGCCACCTCGGGCTCGGTCAGCTCGGTGTAGTCGGCGACGTGCCGGTACGGGCAGACGAGCAGGTGGCCCGAGTTGTACGGGTAGAGGTTGAGCACGACGTACGCGACCTCGCCGCGCGCGACGATCAACCCGTCCTCGTCGCTGAGCGTCGGGATGCGGCAGAACGGGCAGCCCTCACCGGCCTCCCGGTCGACGGGCTTGTCCTGCCCCCCGAGGTAGGCCATCCGGTGCGGGGTCCACAGTCGCTGGAAACCGTCCGGGACCCCGGCGAAGTCGTCGGCGGGCTCTGTTCCGTCGACCACTGCTCAGACCTGCACGCGGTCGCGCACCGCCGAGACGATCCGCTCGATCGCCTCCGCCACGGGCACGCCGTTGTCCTGGCGCCCGTCGCGGTAGCGGAACGACACGGCCCCGGCGTCGGCGTCCTCGCCACCGGCGATGAGCACGAACGGGATCTTCTGCGTGCTGGCGTTGCGGATCTTCTTGCCGAACCGGTCGTCGGAGCGGTCCACCTCGGCCCGGATCCCCTGCGCCCGCAGCTGCGTCACCACCTCGTCGAGGTAGGGCTCGAACGGCTCGGCGACGGGGACGGCGAGCACCTGGACCGGCGCGAGCCAGGCCGGGAACGCACCGGCGTAGTGCTCGGTGAGGATCGCGAAGAACCGCTCGACCGAGCCGAACAGCGCCCGGTGGATCATCACCGGCCGCTGCCGGCTGCCGTCGGACGCGGTGTACTCCAGCTCGAACCGCTCGGGCAGGTTGAAGTCCAGCTGGATCGTCGACATCTGCCAGGTGCGACCGAGGGCGTCCTTGACCTGCACGGAGATCTTCGGGCCGTAGAACGCGGCGCCGCCCGGGTCGGGCACGAGGTCCAGCCCGGACGCCTCGGCGACCTGGCGCAGGGTCTCGGTGGCCTCGTCCCAGACGGCGTCGGACCCGACGAACTTGTCGGGGTTCTTGGTCGACAGCTCCAGGTAGTAGTCGTCGAGCCCGTAGTCCTTGAGCAGGTCCAGGACGAACGTGAGGGTCGTGGTGAGCTCGTCCGCCATCTGCTCGCGGGTGCAGTAGATGTGCGCGTCGTCCTGGGTGAACCCGCGCGCGCGGGTCATGCCGTGCACCACGCCGGACTTCTCGTACCGGTAGACGGTGCCGAACTCGAAGAGCCGCAGCGGCAGCTCCCGGTACGACCGCCCCCGCGCCGCGAAGATCAGGTTGTGCATGGGGCAGTTCATCGGCTTGAGGTAGTACTGCTGCCCTGCCTTGCGGACGTGCCCCTCGGCGTCGCGCTCCTCGTCGAGGGTCATCGGGGGGTACATGCCGTCGGCGTACCAGTCGAGGTGCCCCGAGATCTCGTACAGCTTGCCCTTGGTGATGTGGGGGGTGTTGACGAACTCGTACCCGCCCTGGACGTGCCGCAGCCGGCTGTAGTGCTCCATCTCCATGCGGACGACGCCGCCCTTGGGGTGGAACACGGCCAGGCCGGAGCCGATCTCGTCCGGGAACGAGAACAGGTCCAGCTCGGTGCCCAGGCGGCGGTGGTCGCGACGCTCCGCCTCGGCGATGCGCTCGAGGTACGCGCGCAGCTCGTCCTTGGTGGGCCATGCGGTGCCGTAGACACGCTGCAGCTGCGGGTTCTTCTCGGACCCGCGCCAGTACGCGGCCGCCGAGCGGGTCAGCTGGAAGCCGTTGCCCAGCAGCCGGGTGGTCGGGATGTGCGGGCCGCGGCAGAGGTCCTGCCAGACGACCTGCTCGCTCTCCCGGCCGGCGCCGCGCACGTTCTGGTAGATGCTCAGGCCGCCCAGCCCGACCTCGACGGAGGCGCCGTCGGCGGCCTGCGGGTCGCCCTTGAGGCCGATGAGCTCCAGCTTGTACGGCTCGTCGCGCAGCTCCTTGCGCGCCTCCTCCTCGGTGACGTCCCACCGGCGGAAGGTCTGGCCCTCCTTGACGATCCGTCCCATGACCTTCTCGATCGCCTTGAGGTCCTCCGGGGTGAACGGGGTCTCGACGTCGAAGTCGTAGTAGAAGCCGTCGGTGATCGGCGGGCCGATGCCCAGCCTGGCGGTCGGGTTGACCTCCTGCACCGCCTGCGCCAGGACGTGCGCCGCCGAGTGCCGCAGGACGGCGAGGCCGTCGGGCTCGTCGATCGTCACGGCCTCCACGACCGCACCGTCGGCCAGCGGCAGGTGCAGGTCGCGCAGCTCGCCGTCCACGCGGGCGACGACGACGTCGCGCCGGGAGGAGTACAGGTCGGTGCCCGTCGTCCCCGGCTCCACCGTGGTCGCGATCCCGTCGACGGTGAGGGTGATGAGCTCGGGCACCGGTACAGCCTCCTTCGTGGCCGCTCGCCCTGGCGGCGAGCCCCTCGATGCTACCGGCGGGCCTGCCGCCCACCGGACGCCTTATCCATGCCAGAAGGGGCCGGCCCGCTGGGCCGACCCCTCCTGTTCGAGTGGGCGATACCGGACTCGAACCGATGACCTCCTCGGTGTGAACGAGGCGCTCTACCAACTGAGCCAATCGCCCGTCGCCGCCGGCACCGTCTCTCCGCGACACGCCGGTGCGCGAGGATGACGACCACCCGCGGGTGACATCGAGAGGATGCTACCCGGCCCGGCACGAGAATCCGAAACGGGACCACTGCAGGTCATCGCACCGACGTCAAGGGGGTGCGGTGTCGCCAAGATGGGTGCTGTCACCCGGCGTCCCCGTTCGCGCGCGCGTCCCTCCGGGTGAACTCACGGTTCGTACAGGGCCAATCGGGCACGTGGCCTGCCATGATGGGACCTCCAGCCCTTGCGAACAGGAGGACCCGATGACGAGCTCGACATACGACGTCGTCGAGGTCGTCGCCATGCAGCTCATCGGCTCCGACGCGAGCGTGATCCCGGTGAGCGCCGAGTTCTCCTTCCGAACCACCGATCCTTACACGGTGCGCGCGGTCTTTACCGGCCCGCACACCATGTCGACCTGGCTGATCGGCCGCGAGCTCCTCTCGTTGGGGATGCACGCGACGGCCGACGCGCCCGCCGGGACCGGTGACGTGCAGGTGTGGCGTGACGAAGACCCCGACTACACCCTCGTGTCGCTCAGCGGGGTCGAGGGCAGCGCGCTCCTCGCCGCCCCCACCGAGCCGATCGAGCGGTTCCTCGCCGGTACCGAGGCGCTCGTGCCTCTGGGGACCGAGAGCGACCGGATGGAAGGCGAGATCACCGCGCTGATCGCCGCTCTCCTGACTGCCTGACCCCAGCTCACTGCGACCGGTTCCGCCTCTGGCGGGGCCGGTCGTCGTATGTCCGGGCCCGTCAGGGGTCGAGGTCGTCCGCCAGCCGTGCCTGGAACAGCCGTTGCGCCTCCAGGGAGATCGGTCCGGCGGCGACGTCCGCCCCGTCGAGGCTGACCACGGGCGACACGTTGCGGATCGAGCCGCTCATCATCAGGTGCGTCGTGCCGTCACCCACCTCGTCCAGCACCTCGTACCGCAGCTCCCCCGGCTCGGCCTCCCGCACGGGCAGGCCGGCCGCGGCGGACCACTCCAGCAGGAGCTCGCGCGTGATGCCGGCCAGGCAGCCGCTGGACAGCGGAGGGGTCACCAGCTCGCCGCCGCGCTCGACGAACACGTTCGACGCCGTGCCCTCGCACAGGTCGCCCACCGTGTTGGCGAGCACCGCCTCGTCGGCACCGCGGCGGTAGGCCTCGGACACCGCAACCACGTTCTCCGCGTACGACGTCGTCTTGAGCCCCGCCACCGCCGACCGCTCGTTGCGGACCCACGGCACGCGCACGACGCGGGACACCTCGGACCGGACCCCCGGGCCCGCCAGCACGAGGACGCTCTGGCGCTGGTCGGCGGGCGCGAAGCGGTTCGAGCCCAGCGGACCCGGGCCGCCCGTCAGGGTGATGCGCAGGCGCCCGGTGTCCGGACCGGCGGCCGCCAGGACCGCGGCGACGCCCTCGCGGACCGCGTCCTCGTCGGGCTCGGCCAGCCCGATGCCCAGGGCCGACCTCTTCAGCCGGCGCAGGTGCCGGGTCAGGGCGAACGCCGTGCCGTCGTAGACCGCGCACGTCTCGAACACGCCGTCGCCGACGGTGAGCCCGTGGTCGACGCCGGAGAGCAGGAGGTCCTCCGGACCGTGGAGACGACCGTTCGACCAGATCACGACACCCATCGGGTCAGTCTGTCATCGGCGCGACGGCGACGCCGGAGGCGAGGCCGACGAGTCGGGCGGCCTTGAGCTCGGTCTCCGCCCACTCCGCCTCGGGGTCGCTCCCCCACGTGATGCCGGCCCCGGTGCCGAACCGCAGCACGTCGTCGGCCCACCAGAACGTGCGGATGCCGACCGCCAGCTCGGCCCGCACCGCCCCGTCCTCGGCGACCTCGACCCAGCCGACGGCCCCGCAGTACGGCCCGCGCGGCTGCGTCTCGAGCGCCGCGATGATGTCCAGCGCCGACGACTTGGGCGCGCCCGACACCGAGCCGGGCGGGTAGGTGGCGTCCAGGAGCCGGGCCCAGAGGTCGGGCGCGCCGGCGACGTCGTCGGCGAGCACCCCCTGCACCGTGCTCACCAGGTGGACCAGCCCTGGGTGATGCTCCTCACCCAGCAGCGAGGTGACCTCGACCGTGCCCGGCGCGCAGACCTTCTGCAGGTCGTTGCGCACGAGGTCGGTGATCATCACGTTCTCCGCCCGGTCCTTGTCGGTCAGCGCGTCCGCCGTCACTGCGGTGCCCTTGATCGGACCGGACGACACCACGCCGTCCTCCACGCGCAGGAACAGCTCCGGCGACGCCGTGACCACCCACACCTGTCCGGGCACGTGGACGCCGCCGGAGAACGGCGCGGGGTTGCCGGCGTCGAGCACCCGACCGAGAGCCCGCGCGTCGGGCTCGCGGTCCGCGGCCGGCAGCGGCGCACTCAGCACGCGGCAGAGGTTCGCCTGGTAGACGTCCCCGTCCTGGATGTGGGCGCGAACACGCTGAACTGCAGCGACGTACCCCGCGCGATCCAGCGACGACGACCAGTCGGCCGGGTCCGGGCCGGACCAGCCGCCCTCGCCGGCGCCGGCCGACGCGCCCGCCCGCGCGAACCGCCAGGCCCGCACCCTGCCCTCGAAGTCGCCGACGACGGCCCACCAGCCCGGCGCGGCGAGCCGCTCGGGCTGCGCGCGGACGTCCACCACCTCGACGACGCCGGCCGCCTCGACGCCCGCGAACCACGCGACGCCACGGGGACTCACGCTCGGCTCGGGCACCCGCACACGCTACCGATCCGGGCTCCGCCACCCCGTGATCCGCACGATCACCCGGGTGCCCGGAGCCAGTTGGACTCTCGCGGAGATCGTCAGTTAGAGTTCGGGACGCACACGGAACACCGGTGAATGCCGGGGGGACGTGCTGTGCGGACGTGGCTCAGTGGTAGAGCATCACCTTGCCAAGGTGAGGGTCGCGGGTTCGAATCCCGTCGTCCGCTCGGAGGCAGACACTCCTGATCGGCTGACCGCAGCCGCTGAGGACTGCGGTCTCAGGGTGGAGTGGCCGAGAGGCGAGGCAGCGGCCTGCAAAGCCGTATACGTGGGTTCGAATCCCATCTCCACCTCGTATCACCTGATGCAGTACCCCGGCTTGATCCCCGGGCGATTGGCGCAGCGGTAGCGCGCTTCCCTGACACGGAAGAGGTCACTGGTTCGATCCCAGTATCGCCCACCAGCATCACCGCAGGTCAGAGGCCGTTCCGGAAGACTCCGGAGCGGCCTTTCTCCTTGCTCCGGGAGCGACGACGGCGGCGCGAGGCGAACAGCCCCGCAGCTCCCACGGCGCTCAGGTCCAGGGCCGCGTCCGCGCAGCGATGCGGGGATGTCGGTGTCGACGGGCTACTGTCCGAGCTGTCGGCAACCTTGCCGGCACTCAGTGCAGACCACTCGTTGACCGTTGGGCTCACGCCCGGCCACGATCCCGTCGCCTCCTCTGAGCCTTCTCAGAGGGACCACATGTCTGCGCTCACGAACAACCTCCCGCTCGATGCGTTGCGACGTCCGGACGAGGCGGTGCCGGCCGCTCCCTTCGACCTCCCGGTCGGGTCGACCGCGGTGGTCTACTGCGAGGGCCAGTTCGGCGAGCAGGACGGCAAGACCGGGAACGGCCTGGTCCGGCACTCGGAGAAGTACGAGATCCTCAGCGTCATCGACAGCAGGTGCGCAGGCGCCGACGCCGGGGCATTCCTGGACGGGACCCCGAACGGCATCCCGATCGTGGCCACGCTGGCCGAGGCGGTCGCCGACGCCGGGTCGGTCCCGGACTACCTCATCTGCGGTCTCGCGCCGGCCGACGGCCTGCTGTCCGAGGCCCAACGGATCGTGCTCCTCGACGGGATCGCCCGCGGCATGCACGTCATCAACGGCCTGCACGAGTTCCTGAACGACGATGCCGAGTTCGTGGCCGCCGCGCTGATCGCCGGGGTGACCATCACCGATGTGCGGCGCCCGAAGGACACCCGGGACCTGCACCTGTTCTCCGGCCGGATCTTCGACGTGACCTGCCCCCGGATCGCGGTGCTGGGCACCGACGGAGCGATCGGCAAGCGCACCACCGCGACGTTGCTGGTCCAGGCCCTGAACGCGCGCGGGATCAACGCCGTCATGGTCGGCACCGGCCAGACCACGCTCATCCAGGGCGGCAAGTACGGCGTCGCCCTGGACGCCCTCGTCCCGCAGTTCTGCTCGGGCGAGGTCGAGCACCAGGTCGTCGCCGCGTTCGAGGGCGAGGACCCCGACGTGATCGTCGTCGAGGGGCAGGGCGCACTGAGCCACCCGGCCTACCTGACGTCGGGACACATCCTTCGAGGCAGCCGCCCGCAGGGTGTGATCGTGCAGCACGCGCCGAAGCGCACGGTGCTCGGCGACTTCCCGATGATGCCCATGCCGACCGTCGCCAGCGAGATCGCGATGATCGAGGCCTTCGCCGACACCCGCGTGATCGGGGTGACCATCAACCACGAGGAGATGACCGCCCTCGAGCTGGACGAGTCGATCGAGGCCCACCGTCGGGAGCTGGGCCTCCCGGTCACCGACCCGCTGACCCGGCCCGGGCAGGACCTCGTCGACATGGTCCTGAGCGCGTTCCCGCAGCTGGCCCCGACGGTTGCACCCCACCTGACCCTTCGTGGGTGACTGCTCCCCGGATCGAGATCGACCTCGATCGGGTGGAGCGCAACACCCGCGTCCTCGTGGGCCGGCTGGCGGCTCGCCACGTCCGGGTGCTCGGAGTCACCAAGGCGACCCTCGGCTCGCCCGCGATCGCCGCCGCGATGCTCCGCGGCGGGGCCGTCGGACTGGGTGACTCCCGGGTCGACAACCTCGCACGCCTGGCGGGCCTGGACGGGTCGGTGCCCCGCACCCTGATCCGCTCCCCCATGCTCAGCCAGGTGCCCCGGGTGGTCCGCTCCGCGGCGACCAGCCTCAACACCGAACCGGCCGTCATCGCGGCTCTCGACGACGCCGCGAGGCACGCAGGGAACCGCCACGACGTGATCCTCATGGTCGAGCTGGGCGACCTGCGCGAGGGCATCGCGGTCAACGACCTGGCCGCGGCCGTCGGGGTCGTCCTGCGATCTCGGTCGCTCCGGCTGGCGGGGCTCGGCGCCAACCTGGCCTGCCAGAACGGCGTCGTGCCCGACGACACGAACATGGGCGTGCTGCACCGGCTCGTCGATCGGACCGAGTCGCAGCACCACCTCGACCTCGACGTCGTCTCCAGCGGCAACTCGGCCAACCTGGACTGGGCACTGACGACCACCCGGCTCGGGCGCACCAACGAGCTGCGCCTCGGCGAGGCGATCCTGCTCGGCACCGAGCCCCTCCGACGGGCACCGGTCGCCGGCCTCAGCACGGACGCGTTCACCCTGGTCGGCGAGGTCATCGAGGCGGCCGACAAGCCGGCACAGCCCTGGGGAGCACGCGCCGAGGCCGCCTACGGGGCGCCACCGGCCCGGACCACGCGCGGGACCCTGCGCCAGGCGATCGTGGCTCTCGGTCGTCAGGACGTCGACCTCGACGGCCTCACCCCGCCGGACGGGATCTCCGTGCTCGGGATGAGCAGCGACCACCTGGTCCTCGACACCGGGGACGTGCGCATCGCGGTGGGCGACGAGATCAGCTTCCGGCTCGGCTACGGCGCGCTGGTCCGGGCGATGACCTCACCGTTCGTCGCCCGGGCCGAACACGGCGGTCTCCCGGACCTGCGGGCACCGGGCGGCCTCGCTGCGGACCCACCTGGTCGGGCTTCGTCGGCCTGACCCGGACGAGGTCACTGCTCGCTCTCCACCCGGAAGGCGCGCACGGCGTTGTGCACCGTGGGGTAGAAGTGGTCCGGGCCGAACCGGCTGCCGACGCCGAAGCGCACCAGACGGTCCTTGACGGGGCCCTTCATCTCCGCGAAGACCAGGTCGACGCCGAGCGCGGCGAGGTGGTCGTCCAGCTCGACGAGCTCGTCGAGCGCGGTCGTGTCGAGGCCCGTGATCGGCTCGGCGGCGATGATGACGCGGCGCACCGGTGCCGGAGCGTCGGCGACGAGCTGCCGCACCCAGGTGTCGAACACGTCGCCGTTGGCGAAGAAGAGGGGCGCGTCGAACCGCGCGATCACCAGGCCGGGGATCCGCTCGCCCTCGGGGTGCCGGCTGAGGTCGTGGAATCCCGGGACGCCCTCGACGCTCACCAGCTCGGCGCGGTACGGCTCCCACGCCCGGCGCACGAACACCGCGAGCGAGAGGGCGACGGCCACGAGGATGCCCTGCAGCACGCCGACGAACGCCACGCCGAGGAACGCCGCGACCAGCAGCGCCGCGTCGCTCCGGCTCATCCGCACCAGCCGGACGAGGGTGTGCACGTCGACGAACGACGACGCGGCGGCGATGACGACCGCAGCCAGCGTGGCGGACGGCAGGTACGCCGGCAGTCCGGGGGCGACCAGCATGAACGCGACGAGCAGCACGGCCGCGACGACGCCGGTGAGCTGGGTGCGGGCGCCCGCCTGGACCGCGACGGGCGTGCGTGACGCGCTGCCGGAGACGGGGAACCCGCCGAGCAGCCCGGTCGCGAGGTTCGCGGCGCCCAGCGCGCCCATCTCCTGGCTGCCGTCGACGGTCTCACCCCTGCGTCCGCCCAGGGCGCGCGAGAGCACGGCGGTGTCGGCGAACGTGATGAGCGCGATGCCCGCCGCCGGACCGATCAGCGCGAGCACGTCGGCGGGCTCGAGGCCCGCGAGGGCGGGTGCGGGCAGGCCGGACGGCAGCGCGCCGACGACGGGGATCTGATCCGCCAGACCGAGGACTGCGGTCACGACGGTCGCACCGACGACCGCCAGCACGATGCCCTTGGCGGTGGCGCCGAGCGCCCGCGCCGCGACGATGACCGCGAGCGACACGACGCCGATCGCCGCCGCCACGGGGTCGGCCTCGCCGTCGGCGACGGCCGCGACCGTCTGGCCGACGTGCTCCCAGACCGAGCCGGCGGGCACCGAGATGCCGAGCA
Organism: Cellulomonas sp. ICMP 17802; assembly: GCF_041295535.1. Taxonomy (NCBI): domain Bacteria; kingdom Bacillati; phylum Actinomycetota; class Actinomycetes; order Micrococcales; family Cellulomonadaceae; genus Cellulomonas; species Cellulomonas sp. ICMP 17802. Next base: position 101,582 of record NZ_JBGFQZ010000008.1, on the reverse strand, counting down.
GCCTGGGCACCTGGCCGGCGATGACCACCAGCGCGATCCCGTTCATGTACCCCACCCGGATCGGCATCGACAGCAGTCCGGTGAGGAACCCGAGCCGCAGCACGCGGCCGGCGATGAGCATCAGGCCCATGAGGACCGCCAGCATGCCGGCCAGAGCGACGGAACGGTCCGGGTCGCCGAGCGCGAGAGGCAGCACCGCGGCGCCGATCATCGGCGCGAGCGACGAGTCGGGCCCGAGGACGAGCACCCGCGTGGGGCCGACGAGCGCGTAGACCAGCAGCGGGACGATCGTCGCGTACAGGCCGGTGACCGGCGGCAGGCCGGCGGCCGCGGCGTACGCCATGCCGGCGGGGATGGCGACTGCGACGAGGGAGGCGCCCGCGACGAGGTCCGGTCGCAGCCATGCCCGCTCGTAGCGCCGGGCGACGCCGACGCCGGGGAACAGCCCTGCGACCCGCCCGCGGTCCATCTCTCGAGCCTAGGACCCGGCCTCCGACGCCCGCCCGGGCCGGACGTCCCCGTGCTCGGCGGCGTGCGACCCGGCCCGGCGGCTCACGCCGAGCGCACGGCTCTGGCCGGTGCCCGGGACGGTCCCAGCAGCCGCAGGACGGACGTCCCGTGCTCGTCGAGGTGCTCGATGCTGACCGACAGGACGCGGCCGAGCTGTCGGCTGCGCGCCCAGTCCATGACGTCGTCGACGTCCTCCGCGTCGACCACCCGCCACCTCTCGCTCTCGCTGCCGTTCGTCCAGAACTCGACGACGTAGACAGGTTCGGGCACGACGGTCGGCGCGTGGTGCGCCCGACCCCGTTCGACTCGCATGGCGCTCCTCCGTGACGGCTCCGGCCCATGCTGCTCGGCCCGGGTGAACCTCGGGTGACCACTGGGTGACCGCCTGGAGGCGGCGACGGGCCCGAGCCCGGTGCCGACGCACTGGACCAACCGCCCCGACGCGCCCATGATGACGAGACGCGCGCTGAGGAACGGAGGCGACCCGTGATCCCGAAGGAGACGGCCGCCAGCATCGAGCTCCCCGTGTCGACCGACGTCGCGTGGCGGGCCCTGACGACCGTCGCCGCCACCGGGCCGGACCAGGACGCGGTCTGGCACTTCGAGCACACCGACGTCGTGCTCGACGCGGTCACCCCCGCGGAGGCCGCCGACGGGTCCGGGCGATGGGAGGGCGTGGACTTCCGCGTCGCGGCGCACCTCGTTCCCATGGGCGCGCGTCGAACCCTGCTGGTGCTGACCGCCGACGCCACCACGGAGCCCCATGGCGTGGGCGCGACGGCGCACGCCTCGGCGTCGCACCGACGTGCTCGGCGCGACCTCGAGGCGATGGCGCTCGCCGTCGGCACGCAGGTCGCGGCGTGGGACGACGGTCCTCCCGCGTGACCGGCGGGCGCCCACCCAGGCAGGTGTCGCGCCCGTGAACGTTGCCGGGCGAGTCGACGAACACGCTCATGACCTGCGACGTCATCGCCGACCCTGTGCCTGTGGCCGATGTCCAGACCCTCCTGCGTGACCTGCGCTCCGGCGCCGTCCCGCCCACCTCCCCCGTCGCGACCCTCGCGGTCCCGATGCGGGTCATCGACGCCGAGATGCCCGTGCACGAGGTCGAACCGCTCTTCCTCGACCCGGCCCTGCTGCGGATCGGCGTCATCGACCACGCCGACCGGAGCCGGATCGGGCTCCTCACCCGCTCGCGGTTCAACGCCGGGATGGCGGGTCGGCTCGGCTACGGCCGGGCGGTGCTCACGCGCCGGCCCGCGCGAGCCGTGGCCGACTGGCGGCCGCTGGTGGTCGACCCGGCGTCGTCCGTCGTCGAGGCGGCGCTGCTCGCGATGGCCCGGCCGCCCGAGTCCCGGTTCGAGGACGTCGTCGTCCGCGCGGACGTCTGGTCGGCGACCGGCACGGCCGAGCTCGTGCACGCGCTCGCCGCGGCGCTCGCCGACCAGGGCATGCGCGACCGCACCACCGGGCTGGTCAACCGCCACACGCTCGAGCACACGCTCGACTCCTGGGCGCGCGAGATCCGCGACTCCCGTCGACGACTCGCGGTGACGCTGGTGGACGTCGCGGCGTTCGGCCTGCTCAACGCGATCCACGGGCTCCCCCACGGCGACCGCGTGCTGGGCACCATGGCGCAGGCCCTCACGGGCGCGTTCCCGAGGGGCTGCGTGCTCGGGCGGCTCGGGGACGACGAGATCCTCGTCGCGGCCGTGCTGCCCGCGGTCCCGGACGAACGCGCCCGTGAGGTCGCCGAGGACCTGCGTCGGACGGCGCTCCGCGCGCTGCGCCCGAGTCCCCCCGGCTTCGCCGACGGCGAGTGGCCGCGGGTCCGGGCGGTGGCCGCCGTCAGCCTGCAGGGATGGGCCGACGTCCCGCTCCTGCTCCAGGACCTGCAGCGGAGCATGCGCAACGAGAAGGCCGTCACGGCCCCGAGCGGCCCCTCCCGGGACGTCTGAGGAACGCACGGCGATTTGGTCGGTCGATACCCCCCAGGGTATCGTCTCCGCATGCCTGAAGCAGCTCAGATCGCCGTGACCGATCCCCGCCGGATCGTCGTCGTGGGCGGCGTCGCCGGCGGGATGAGCGCGGCGGCCCGGGCGCGGCGCCTCGACGAGCGGGCGGAGATCGTCGTTCTCGAGCAGTCCTCGTACGTGTCGTTCGCCGGCTGCGGGCTCCCCTACCGGCTGTCCGGCGAGATCGAGCACCGCGACGACCTGCTGCTGCACACGCCCGCCTCGCTGGGGGCGTCGCTCGCGCTGGACGTGCGCACCGACAGCCGCGTCACGGCGATCGACCGGGCTGCCCGCACCGTGGCGGTGACCACCGCCGACGGCTCCTACGCGCTGCCCTACGACGCGCTGCTGCTGTCCCCCGGCGCCGTCGCGGTGCGCCCGCCGGTCGAGGGCCTGGACCACCCCGGCGTGCACGCGCTGCGGACCCTGCCCGACCTGGACGCCGTCGACGAGCACGTCGCCCGGCTGCTCACGGCTCGGCGGGGTGCCGGGCGACCGCGTGCCGTGGTCGTCGGCGCCGGCTTCATCGGCCTCGAGGCGGTCGAGGCGCTGGTGACCCGCGGGCTCGAGGTGGACGTCGTCGAGCTCGCCGACCAGGTGCTGCCTCCGCTGGATGCCGAGCTGGCACCCCTGCTGGCCGCGGAGCTCCGGGCGCACGGCGTCGGCCTGCACCTGGGGGTCTCCGCCCGCTCCATCACCCCGGGCACCGACGACGCGCTCCGCATCGAGCTGTCGGACGGCACGACGGTGGGGGCCGACCTCGTCCTGGTCAACGTCGGGGTCCGTCCGGCGAGCGGGCTGGCGGCGGACGCCGGGCTGGAGCTCGGACGCCAGGGCGCCATCCGCGTCGACGAGGACCAGCGGACCTCCGACCCGAACGTGTGGGCCGTCGGCGACGCCGTCGAGGTGGTCCAGGCCGTCACCGGGGCGGTCGGACCGGTGCCGCTGGCCGGCCCCGCCAACCGCCAGGGTCGACGCGCCGCGGACTCGATGCTCGGCCGCCGCACGACCCCGCAGGCTGCGGTCCTGGGCACCGCGATCGTGCGCGTGTTCGGCCTGACCGCGGCCGTCACCGGCCCGAGCCAGGCGGCGCTCGCCCGCGCCGGGCTGGCCCACGAGGTGGTCCGCATCCACCCCGGGCACCACGCCGGCTGGTTCCCCGGCGCCGAGCAGGTCCACCTCGTCGCCACGTTCGCTCCCGACGGGCGCCTGCTCGGTGCCCAGGCCGTCGGGCGCGCGGGCGTCGACAAGCGCATCGACGTCCTGGCCACCGCCCTGCGCGCGGGGATGACCGCCGACGACCTGGCCGAGCTCGAGCTCGCCTACGCGCCGCCCTACGGTGCGGCCAAGGACCCCGTGAACATGCTGGGCTTCGTCGCCCAGAACGTCCTCGACGGGACCCTGCCGCAGTGGCACCCGGCCGACCTGGACGACGCCCTGGCGGACACGCTCGTCCTGGACGTCCGGTCGGTCGCCGAGTTCGACCGCGGGCACCTCAAGGGCGCGCTGCACGTCCCCCACACCGAGCTGCGCGGCCGCCTCGACGAGGTCCGCTCCGCCGCCGCTGGTCGCCCGGTCAGCGTGCACTGCGCCTCCGGCGTCCGCTCGCACCTGGCCACCCGCGTCCTGCTCGCCGAGGGCCTGGACGCCCGCAACCTGTCCGGCGGCTGGCTCACCCTCACCGCCGTCCGCCCCGACCTCGTCGCCTGATCGCTCACGCCACCCCCGGAACAAGGAGAACCCCGATGTGCTCACCCGCCCGATGCTCCGCCTGCGGCAAGGTCACCTGGACCGGCTGCGGCAAGCACGTCGACGACGTGATGGCCGACGTCCCGCGCGCCCAGCAGTGCACCTGCCGCTGATCCCCACCCCCTGCTCGCTCAGCCCCGCCTGACCAAGGAGAACCCGCATGGAGCTGGACAAGGACGAGATGTCGAAGGTCTCCAACCGGCTCAAGCGCGCCCAGGGCCAGCTCGCCGCCGTCGTGCGCATGCTCGACGAGGGCCGCGACTGCGAGGACGTCGTCACCCAGCTGTCCGCGGTCTCCCGCGCCCTCGACCGCGCCGGGTTCGCGATCATCGCGTCCGGCATGCGCCAGTGCCTGACCCGGCCCGACGTCGACGGCGAGCCCGCCACCCTGGACGTGCAGAAGCTCGAGAAGCTCTTCCTCTCGCTCGCCTGAGCGGGCGGACGCGTCACGGTCGTGACGCGCACACCACCGGCGCCACCGCCATGCTGACCGGCACGAGGGCCCACAGCCGTCCGGCCCTCAGGTCGTAGTCGGCGACGAGCTCCGCCGGCGGGACCCGCCGCGCGAGCCCGAGCCCGGTCTCGAGCGCGAGCGTGGACCCGGCCCATGCCGCGCCGACGCGCGCCGCCGAGCGTCCATCGGGCAGCGGCCGGACGCGGGCCAGCGCCGCCGCCGTCCCCCAGATGCCCAGGAGGAGCAGGCCCGTCGAGACCTGGTGCGCCCGCTGCGTGCCCAGGCGGGGCACGAGCAGCCGCTCGCGGAAGGCTCCGTTGGCGACCGCGAGACCCGCGATCCCGAACCAGGCCGCCAGCCACGGGCGTTCCGCACGCCCCAGCACCGTCCCCGTCATGGCTGCTCCTCTCGGGCTCGGTCCCCGTCTCCCGAGCAAAGCACCGGCCGCGACCCGGGGACAGGGACCACCGACCCTGCCGCGCGGGCCACCGCACCCGGTGGCCTTCGGCCCTGTGCGGCACGCGAGCTCGGCGGGAGCCTCGTGAGGAGGTCGCCGCAAGGGAGGGAGCGTCCCGTGAGCACCGTCGGCACAGCACGGACGCCCGCGCGGGCGCGCCGGTCGCGATCCGTCCGGCGGACCGGCTACCTCGTCGGGGCGCTGGTCAACGGCGTGCTCCTGTGGCTCGTCAACGTCAGTCCGGGCTGGCACGTCGTGCCGTTCCTCACGCCGGAGTTCGCCCGCGTCGTGCCGCTGGTCAACGCCGCGATCGTCGTCGGCCTCGTGGCCGACCTCGTCTACGTGGTGTCCGACCCGCCGTGGCTCCGGGCGGCGGGCGACGCCCTCGTGGCCGCCGTGGGACTGGTGCCGCTCGTCGCCCTGTGGCGGACGTTCCCGTTCGCCTTCGAGGGGCAGTCGTTCGACTGGGAGCTCGTCGTGCGCATCGTGCTCGCCCTGGGGATCGTCGGCAGCCTGATCGGCATCGTGGTCGCGGTCGCGACGCCGGGCCGCCGCCCTCGCTGATCGCGCGCGCGGACCACCCCGCCCTATCTGCCGCCTCGGGGCTCGGTATACGCTCGCCAGGACGTCGGAGCCTCACCGAGGAGCGCGATGCCCAGCTCGACCCAGTCGCATCGCGGACGAGCGGCCGCGCACGGCGACGGCGCGCGGGACGCCCTGGAGCGAGCGATCGTCGAGGGCGAGCTGGCGGCGGGCGAGCCCCTGCGCGAGGGGCCGCTGGCGGCCCGGCTGGGCACGTCGCGCACCCGGGCGAGAGACGCGCTGCAGGAGCTGGCGGCGATCGACCTGGTCCGGACCGATCCCGACGAGGGCTACCGGGTGACGCCCTTCGAGCCCGTCCGGTTGGCACAGCTGGTCCAGGTCGCCGCCGCCCTGAGCGGGACGGCGGCACGTCTGGCGCTGCCGCACCTGACGCCCGACGACCGCGCCTGGCTGGACCAGGCGGAGGGTCACCTCTTCGCGTTCGACGTCCCGGTCTCGGGGGTGCACCCCTACGGGCCGTTCGTGGTGGACGTGTTCGTGCTGCGGTCGGGCAACGACGTGCTGCAGGAGCAGCTGCGCCGGCTGCAGCCGCACGTGCTGCGCCTCGTGCGGCAGTTCGGTCGGGGGGTCACCCAGGCGGGCATGGCACGACGCACGGGCGGCACGATGGCGGCGCTGCGGGCGGGCGACGCCCATCTGCTCGGCGAGTCCGTGCGCGTCTTCTTCGAGGACGTGGGCATGGAGCTGGTGCGCGCGCTGGAGGACAGCAGGGTCGACCGCTCCCGCGCGTGAGCACGGTCGGGCGACGGACGGGATGAGGGCGGCGAAGGGAGGGCACCGTGCCCGTGTGGCTCGTCGTGGCGGCGATCGGTGCCGTGCTCGCCTGGCTCGGGTTCGCCGGCATCGGCAGCCTGCTGATCTGGATCGGCGTGATCATCGTCGTCGGCGCGCTGGTGATGACGGTCGTCAGCCGGCGCCGCCACCGGTGAGGGAGACGTGATGCGCGAGCAGCAGACCTGGCAGCGCCGGTCGGCCCGGCTGGGCTGGGTCACCCTGGGCCTGACGGTCCTCGCGGTCGCCCTCCTCGCGATCGGGGTGTGGGTGATCGCCACGGCGCAGCCGGCGATCGTGCCCGAGGATCCCCAGCAGGCGGTCGCCCTGCTGCCCGTCGACGTCCACGTGCGCGCGCCACGCGCATCGGTCGTCCTCGGCGTCGGTCTCGCGGTCGCGGCGTTCGTCGTCGGCATGGTGGCGCTCCAGTCGGCCGCGGCCATGCGCGTCCTGTCGAGCGGTCGCCGGGTCTCCGAGCCGTTGCCCGGCAGCTCGGCCAGGATGGCCCGCCTCGTGCTCGGGTCCACCGCGGTGCGACGCCTCGCTCTCGAGGAGCCGCCGTCGTGGCCGCTGTCGGCGATCCCGGAGGAGGCGTCGTCGCCGATGGCCGTGCGCTGCACGGTGCTCATCCCGGCGCACGACGAGGAGGCCGTCCTGGGTCTGACCCTCGCGTCGCTGCGCGCCCAGCGACGCCCGCCCGACCGCATCCTGGTGGTCGCCGACAACTGCACGGACGCGACGGTCGACATCGCCCGGCAGCTCGGCGTCGAGGTGGTCGAGACGCAGGGCAACACGCAGCACAAGGCGGGCGCGCTGAACCAGGTCCTGCAGCCGCTGCTGGCCGGTGCCGGCGTCGACGACGTCGTGCTGGTGATGGACGCCGACTCCACCATCAGCCCGGACTATCTCGAGACGGCGCTGGGGCTCCTGGAGTCCGACCCCGACCTCATGGCGGTCGGCGGCCTGTTCGCCGGCGAGGAGGGCGCGCGGGTCCTGGGCCAGATGCAGCGCAACGAGTACCTGCGCTACCAGCGGGTGCTGGGACGTCGCGAGGGACGGGTCTTCGTCCTGACGGGCACGGCGTCGGTGTTCCGCGGCTACGCGCTGCGAGCCGTCTCCGAGGCCCGCGGCTCGCTCATCCCCGGGCGTGCGGGCGACGTGTACGACACCCTCGCGCTGACCGAGGACAACGAGCTCACCCTCGCGCTGAAGTCGCTCGGTGCCGAGATGACGTCGCCGCCGCAGTGCCGCGTGACCACCGAGGTCATGGGCACCTGGCGGGACCTGGCGCGCCAACGGCTCCGCTGGCAGCGCGGCGCCCTGGAGAACGTCGGCGCGTACGGCATCACCCGGACCACCGCGCCGTACTGGGCGCAGCAGCTGGCCCTCGCGTACGGCGTCGTCGCGCTCAACTCCTACTTCCTGCTGATGGCGGTCGCGCTGCTGGCCTCCGACAGCGTCCGCTGGTCGCCGCTCTGGGTCGCGATCGGCCTGCTCTTCCTGGTCGACCGCGTGGTCACCGCGTGGGCCGCCGGGTGGCCCGGCCGGCTGCTCGCCGTCCCGGTCCTGCCGGAGCTCGGGTACTCGTGGTTCCTGCAGCTGTCGCTCGTGACGGCCTTCGTGCAGATCGGCACCCACCGCAAGGCGGGATGGAACTACGTGCCTCGGCCCGCGCTCGCGTTCGCGACGCTCCCCCTGCTGGCCGTGCTCGCTCGCCCGCTGGCGTCCTCCGTCCTGCCGTCCTCGATCCTGCAGTCGAGCTGGTTCGAGGCGCTGAGCCTCTTCGTCGGGGTGAACACGCTGGTCTTCGCGGTCCTGGCGGTGTTCCAGCTGCTCCCGCCGATCAGGAAGTCCTACCACCGGATCCACGGCCGGCGAGGGGTCGCGACGGTGGGGGTGCAGGGCGGCCTCGACCGGTAGCGTGAGCGGCGGAACTCACCTCGGCTCGGTCGTGCTCTGGGACGGGGGACGGTGTGGCGGGTCCGCTGATCGCGACGAAGCTGCGTGTCCCGACGCTGCGGCGCGGTCTGGTCGCGCGCCCTCGCCTGCTGCAGCGGGTCCGCCTCGGCATCGACGCGAAGGTGACGCTGGTGTCCGCCCCGGCGGGCTTCGGCAAGTCGACGCTCCTGGCCGAGTGGCTGGCCGGCACGCCGGCCGACGGGCGCGCGGTGGCGTGGCTCTCGCTCGACGCGGCCGACGACGACCCCGCGACCTTCTGGCGGTACGTGATCACGGCGCTCCAGGGCGCCACGGGCGGCGCCGGCTCGGGCGCGCTCGAGCTGACCACGACGTCTCCCCTGCCGACCGACCTCGTGCTCACCACGCTCCTCAACGAGCTGGCCGCCGCGCCCGACGACGTGTGGCTGGTCCTCGACGACTACCACCTGGTGGACGGCCACGAGATCGGCGAGGGGATGACCTTCCTGCTCACCCACCTCCCGCCCCACGTGCACGTCGTGCTGAGCACCCGCGCCGACCCCGACCTGCCGCTGGCCCGGTGGCGGGTGCGCGGTGAGCTGGTCGAGATCCGGGCCGCCGACCTGCGGTTCACCCGGGACGAGGCCGCCGAGTACCTCGCGCAGGTCACCGGGCTGCCCCTCACCGCCGGGGACGTCGAGGCCCTCGAGGAGCGCACCGAGGGGTGGATCGCGGCCCTCCAGCTCGCCGCCCTCTCGATCCGGGGGCGGGCCGACGTCGGCGGGTTCATCGCCCAGTTCGCCGGGACCGACCGGTACCTCGTCGACTACCTCGTCGACGAGGTGCTCGCGCACCTGGAGGAGCCGGTCCGCGAGTTCCTGCTGCGCACGGCCGTCCTCGACCGGCTCACCGGGTCGCTGTGCGACGCCGTCGTCGGCGGTGCCGGTGGCCGGGAGATGCTGACGACGCTGGAGCGGGCGAACCTGTTCCTCGTCCCCCTCGACGACCGGCGCGAGTGGTTCCGCTACCACCACCTCTTCGCCGACGTGCTCCGGGCGCGCGTCCTCGCCGAGCACCCGGAGCTGGTTCCCGCCCTGCACGAGCGGGCGAGCCGCTGGTACGAGGCGCACGACCTGCTCGACGAGGCGGTCCGGCACGCGCTCGCCGCGCACGACGACGACCGTGCGGCGTTCCTCATGGAGCTCGCCGTGCCCGCCGTCCGCCGCGAGCGACGGGAGTCGGTCCTGGTGGGCTGGCTCGGCGCGCTCCCCGACGACGTCATCCGGCGCAGCCCGGTCCTCGGGGTGTTCGCCGGCTACCTGCTGATGGTCGCGGGCGACCTCGAGGCGTTCGAGCAGCGGCTGGACGACGCGGAACGGCTGCTCGCCGCCACCCCGGGCGGCTCGGACCCGCGGTGGGCGCAGACCGACGAGCTGCGGACCCTGCCGGCGACGATCGCCGTCTACCGCGCCTCGCTCGCGCAAGCCCGCGGCGACCTGGCGGGTACGGCGGAGCACGCCCGTCGCGCCCTCGCGCTGGCCGGCCCCGACGACCACCTCGCGCGCGGCGGCGCGGCCGGGTTCCTGGCCCTCGTCGCCTGGGCCCAGGGCGACGTCGCGAGCGCGCTGGAGACGTTCACCCAGGCGGTGGCGAGCCTGCACGCGAGCGGCAACCTCGTCGACGAGCTCACCAGCACCGTGGTGCTGGCCGACCTGTGGCTCGCGGCCGGTCGCCCCAGCACGGCCCGGCAGCTCTACCGGCGCGGGCTGACGGTCAGCGAGGCGTACGGCGCGTCGGTGCTCAGGGCGGTGCCTGACCTCCATGTCGGTCTCGCCGAGCTGGACCACGAGGCGGGCGACCTCGCGGCGGCGCGGGAGCACCTCGAGAGCGCCGCCGCGCTCGGCGACGGCACGGCGATGATCGAGAGCCACTACCGGTGGTTCGCGGCCATGGCGCGGATCGCCGACACCGAGGGCGACCCGGCGGAGGCCCTCCGCCTCCTGGACACGGCGGAGCAGCTCTACCGGCCGGGCTTCTTCCCGGACCTGCGGCCCCTCGCGGCCAGGCGTGCGCGCACCTGGATCAGGCAGGGCAGCCTCTCCGAGGCCGCCGACTGGGCCCGCGCGCGAGGCGTGTCCGCCGCGGACGACGCCACGTACCTGCGCGAGTTCGACCACCTCACGCTCGTGCGGCTGCTCCTCGCTCGCCACCGGGCGGACCCCGACGCCGCCGCGCTCGACGACGTTCTCTCGCTGCTGTCGCGGCTGCACGGGGCCGCCGACGCCACGGGACGCGCCGGGAGCCTGGTCGAGATCCGGATGCTCGCCGCCCTCGCGCACGACGCGCGCGGGGACCGGCGGCAGGCGCTCGAGTCCCTGGGGCTCTGCTGGGCGGGCGCGCCCGAGCCCGCGGCCTCCGCGCGACTGTTCCTGGACGAGGGCGACGCGATGCACCAGCTGCTGCGCGCGGCGGAGCTCGAGGGCGTCGGCGGCGAGCACCCCCGTCGCCTGCTCGGCCTCGGGACCGGCGCGACGCCGACGCCGCCGCGCCGGTCGTCCGCGGAGCTCCTGAGCGAGCGGGAGCTCCAGGTCCTGAGGCTGCTCGACAGCGACCTGACCGGCCCGCAGATCGCCCGCGAGCTCTACGTCACCCTCAACACCCTGCGCAGCCACACCAAGCGCATCTTCACCAAGCTCGACGTCACCACGCGTCGGGCGGCGGTCAGCCGCGCCCGCGAGCTCGGTCTGACGTAGGCGGTCCGGGCGTCACATCGCCGGTCACATCAGGTGGTGATGCCCGGTCACCACGTCGGTCCGTAGCTTTCGAGTCATCCCGCGGCGCCCCGCCCCGGACCTCGCACCAGGAGCCGGACATGTCCATCACCACGACCACCCTCACCCGCGCCGCCGGAGCCGCCGCCGTCGTCGGGGGCCTGCTCTACATCGGCGTGCAGATCAACCACCCGCACCTCGACCTCGACCTCCTCGCCACGACCGAGTGGAAGGTGCGGCAGGCCATGAAGATCGGCTTCGCCACCCTGTCGCTCGCCGGCATCACCGGCATGTACCTCCGGCAGGTGCGGCGCACCGGGGTGCTCGGCCTGATCGGCTACCTCGTGCTCGCCCTCGGCTTCCTCTTCATGGTGAGCATCGAGGTGACCGGCGCGGTCGTCCTGCCGGCCATCGCCCACAGCTCCCCCGGCTTCGCCGCCGACATCCTCGCGGTGGCCGTCCCGGGCGGCCATGCGGCCGGCGACATCGGGCTGATGGGGCTGCTCATCACCGTCGACGGCGTGCTCTACCTGGCCGGCGGCCTCCTCTTCGGCATCGCCCTGTTCCGCGCTCGCGTCCTCGCCCGGTGGGCCGCCGCCCTCCTCGCCCTCGGCGCCGTCGCCACCGTTGCCATCCCCCTGCTGCCGCAGGTCAACTTCCGGCTGTTCGCCATCCCGACCGGCGTCGCCCTGGTCGGCCTCGGCTACTCCCTGTGGCGCGAGCAGCGCACGCTGACGGCCCCGCTCCTGCCCGACGCGACGACCCCTCGGCTCGACCCGGCCGGCGCCCGGTGACCGTCCCGGCAGCAGCCCCACGCGGCCCGGTCGACGCCGTCGACCGGGCCCGTGCCGGCCGGGACGGTCGACCGGTGACCCGCCCCGCCGGTCCCGATGCGCCCGCCGTCTACACGCTCCGGATCGCCGGTCACCTCGACGACCGCTGGTCGCCGCGGTTCGGGGACCTGGTCCTGACCCGGGAGCCGGACGGCACCACGAGCCTCACCGGGGCCGTCGCGGACCAGGCGGCGCTGCACGGCGTGCTCGCCGGGATCCGCGACCTCGGCGTCACCCTGATCTCGGTCGCCCTCCGCGAGCCCCCGGGCGAGCCGGCCTGACGCGCCCGCGTCAGCGGACCCGCAGCACCTGGCCCAGCCGCTCGCGCCGTCGGGCGGACGACTCGACCGCAACCACCACCAGCACCGTCGCGGCGAGGAGCCCGACCGGCGCGAGCACCCACCACGGCACCACCACCCCCGGATCGGCCGCCTGCCCGGTGACCAGCCGCAGCGCGAGCGGCACCGCCAGCGCACCGACCAGCGCCGCGCCGAGCAGCACGCCGCCCAGCCCGGCCACCAGCGTCGGCGGGAGCAGCTCCCCCGCGGCGACCCGCGCGGTGTCCCGGCCCCGCAGCCCCAGCACCCTGGCCGTCGCGAGCGACCGGGCACGCCCGGGAGCCGAGGCTGCGGCGTCGAGAACCACGACGATCGCCGCGAACCCGGCGCACAGGGCCGCGACCAGGACGACCAGCGTCAGCAGCCCGCCCGCCAGCGGGTCCGACCGCCGCTCCGCCAGCCACTCGGCTCGGCCGAGCACGTGGGCACCGATCGTCGGGGCGACCGCGCGGGCCGCCGCGGCCGCCTGCGGGCCCACCGCCCAGACCGTGTCCGGGTCCGCGACCGCCCGGTCGGTGACGGCGGGAGCGGACCCCGTCTGCTCGGCCCGCGCGGTGGAGACGGCCTCGACCACCGCGGTCAACGCCGCGCGGTCCACCACCACCGTGGGACCGGCGGCCTGCCCGTCGGCCTGCTGGGTCGGCAGGGCCGGCACCTCGCCCACGGGCTCGAGGTCGACCGTCACGCCTCCCCAGCTGAGCGACGGCCGGGAGCCCAGCAGCCCCGGCGGCACGAGCGCCGGCAGCGGGCCGGGCGCGGTGCGGGACGCGGTCGCGACGGAGGCGTCCGCCAGGGCGGCGAGCCCCGCGTCGAGCCCGAACGGGGTGCGGGCGAGCAGCTCGCCGAACGCCTCCGGGTCGACCGCGAGCACCCGCACGGCGTCGACGCCGCGGACGCCGAAGAGCTGGCTCTGGGCCCGCACGCGTCCGACGGCGACCGCGTCGACGCCGTCGGCGGACGCCAGCCCGACCGCGAGGTCCTGCAGCGCCGCGTCCCGCAGCGTCGTGCGCACCACGACGTCGGCCCCGACGGCGTCCCACGAGCCGTCCACCTGACCCGCGCGTGCGGTGCTGGCCAGCGCGGCGCACAGGGCCGCCAGCGTGGTGACGACCACCAGCGCGACGAACGGCAGGACGGCCCCGGTCGAGCGGGCCCGTGCCGCAGCGAGCAGCGGGCCGGCCTTGCGGGACCTGCGCGCGGCGCCGAGCGCTCCGCCCAGCAGCACGGGGACAGCGCGCCACAGCAGCAGCGCACCCGCCGCGGCGACGAGCGCGGGAGCGGCCGCGAGCAGCACGTCCGCGGGGCCGGACACCGACCCGACACCGCGCCGGCGCAGCGCGGCCAGCGACGCGGCGGCGAGCACGAGCAGCGCGACCTCGATCGACAGCCGCCGCACCGTGCGCACGCGCTGCGCGAGCCGGCGGCGGTGCCGGTCGGTCGGGACGCGGCGGACGTCGCTGCGCGCCGCGGTCACCGTCGCGAACGCGGGCGGTGCCACCAGGCCGACGGTGGCCACCACGACCACCCAGGGCCAGGTCACCGCGCCGGGCGCCGCGGCCTGGCCGAGCGCGAGCCCGAGCGCCGCTCCCACGGCGACGACGACGGCCGACTCCGCGCCCGCCTCCCGGGAGATGCCGCCGAGGGACGCGCCGCGGGCCCGCACCGTGCGCAGCGCGAGCGCTCGTCGGCGCGCCAGGAGGTCGGACGCGACCAGCAGCACCAGCACGGCGCCGGACCCCAGCCCGGCGAGCACCACGGCGGCCTGCGACCACGTGGCCGCCACGCCGGCGCGCGCCTGCGTGAGCAGCAGGTCGAGGCGCGACGTCACCCGCGGGCCTGCCACCGGAGCACCCAGGAGCTCCGGCGACGCCTCCAGCGCGGCGACCTGCTGGGCCAGGGCGCCGGAGCCGGCGTAGTCCAGCGCGCCGGCGTCCACCGAGAACCGGAAGGTGCGGGTCACGCCGTCCGGCTCCAGCGCGGCGCGCGCCGCGGGCAGCGAGGCCGCGGACAGCAGCCCACCCACCACCGTCGTCGGCTGGTCCTCCGGTCCGACCACCCGGGGCCGCAGGACCTCCGGCCGAGCGGTCCAGACGCGGTCGCCCGGGTCCGCCGGCTCGAACACCCCGGTGACCAGCACGGGCACCGTCGTGTGGTCGGGCTTGACCGCCTCGAACGTGTCGCGGGCACCGACCCCGAGCGCGCGGGCCACCTCGGCGGACAGGGCGAGCTGCACGGCCCCGTCCGGGCCGGGGCGGCCGGGCGCGCCACCGGCGAGCCAGCCCACGGCCGGCGCCTGCCCCGCCCACAGGTAGGTCATCCACAGGATCCCGCCGGTGGGCAGCCCGGGGGTGCTGAGCGCGAGGTCGATGCCGGTGGCGTCCGCGACGGGCGGCCCGAGGACGGGTTGCAGCGACGCCGGGAGGGCGCGGTCGATCATGCGCGCCGCGTCGTCGACGCTCGTGGTGGTGTCCGAGGGACCGGCAGTCGCGTCCGAGGCGCCGGGGCCATAGGAGCTGGTGACGACGAGGTCGGCGGGCGGGTCGGCGTGGGCGACCGCCGTCCGGACCGCGGTGTCGGCCCGGTCGCTCAGCAGCCGGGGCACCGCGTCGGTGAGGCCGATCGTGAGCGCCACGACGACCAGCGACACCAGGAGCGGCCACAGGTCGGCGCGGGACCGGCGCCAGGCGACCCTCATGCGAGCGGCTCCATCCGGAGCCGGGCGATCGTCGAGCGGCGCACCGCGCGGGCGGCGAGCGGTACCACGAGGGCGGCGCACCCGAGCATCAGCGCGAGGATCGTCGCCAGCTGAGCGGGCCACGGCCAGCGCACGACGGCGTCCGGCACGGGCGCGAGCCCCTGGGCGGAGAGCGCGAGCAGCGGGCCGACCGCCCAGCAGGCGAGCGCTCCGAGCAGCCCGCCCGCCAGGATCGGCGCCCCGATGAGGACCGCCTGCTCGGCGAGCACGGACCTGAGCACCGCGCGCCGCGGCGCGCCCAGGCCGCGCAGGCGGGCCACGTCCAGCTCGCGCGACTCCAGCGCGGTCGTGGTGTGCAGGGCCGTGCCCACCAGCGTGAGGACGAGGGCGGCCACGACGAGGAGCGCGGCCGCGGCCCGCTGGGCCGCGCGCAGGGGTCCGTCCGCGCTCTCGTCCGCGACGGCGGTGCGGTCCGTCACCGGGCCGATCCCCCGCGCCTCGAGCGTCGCCGCGGCCCGGGCGGGGATCGCGCCGCCGACCCACCACGCGTCGGTCAGGGGCTCGAGGTTGCCCTGGCTGAGCGCGACGCGGGACAACGTGTCGACGTCGGCCAGCACCGCCGCCGCGCGTGGCTGCGACGGGACGTAAGGGGTGATGCCGGCGACCGTCGTCCGCACGGGGGTCAGACCCAGCGAGAGCTGGAGCCCGTCGCCGACCTCGAGCCCGAGCTCGTCAGCCAGCCGTGCCGAGACCACCACGGGCACCTCGTCGACGGGACGGAACGCGAGCGCCGTCAGGGTGCCCTCGGACCAGAACAGCCCGGGCAACGAGGCCGATCCGTCGAGCGTCAGCCGCACGCCGTCGGGCACGTCCTGCGCGGTCGCGCCGGTGAGCGAGGCCACGACGTAGTCCTCGCTCGGCGCCCGACCCGCGGACCACGCCCCGCCGGACACCAGGGTGGCCCCGCGCATGGTCACGTCGATGCCGAACCGCGGGTTGCTCTGCTGGTCGGTGTCGGCGGCGTCGCCGACCGCCGACAGCCGGACGTCCACGGCCACGACCCGGGCGTCCGCGGGCACGGCGACGGCCAGGTCGTGCGGCGCGCCGTCCAGCTCCACGACTCCCGCGGGCAGCGCCGCCCGTGCGCCGTCGCGGTCCTGCACGACGAGGCTGAGGGCGGCGGACATCGGCACGTCGTCCTCGACGTGACCCGTCACCGCCAGGTCGGCGCTCGCGCCGGTCAGCTGCACGCCGCCGACGGGACCCTCCGGCGCCAGGGACGCCGTGACGCCCGCCCAACCGCCCGCCGGCGGGCGGCCGCGCAGCAGCTCGTCGGCGTGCCGCGTGTCGAGCGCGACGAGCTGCACGGCCTGGTCGCCGCCCTGTGCCCGCGAGCCGAGCGTGACGGGCCGGCTGGTCACCGGGCTCACCTGCCCGCCGGTGACCTCGCGCAGCGTCGCGCCCGCGCCGAGCGCGCCGAGCTGGGCGGGCACCGAGAGGTCGGTGCCCACCGCGGCGGCCGCCTGGTCGCGCTGGGACTGCGACCAGGTCGCGGCGAACCCGACCCCGAACGTGGCGCACGCCGTCGCCAGCACCACCAGGAACGCCGCCGCGGCGCCCTGCGGGCGACGTGCCACGCCCCAGGCCGCGAGCGGCACCGTGAGCGAGCGGGAGGACGCGGCGCGCGCGTCGGCGCGGCGGGCGAGCAGCGGGAGCGGGCGCAGGACGAGAGCCGCGCCGGCCAGCAGGCACAGCACCGGGGCGAGGACGAGCACCGGGTCGGCCGTCGCCCCGCTCGCGATCCGGTGGGCGCGCAGCTGCAGGTAGGCCACCGTCGCGAGCACGAGGAGGAGCAGGTCGGCGCCCGAGCGCGCCACCACGCCGACGCGGTCCTCGCGGATGCCGCGCGCGGTCCCGGTGCGCAGCCACGGCAGGACGAGCAGGGCGCCGAGCGTCAGGGCGACGGCGGCGACGCTCGCGACGAGAGGGAGCAGCCCACCCTCGGGGATCGCCGCCGGGTCGAGGCCGACCGCGCCGGCAAGCACCCGGTACAGCACGAGCGCGAGCGCCGTCGCGGGGACGATCGCCAGCAGCGCCAGCGCACCCGCCTCGACGGCAGCCTGGGCCACCAGCCGGCCCCGGCTCGTGCCGCGCGCGGAGAGCAGCGCCGCCTCGGGCGCGCGCCGGCCGGCGACCAACCGGGCCGCCAGGACCACCGTGGTCACGGCGAGCGCGCCGCCCAGCAGCGCCACCGCGAGCACGCCGGAGCCGGTCACGCCGCCCTGCTCCCGCGCGCTGTGGACCGTGCGCAGGAACGGCAGGTCCACCACGACGTTCTGGGCCTGGTCGCCCGGCGTGCTGCGCAGCTCCCCGCGCAGCGCGTCGACGCCCGCGCCCGCCCGGCTCAGGTCGGCGGCGCTCGCGTGCGTCAGGTCGGGCTGCACGCGCAGGGTCACGCGGCGCAGCGGGACGTCGCCGTCGGCGAGGGTGCCCGGCGCGACGACGAGAGGGCCGTAGGCGGAGATGTACCCGCGGTAGTTCGGGCTCACCCCGGATCCCTCGAGCGGGTCCTCCCGCCAGCCGGCTCCGGGGCGCGGCGCGAACGTCCCCACGACCGTCAGCCCGTCGCCGACGACCCCCGGTGCGTCGGAGAGGCTGGTCGGGCTCCCGACGGCGAGCCCGAGCGCCCGCGCCGCCGACACGGGGAGCGCCACCTCGCCCGCCGCTGCCGGCCACCGCCCCGACACGATCGTCCCCCGCGCCTCCCGGTCGTCGAGCTCGGCGAGATAGGACAGGCGCAGCGGTCCCCCGTCCGGCGGGAGGTAGCGCATCACGGTCGACAGCCACGTGGTCTGCGTCGTCGGCAGGTCCCCGAACGGTGCGCGCAGGAGGCCGGACGCCTGGGCGATCGCGCCCGAGGCGTCCCGGGACGTCGCCGCGACGCGCTCGTCGACGTCGGGGTCGTCCGGGTCCTCCGGGAAGCCCAGCGCGACGCCGACCCCGACGTCGTCGGCGGGCGCGTGGACCACCGCGAGCTGGAGCGCGCGCTGCGGCGAGGCCGTCAGCAGCAGCACGCACGCCCCGACCAGCGCCGAGCCGGCGACCATGACGGCGAGCACGGCCGCGAGCACCGCCAGCTGGGCGCGTCCGCGGTGCCACAGGAGCTCACCCACGCTCGGCAGCCCCGACCAGCCGACCGTCCACCAGGTGCACCGCGCGGTCCGCGAGGGCGATCATCACCGGGTCGTGCGTCGCGACGACGGCCGTCATGCCCTCGGCCTCGACGACGCCGCGGATCAGGGCCATCACGGACAGCCCCGTCTCGCTGTCCAGCTGCCCGGTGGGCTCGTCGGCGACCAGCAACCCGGGCGAGCCGGCCAACGCCCGCGCGATCGCGACCCGCTGCTGCTGGCCCCCGGACAGCTCGTCGGGCCGCTGCAGGCCGTGCGGGGCCAGGCCGACGAGGTCGAGGAGCATCTCGACGCGCCGCTCGCGCTCGGCCACCGGCGCCTCACGCAGGCGCATCGGCACACCGACGTTCTCCGCCGCGGTCAGCACGGGGATCAGGCCGAACGTCTGGAACACGAAGGCGACCCGGTCGCGGCGCAGCATCGCCTGGTCGTCGTCGCTCAGCGCGGCGACGTCGATGCCGTCGACCAGCACGGTGCCCTCGTCCGGGCGGTCGAGCCCGCCGACGATGTTGAGCAGCGTGGTCTTGCCCGACCCGGAGCGGCCGACCAGCGCCACCAGCTCGCCGGGCGTGACGTCGAGGTCGACGCCGCGCAGGGCGTGCACCGCCGACCGGCCGCTGCCGAACGTGCGGTGGACCCCCCGGACGTGCACCGCCGCGCCGGCGGCGGTCACCGGGCGCTGCCGTCGGGCCGGACGGCCACGTGGTCGGCCTCGAGCGCCAGCCGCACGCGGCGGGTCAGCGCGAGCGCCTCGCGGAAGTCGCGCGGCACCTGCACCCGCCCCGCCCGGTCCATCACGGCGTACTCCTCGTGCGTCACGTCGCCGTCGTCGTCCCGCCGCAGCACCTCGCTGCTGGTGCGCCCGTCCCGGATCGCGACGGTGCGCTCGACCAGGTGGCTGACGGCGGCGTCGTGCGTGACGACGACGACGGTGGTGCCGGACTCCCGGTTCGCGGTGCGCAGCGCCTCGAACACCTCGCGCGCGGTGGCGGTGTCGAGCTCGCCCGTCGGCTCGTCGGCCAGCAGCAGCTGCGGCCCGTTGGCCAGGGCGGTGGCGATGGCGACGCGCTGCTGCTCGCCGCCGGACATCTCCGACGGGCGCCGGTCCGCGACGTGCCCGACGCCGACGAGGTCGAGCAGCTCGTCGGCCCGCGCGGGCCGGTGCCGACGGGGCGCGGTCATGGGCAGCGCGACGTTCTGCCGGGCGGTCAGGTACGGCAGCAGGTTGCGCGACGTCTGCTGCCACAGGAAGCCGACCATCTCGCGGCGGTAGGCCACCCGGTCGCGTGCCTGCATCGCCATGAGGTCCCAGCCGGCCACGCGGACCCGGCCCGCCGTCGGCGCGTCCATGCCGGAGAGCACCGCGAGCAAGGTCGACTTGCCCGAGCCGCTGGCGCCGACCACCGCCACCATCTCGCCTTGGTCGACCAGCAGGTCGAGCCCCTGCAGGGCCTGCACCTCGACGCTGCCCGACTGGAAGATCCGGACAAGGTTGTCGCAGACGACGAGGGCGTCGTGACCGAACTGCGCGGGAGGTGCCGCTCCCCCGCCCAGAGCCTCGAGCGTGCTCTCGGACACCTGCGCTCCCTCCGTCGGGACGAACGTCCACCCGGCAGGCTAAGCCGATCCGCGCCGCCCCGTGGGAAAACGACTGCGGCGCACCCTTTCCCACCGGGCCCGGGTGAGGACCTAAGGCCCGCGACCGTGCTCACGCACCACGCGACCGTGGACCCATGACTGCGCTCCTCGTCTTCGAGTCGATGTACGGAAGCACCGCCGCGATCGCCGAGGCCGTCGCCGCCGGCCTGGCGGACCTGCGCATCCCCGTGACGGTGTGCGAGGTCGGTCTCGCCGAGGTGCCGTCGTTCGCCACCCGCCCGAGCCTGCTCGTGGTGGGCGCACCGACGCACCAGCGCGGCCTGTCCACGCCCCGCACCCGGGACATGGCGCGCGGTGAGTTCGCCCAGTCCGTGTCGCGCGGGGACGGTGTGCGCGAGTGGCTGGACCAGCTGGTCGGGCACGCCTCCGGCCAGTCCGTCGCGGTCTTCGACACCGCGCTCGCGGGCCGGCTCGCGGGGTCGGCCGCGCACACGATCGGCAAGCGGCTCACGCGGGCCGGGGCGACGCTCGTCATGCCGCCCGAGTCGTTCGTCGTCACCGGCCGCTCGAGCGGCCTGCTGCCCGACGAGCTGGAGAAGGCGCGGTCGTGGGGCCGCAGCCTCGCCCTGTTCGCGGCCGCCGCGGCGGCCGCCCAGCGCACCCGCTGACCGGCGGGATCGATCGACGACCCCGCCGGCCCGGCGGGCGTCAGAGCCAGAGCTCGCTGAGCTGCTCGGCGCGGGCGAGCCCGTGCTCGTACCCGGCCCGTGCGGCGGGCGGACGCAGCGACGGATCCATCGCGTTCGCCCCGAACAGGTGCTCGGAGCCGCTGTCCGGGACGATCGTCTCGACCCGGCTGCCAGCCGCGCGCAGCTGGTCGACCTGCGTGGCCAGGTGCGTGCCCCACTCCGGCGGCGTCAGCGACCGGCCGCCGAACGGCGACAGCACGAGCACCCGGGCGTACCCGGTCGTCAGGTCGGCGTTCTCCGCGTTGGACCGGTAGCCGCCGTCGAGGTAGAGGTCGTCCCCGATCCGGTAGGGCAGACCGCTCGAGCAGCTGGCCGCGACCGCGTCGGCCAGGTCGATCCCGCTGTGGCGGTCGAACACGACCGGGTCACCGGTGCGGGCATCGACCGCCGTGATGAGCACCGCTCGGCGCGGCCAGTCCTGGCTGGGCAGCCGCGCGGCGACCGTCGTGCGCCACCGGGCGCTCCAGGAGCCGTCCGACGCGGCGTCCAGCTCGAGCGCCGCCGCGCCCAGCCGGCGACGCAGGTCCGCCGCGTCGGCCGCAGACGCGATGATCGCGGTGATCCGTTCCAGGTGGTCCACCACCGGCGCCGACGGGCCGCGGCCGGCCGGAGCGGGCCGCTGCTGCGGCGGCGCGGCGGTCAGCGTGGCGGCGAAGAGCTCCGTCGGGCTCGCGCCGGCGATCTGGGCGGCCGCGGTGGAGCCCGCCGACGTCCCGACGGTCAGGTCGGCCGTCGTCACGTCCAGCCCGGCCTCGAACAGCCCGGCGATCACGCCGATCAGCCACGCGTTGCCGGTGGATCCGCCGCCGCCGAGGACGAGGGCCCGACCGGCGACCGGCGCCGACGGGGTATGCAGAGGTGCAGAAGGTGTGGTGCTCATGGGAGTCGCCTCTCGCGACGTGCGTGGTGGGCGCTCCCGGGGGCGACCGGCTCAGTCGCGCGGTCGTGGCAGGCAGGGAGCACCCGATGCCGGTACTGCGTCCATGGGTCTCACCTCCTGACGTCGGGTCACGGTGCCGCGGACGCTACCCACCGGCCGCACGGGCGCGCAACGGGATTCACCGAGCACCCCTTGGTCCCGGCCGCGCGGGCGGGCAGCATGAGCGCATGAGCACCGATCCCGCCCCGGACGACGTCGCGCTGACCGTCGCCTGTCCCCGCTGTGCCGCGGCGCCCGGCGAGCTGTGCCGCACGGCCGACCGCCTTCCGCGCGCGCCCCACCGCCGCCGCACCGCCGCCTACCTGGACAAGCTGGCGGCTGACCACTGACGACGGACGCGCTCGACCGGCTACTCCGGCACGTACTTGAAGGACAGCTGGATGCGCGTGCGGAACAGCAGGTCACCGTTGTCGCCGACGACGACGTCCTGCTTCGTCACCTCGGCCACCCGCAGGTCGTGCAACGACCCACCCGCCGTGCTGATCGCCTCCTTGGCCGCGTCCTCCCAGGACGAGGCGCTCGTGCCGATGACGTCGATCACGCGGTACACGCTCATGGTGCTGCCTCTCGTCGCTCGGTACCGACCACCCCATAGTGGTCAGGCCCGGGTGCCCGCGTCGAGACCGGGGGCCGATCAGTCGCCGACGGAGTTGCGGGCGCGCTGGACGATCAGCGGGTCGACCTCGCCGACGACGTCCTCGTTCTTGTCGTCGTAGGAGAACTGGCTGAGGAAGTAGCGCATCGCGTTGAGCCGGGCGCGCTTCTTGTCGTTGCTGCGGATCATGATCCACGGCGCGTGGTCGGTGTCCGTGCCCGCGAACATCGCCTCCTTGGCGGCCGAGTACGCGTCCCAGCGCCCGAGCGACTCGAGATCCATCGGCGAGAGCTTCCAGCGGCGGACGGGGTCGATCTGCCGGATGGCGAACCGGGTGCGCTGCTCGCGGCGCGTGACGGAGAACCAGAACTTGGTCAGGTGCGTCCCGTCGTCGACGACCAGCCGCTCGAAGTCGGGTGCCTGGCGCATGAACGCGGTGTACTCGTCGTCGGAGCAGAAGCCCATCACCCGCTCGACGCCCGCGCGGTTGTACCAGGACCGGTCGAACAGCACGATCTCCCCCTGCGTCGGGAAGTGCTGCACGTAGCGCTGGAAGTACCACTGACCCTGCTCGGTCGTGGTGGGCGTGGTCAGGGCGACGACGCGCGCCGCGCGCGGGTTCAGGTGCTCGACGAACCGCTTGATCGTGCCGCCCTTGCCGGCCGCGTCACGGCCCTCGAACACGATGATGTGCCGCTCGCCGTTGTCCTCCGCCCAGTACTGCAGCTTGAGCAGCTCGATCTGCAGGCGGTACTTGGCCTCCTCGTACTCCTCGCGATCCATCAGCTCGTCGTAGGGGTAGTCCTCGCGCCAGGTCTCGACCGCCTTGCCGCCCGGGTCGATGAGCACCGGGTCGGCACCCTCGCCGCCGGCGACGCTGTAGCCCTCGGCCACCAGGCGGTCGATGTACTCGCGCAGGTTGTCCTCGGCCTCGGGTCGGAAGCCGTCGAGATCACGCGTCGAGTCCATCGCATCCTCCAGACGAGGGCGGCCGCCTGCGACTGTATCCGCGCCGCCACCCGTGGGCGAGACGAGGACGCTGCGGGAGGATGGGCGGGTTGTCCCAGCAGGTCCGGCGCGACGAGAAGAGCACTCATGCGGTCCGACATCGTGCCCGGCGGCACCTTCCCCGACTACGAGCTGCCCGACCACACGGGCGCCACCCGCCGGCTGAGCGAGATCCAGGGCGACGACCCCATGATCCTCACGCTCGCCCGCGGGCACTACTGCCCGAAGGAGCACCAGCAGCACCTCGACCTCGCCGCGATGCAGCCGAAGCTCGGGGTGGCGTACACGCGCGTCGCCACGATCGCGACCGACGAGCGGCACACGCTCCAGGAGTTCCGCGCGTCGGTGGGCGCGCACTGGCCGTTCCTGTCCGACCCCGGCCGCATCGTGCAGAAGGACCTCGACATCCAGGAGTACACGGACCCGGCGAACGACCCGATGATCCCCCACACGCTCGTGCTCAAGCCGGGGCTCGTGGTGCACAGCATCTACAACGGCTACTGGTTCTGGGGGCGCCCGTCGGTCGACGACCTCTGGCGCGACCTGCGGGCGGCGACGAGCGAGGTCCGACCGGACTGGGACCTCAGCACCCCGGGGCTGCGCGAGGCGTGGGACGCCGGTGACGTCTCGCAGTTCCACGGCTGGGAGCGGTGGTCGCCCGAGCAGGTCCGGCGAGCCCGCGGCCGGAGCGACGCGGACCAGCCCGGCTGACGCCCGATGGGCACGCTCCTGTCCGTGAACGTCGGGCTGCCGACGGACGTGCCCTGGCGCGGCCGGACCGTGCGCACGGGCGTCTGGAAGAGCCCGGTGACCGGCCCGCGCATGGTCCGCCGCCTCAACATCGACGGGGACGGGCAGGGCGACCTCGCCGGGCACGGCGGCGAGCAGCGTGCGGTCCTCGTCTACCAGATCGAGTCGTACCGGCACTGGCAGGAGGTCTTCGGCCGCGACGACCTCGAGCACGGCGCGTTCGGCGAGAACTTCACCGTCGAGGGGCTCGCCGACGACGAGGTCTGCATCGGCGACCGGTATCGCATCGGCGACGCCGAGTTCGAGGTCACCCAGCCGCGGGTCACCTGCTTCCGCGTGGGGATGCGGATGGGGCAGCCGCAGCTCCCCTCGTTGCTCGTCGCGCACCACCGTCCCGGCTTCTACCTGCGCGTGCTGACCGAGGGCCGCGTCCGTGCCGGCGACCCGATCGTGCGCACCGCCCGCGGACCGCACGGTCTCACGGTGGCCGACGTCGACGCACTGCTCTACCTGCCGGGGCACGACCGGGCGCGCCTCGAGACCGCTCTCGACGTCCCCGCCCTGAGCCCCGGGTGGCGCGAGTCGTTCCGGAGCATGCTCGCCGGCGGCGTCCAGCCGGCCGGGGTCGCGGTCGCGTCGCCGCCGTCCTGGCCGGGCTTCCGCACGCTGACCGTCACGGACGTCGTCCGGGAGACCGCCACGGTGACCTCGTTCCGGCTGGCCGCCGACGACGCGCTACCGGCGTTCGAGGCCGGGCAGTTCCTCAGCGTGCGGGTGCGGGGTGCCGGCGACCCCGCGCCCGTGCGGACGTACTCGCTGTCGGGCGACCCGGCGGGCGGCGAGTACCGGATCAGCGTCAAGGCCGAGCCCGACGGCGGGATCAGCTCGCGGCTGCGCGCCCTGCTGCACCGCGGCGACCGCGTCGAGGTCGCGGCCCCGCGGGGCGGCTTCGTGCTCGACGACGGCGACGAGCCGGCGCTGCTGGTCTCCGCCGGCATCGGGCTGACGCCCGTGCTCGCGATGCTGCACCGGCTCGCGAGCGACCGCAGCACGCGCCCGGTGTGGTGGATCCACGCGGCCCACGACGAGCAGAGCCAGGTCCTGTCCACCGAGGTGGCCGACCTGCTCGCGCACCTGCCGGCGGCGCGCTCGCTCGTCTGCTACACCACCCCGAGCGGTCCGCTGCCCCCGGGGGCCCGGGCGGGGCGGCTCACCGCGGACGTGGTCGCCGCCCTCGACCTCCCGGTCGACGCGATCGCGTACGTCTGCGGCCCGGAGCCGTTCATGGACGACATGGTGGCGGCCCTGACGGCCGTCGGTCTCGACCCGGCGCGGGTCCGCACGGAACGCTTCGGCTCCCGCTCCGCGATCAACCCGGGAGTCGTGCGGACGGACGCACCGCCGCCCCACCAGCCGCCCGGCCCGCCCGGGACCGGACCCGACGTGACGTTCGCCCGCTCCGGTCTCTCGACCGCGTGGTCGGACGCCTACGACTCCGTGCTCGAGCTCGCCGAGGCCTGCGACGTCCCCACGCAGTGGTCGTGCCGCACGGGCGTCTGCCACACGTGCGTGACGTCCGTCCTGTCGGGCGCCGCGACGTACGGGACGCCCCCGCTCGAGCCGCCCGGCGACGACGAGCTTCTCGTCTGCTCGGCACGACCGACCACGGACCTCGTGCTCGACCTCTGACGCCGGGCTAGCCGCGCAGGAGCTGCTGACCGCCGTCGACGTCGAACGTCGCCCCGGTCAGGGCGGTGTTGGCCATGACGTGCACCGCGAGGGCCGCGACGTCGTCCGGCCCGACGACGCGCCCGATCGGCAGCGTCGCGCGCAGCTGGTCCCGACGCTCGTCCAGCCGGTCGCCCAGCAGCGACGCCGACAGCGGGGTGTCGACGAACCCGGCGGCGATGAGGTTGACGCGCACCGGGGCGAGCTCCAGGGCGAGATTCGCGGCGAGGACGGGCAGCGCCGCGGTCAACGCCGCGGTGATCGACAGACCCACGGCCGGCTGCCGAGCGCCCGTGCCGCCCATGAACAGCAGCGTCCCGCCCGGACGGATCCTGCCCGCGCTGAATCGGGCCACGCCGAGCATCACCATCGGGTGCTCGGCGATGGCCCGGCGCGCGTCCTCGAGGTCCATGCCGGCCAGCGGGGCGTAGAACGGGGTTCCGGCGGTGACCATGACGTGGTCGACCGGGCCGTCGAGTCCGGCGAAGAAGCCCTCCAGGGCGGCGAGGTCGTTCGCGTCGAAGGCCGCAGTGCTCCGGGCACCGACCTCGTCGGCCGCACTCCGGAGCCGGTCGGGGCTGCGGGCCGTCAGCACGACCTCGGCGCCCTCGGCGCGCGCCAGCCGGGCCGTCGCCAGGCCGATGCCCGCGCTCCCGCCGATGACGACGACCGTCTGCCCGGCCAGCGCAGGCTCTCGGGTCGCCGGGCTCATCGGCCGATCTCCCCCAGCAGGGCCTTGAGCGCCGGGACGTAGATCTCCGAGAAGGTCGGGAACGGCTGGATGGTGTCGGCCACGACGTCGAGCGGCACGTGCGCCCGGATCGCGAGCGTCGCCTGCTGCAGCCACTCCCCTGCCTCGGGCCCGAGCGCGTACGCGCCGGTCAGCCGCTCGCCGTCGCTGACGAGCGTGAGGAACCCGTTGCTCTCGGCGTAGGCGCGCGTGTAGGTCGAGGTCTTCGCCACCCCGGACACCGGGACGGTCGCCTGGTAGCGGCCCTCCGCGGCGCCGACGGCCGCCGCCTGTGGGTCGGTGTAGGTCACCCGCGGGACGGCCTCGTAGTTGGCGGCCCGCTCGTGGCCCAGGATGTTCGCGGCGACCACGTCGCCCTGGTACTTGCCGACGTGCGTGAGCGGCCAGAGCCCGGTCACGTCGCCGATCGCCCACAGCCCGTCGGCGACGCGCAGGTGCTCGTCGACCGGGACGCCCGTGGCGTCCGCCTCGACGCCGACGGTCTCCAGGCCCAGGTCGTGCACGCGCGGGCTCCGCCCCGTGGCGACGAGCAGCCGGTCGCCGCGCAGCTCGCGCCCGTCGTCCAGCTCGAGCACGTAGTCGTCCCCGTCGCGCCGCGCGCGGGCCACGCCGGCCGACAGGACGAGCTCGATGCCCTCGCCGCGCAGCACGTCGCCGAGCGCCTCGCCGAGCGGCGCGGGCTCGCGCCCGAGCACGTGCGGCGCCCGGTCGACGAGGACCACCTCGCCGCCCAGCCGGCGGACCACCTGCGCGATCTCCACGCCGACGGGCCCGCCGCCCATGATGAGCAGGCGGCGCGGGACCTCCGTCATCGACGTCGCCTCGCGGCTGGTCCAGAGGCCGTCCAGCTCCCGCAGCCCGGGCACCGGGGGCACCACCGGCGAGGCGCCGTTGGCCAGCACCACGTGGTCGGCCGTGTGCCGGACGCCGTCGACCTCCACGGCACCGGGCCCGGCGAGCCGCCCGCTGCCCCGCAGCAGGTCGATGCCGCTGTCGGCGAGCCACGTCACCTGCCCCGCGTCCGAGTAGTCCGAGACCTGGAAGTTGCGCCAGGCGAAGACGGCCTCGAGGTCGATCTCGGCGGTCGCCGCGGCCTCCCGCGCCGCGTGGACCGCCTCCCCCGGGCGCAGCAGAGTCTTGGACGGGATGCACGCCCAGTATGAGCACTCGCCGCCCACGAGCTCCCGCTCGACGACGGCGACGCGCAAGCCACCCTCGGCCAGGGCCCCCGCGCAGTGCTCACCGGGCGACCCGCCGCCCAGCACGATGACGTCGTAGTCGGCGGTCACGTCGGCAGCTCGTCGCCGGCGCGCTCGCGGACCATGTACAGCGCGTACCAGTCCGGCCAGTCCGGGTCGGCCTCGCCCGTCCGTGCCTCGTGCTCACCGTGAGCCGCGGCGGCGCGCCGCAGGGCGGCGGCGAGGTCGCTCACGGACTCGTAGCTGGTGTCCATCGGGTCATCCCCTCATCGGCCGGGAAGGCGGGTCTTGATCTCCTGGAGCAGCCACCCGTTGCCGTCCGGGTCGCTGAAGGCGACGAACGACCCGTAGTCGGCGTGGCCGGGCGCGGGTCCGTCGACCCGGCCCCGGGTGCCCGCGTGATGGAAGATGCCGGTCTCGTCGTGGAACGGCTCGCTGACCTCGACGCCCCTCTCCACCAGGTCGGCGCGCGCGGCGTCGATGTCGTAGACGGAGAGCTGCAGCCCCTCGAACGAGCCGGGCGCGGCCGCCGTCAGCCCGGTGCCGAAGATGATCGAGCACGCCGACCCCGGCGGCGTCAGCTGCACCACCCGGTACCCGTCGTCGACCGCGAGGTCGGCGTCGAGCCGCCAGCCCAGCGACTCGTAGAAGCTCTTGGCCCGGTCGACGTCGGAGACCGGGATCACGACGACCTCCAGCCTCACCTGCCCCGGCTCCACCGGCGGGCTCCCGGCCGCGCCCGAGGTGCTCGTCCCGGTGCTGCTCATCCGCTGCTCCTTCGCGTTGCTGCATCCGCGAGAAGTCCACCCCCACGGCGGCATGGTGAGGCGTCCCGTCACAACATGCCCTCGGCAACAGGCGTCGTCAAGAGGTCGACGCCACCCCCTGTCGCCCACCCCGGCGAGGGTGCATTGTGGCGGGATGCCGTGGTTCCCGGAGTTCGTCTCCGCCGCCGAGCTGGCCCGCAAGCAGGCGCGGGACGAGGGCCACGCCGATCCCGTCGCGCAGTACCTGAGGGCGCTCGACACGGGCGACGCGCGCGACCTGGAGTACGTGTGGCCCGGCGACGTCGTGGTCCACGACCCGCGCGCCGGCGAGGTGCACGGGCACGCGCAGCTCCGGCAGTTCGTCCGGCGCAACACGTCCTGGCTGGCGAACCACCGCGCGCACGTCGAGACCGTGGCCTCCACCACCGACGGGCGTCGCGCGGTGGTGGAGCTGCTGGCCCGCGTCGAGGACGACGACGGACGCGCCACGGACTGGCCCGTCGCCGTCGTCGCGGAGTCCCCGGACGACCGGTCCGTGGTGTTCCGCACGTACTGCAGCCAGTGGCCGGTCGACGGCCGTCGGCACGTCCGGCCGCCCGTCCTGCCGGCAGGCCGCGACGCCCTCGACGGCGTGGTGGGCCGCTTCCAGGCCGCCTTGGCCGGCGGCGACGTCGACGCCGTCATGAGCGCGTTCGCGGACGACGCCTACCTCCGCGAGTCGTTCGGGCCGCACGGCGCGCACCGCGGGAGCGAGGAGCTGCGCGCGTACTTCACGACGAGCTTCGGCGCGGGCGGCGGCATCGAGCTCGAGGCCTGCACGGTGACGCAGGACGGCGCCCGGTCGGCGGTCGAGTACAACTGCGTCCGCTGGGGCGACCGGGACCTCCCGCCGCAGGCCGGCGTCGCCGTCTACGAGCGGGGTGCGGACGACCGGCTGACGGCGGTGCGCCTGTACGACGACATCGAGCCTCCGCTCGGTCCGGCCTGACGCGCAGCACGACACGCCCGAGGTCCGACCCCGTTCGGGGGATGCATCGCCCGCGCTTCTGGCGTAGAACGGGACGCATGTTTGAAGAGGGTCAGCTGTACGCCCCCGTCACCGCGGACGAGGACGGCAAGGCCACCGTGCACCTCGCGGACGACCACCCCGGCGCGAACGACCCGGAGTACCGGCGCCGCCGCAACGAGATCGCCGCCCCGGCGCTGGCATGGCGGCCCGGCGACCCGGTGCCGCGCGTCGCGTACACGGACTCCGAGAACGAGATCTGGCGGACCGTCTGCCGCGAGCTCGCGCCGAAGCACGAGCGGCTCGCGATCCGCGGCTTCCTGGAGGGCAAGGAGGCGCTCGGGCTCCCGACCGACCACGTGCCGCAGCTCGACGAGGTCAGCGCGGGCCTGGGTCCGCTCAGCGACTTCCGGCTCCACCCGGCCGCCGGGCTCGTGCCGCTCGACGTCTTCTACGGCTCGCTCGCGGACGGGGTCTTCCACTCGACCCAGTACCTGCGGCACCCGTCGCAGCCGCTGTACACGCCGGAGCCGGACATCATCCACGAGGTCGTGGGGCACTGCAATCTGCTGGCGAACCCCGCGATCGCCGAGGTCAAGCGCCGTGCCGGCGAGGCCGCGCGACGGTGCGAGACCCCCGAGGGGCTGCAGTACGTGGCCGACGTCTTCTGGTTCACCATCGAGTTCGGAGTGATGTACGAGGGCGGCGAGCTGCGCGCGTACGGCGCCGGCCTGCTCTCGTCCTACGGCGAGATCGAGGAGTTCCGCGGGGCCGACATCCGTCCGGTCGACTTCCACGCGATGGCCACGCTGGAGTACGACATCTCCCACTACCAGCCGATCCTGTTCGCGTGCGACGGCATGGGCGAGCTCACCGACCGGGTGGGCGGCTTCTTCGCCGAGTTCGACGACGACACGCCGGCCCGGCTCGCCCGTGACGCCGCGCTGACCCGCTGACGCGCCCCCGCATGGATCAGCGGGGCGCCGAGCACTGGGTGGTCCACCGCGACCGCTACGACCGCATGTACGAGCCGTTCCAGGACGCCCTCCTGGCGGCCGCCGACATCCGCAGCGGCGAGA
The DNA here is from genome assembly GCF_041295535.1 of Cellulomonas sp. ICMP 17802. Classification (NCBI taxonomy): domain Bacteria; kingdom Bacillati; phylum Actinomycetota; class Actinomycetes; order Micrococcales; family Cellulomonadaceae; genus Cellulomonas; species Cellulomonas sp. ICMP 17802. The sequence goes on along the minus strand of NZ_JBGFQZ010000008.1, from coordinate 71,107 downwards.
GCGTGCTCGACGTCGGCTGCGGGTACGGCACGACGACGCTGGCCGCCGCCGCGCTCGCCCGGCCCGGCCCGGTCACCGGCATCGACCTCTCGCCCACGATGCTCGCCCTGGCGCGGGCCGGCGCCGCCGGGACGAGCACCGTCTCGTTCGTCGAGGACGACGCGCAGACCCACGACTTCCCGCCGTCGTCGTTCGACGTCGTGGTGTCGCGGTTCGGCGTCATGTTCTTCGCCGACCCGCTCGCGGCGTTCGCCACCCTGCGGCGCGCCACGCGACCCGGGGGGCGCCTCGCCTTCGTCGCCTGGCGCTCCCCGGCGGACCAGCCCTGGCTCTGCGTGCCGGGAGCGGCGGTCGCCCGCTACGTCGAGCTCCCCGACCTGACCAACGGCGGCGGACCCGGCATGTTCGCCCTCGCCGACGCCGACCGGGTGCGGGCACTGCTCGGCGCGGCCGGATGGACCGGGGTCGAGCTGGCACCCGTGACCACGCCGCTCCTGCTCGGCCGCTCCCCCGAGGACACCGTCGACTTCCTCCGGAGCGGTTCGCTCGGCAGCCGGACCCTCGACGGCACCGACGCGGACACCGAAGCCCGCGCCCTGGCCGAGGCCCGGGCGGCCCTGGCTCGGTACACCCGGCCCGACGGGGTCCGGCTCGACGCGGGCGTCTGGCTCGTCCAGGCGCGGGCCTGACCGAGCCGTGCCTCGTCAGACCGGCTGGCGGGCCCGGACGAGCAGGTGCTGGCGGAAGAACGCCGCGAGCTCGTCGGTGGCGTCGAGCGGCAGCACGGCCGCGACGTACTGGTCGGGCCGGACGACGACGACGCACCCGCCACGGTCCACGCCGCGCGCCTCGAAGATGTCGACGTCCGGGTCCGTGGCGAACACCTTCTCGTAGTCGTAGAGCTGGAACGGCCCGGTGCGGGGGCGGAAGAGGTCGGGCACGGTCGGGTGGTCGACGTCGACGTGGCGCTGCTGGTAGACGACCTTGACGTCGAGGACGCTGTCCAGCTGCTCCCCCTCGGGCGTGTGGGCGCGCACGGGTGAGTCGGGCGAGCCGGCCATCCAGTCGGCCCACGGCGTCAGCGCGGTCGCGTCCCGGTCGGCGAACGCGTACACGCGCCAGCGGCCGTCCGCGAGGTGCTGGTGGCCGAGCTGCAGGGGGTTGGCGTCCGCGACGCGCACGACGGGGGCGGACTTGAACCGCTTCCCCACCGGGAACCCCGCGGCGAGCGCCTGGTGCGCCGGCTCCGCGACCAGCATCGACGGCGGGTACTGCGTCATGAACCCGAAGAGGAACTCGGTGGTCTGCACGTAGAAGTCCGCGAGCTCGGCCGGGTCGTCGAAGTCCTCGGGCTTCTTCGCCATGAGCGTCGACCACTGCTTGTCGAAGTCGATGAGGTTCTGCGCGATGACCTGGCGCTCGGCCGAGTAGGTGGCCAGCAGGCTCTCCGGGCTGCGCCCCGACAGCACGTAGCCGAGCTTCCAGCCGAGGTTGAACCCGTCCTGCATGGACACGTTCATGCCCTGTCCGGCCTTCGCGCTGTGCGTGTGGCAGGCGTCGCCCTCGATGAAGACACGCGGGGTGCGCGTGCCGATCCGGTCGAGCGGGACGTCGTCGAACCGGTCGGTGACGCGGTGGCCCACCTCGTAGACGCTGTGCCACGCGACGTCTCGCACGTCGAGCGTGTACGGGTGCAGGATCGCGTTCGCGTGGGCGACGATCTGCTCGACGGTCGTGCTGCGCAGCGCGCCGTGGTTCTCCGGCCGGACCTCACCCAGGTCCACGTACATGCGGAACAGCTGGCCGCCTTCGCGCGGGATGAGCAGGATGCTGCCGCCCGTGCCGGACTGGATCGCGCACTTCTTGCGGATGTCCGGGAAGTCGGTCACGGCGAGGACGTCCATGACGCCCCACGCGTGGGCCGCGGAGCCACCGGTCGCCGTGCAGCCGATGGACCGCCGGACGCCGCTGTGCGCGCCGTCGGCGCCGACGACGTACCGGGCGCGGACGACCTTCTCCTCGCCCGACGCGCGCGCGAGGTGGACCGTCACGGGGTGCTCGCCCTGGTCGGCGATCTCCAGGTCGCGGAACTCGTAGCCGTAGTCGGGCCGCATCCGCGTCGGGGCGTCGGCCATGAACTCGGCGAAGTAGTCGAGCACGCGCGCCTGGTTGACGTACAGGTGCGGGAACTCGCTGATGCCCGACGGGTCGTCGGCGGTCCGCTCCCCGCGCACGATCCGCGAGGGGTCCGCCGGGTCCGGGTGCCAGAAGCAGACCTCCATCACGCGGTAGGACTCCTCGGCGATCCGGCCGGCGAACCCGAACGCCGCGAAGGTCTCGACGCTGCGCGGCTGGATCCCGTCGGCCTGGCCGATGGCCAGCCGGCCCTCCCGACGGTCGACGATCCGCGTGACCACGTCCGGGAACTGCGACAGCTGCGCGGCGGTGATCATGCCGGCGGGCCCGGTGCCGACGATGAGCACGTCCACCTCGTCGGGGAGCTCGTCGGGCCGGTCGAGGCCGACGCCCGCCGCGGGCTGGACCCGCGGGTCGCCGGAGACGTAGCCGTGGTGGTGGAACTGCATGGGACCGACTCCCCTGACGCCGATGTCGAGGTGGAACGGATCGTATATTATCCCCACTGAGCCGCGACGACGACGTCGCGGTCGACCTGGTCCGGGAGGCCCTGCTCCATGCCGACGGTTTCCGCGCACGTCGCCGTCACGCTCGCCGCGCACGTCGACCACGTCTTCGGGGTCATGGGCAACGGCAACGCGTACTTCCTCGACGCCCTCACCTGCCAGACCGACGCCCGCTTCGTGCCCGTCCGGCACGAGGCCGGTGCGGTCGTCGCCGCCGACGCCTTCCATCGCGCCTCGGGCCGGCTCGCCGCCGCGACGACGACGTACGGGGCCGGGTTCACCAACACCCTCACCGCCCTCGCCGAGGCCGTGCAGGCGCACGTGCCGCTCGTGCTCGTCGTCGGCGACGAGCCGACGTCGGGCCCGCGGCCCTGGGACGTCGACCAGATCGCGATGGCCTCGGCCGTGGGCGCCCGCACCTACACCGTGGGCCGCGCGGACGCGGCCGCCACCACCGTGATCGCCGTCGAGCACGCGCTGACCTACCGGGTGCCCACGGTCCTCGCGATCCCCTACGACGTCGCCACCCTCGACACCGGCCCCGTGCCGGAGACGCCCACCCCCCGGCTGCCGGCACCGCTCGCCGTGCGCGGCGCGTTCGCCGACGGCGTCGTCCGCGAGATCGCCGCGGCGCTCGGCGCGGCGCGCCGGCCGCTGCTCCTCGCGGGCCGTGGCGCCTGGGAGTCGGGCGCCGGCGACGCGCTCGGGGCGCTCGCCGACGCCACCGGTGCGCTGACGACCACGACAGCTCTCGGGCGCGGGGTCTTCCCCCGGAGCGAGTTCGACCTCGGCGTCGCCGGGGGGTTCGGCGCCCAGGAGGCCATGGAGCTCGTGCGCGAGGCCGACGTCGCGCTCGTCGTCGGCGCGGCCCTCAACCAGTTCACCATGCGGTTCGGGGACCTCTTCGCCCCCGGGTGCCGCGTCTTCCAGGTCGACGTCGCGCCCGCGGCGACGCACCCGCACGTCGGCGGGTACGTCCGCGGGGACGCCACGGTCGTCACCGAGGCGATCCTCAAGGAGCTGGACGGAGGCACGCCCAGCGGGTGGCGGGAGTCCGTCGACCTCACGGCCGCGCGCCGGCACGAGCCCGGGGACGGGACCGCCGACGACGGACGGCTCGACCCGCGCTCCGCGGCGGCCCGCCTCGCGGAGCTGCTGCCCGAGGACCGCGTCGTCGTCTCGGACGGCGGGCACTTCCTCGGCTGGTCGAACATGTACTGGCCGGTGTCCGCCCCGGACCGGATGGTCATGGTCGGCACGGCGTTCCAGGCGATCGGGCTCGGGTTCCCCAGCGTGGTGGGAGCGGCGCTCGCCCGGCCCGAGTCCACCGTGGTCCTGACCACGGGCGACGGCGGCGGGCTCATGGCCCTGTCCGACCTCGAGTCGGCGGTGCGGGTGGCCGGCGGCCGCGGGATCGCGGTCGTCTGGAACGACGGGGCGTACAGCGCCGAGATGCACCTCTACGGGCGCAAGGGCCTGGCCCAGGAGCCGATGCTCATCCCCGACGTCGACTTCGCCGGCGTGGCCACCGCCCTCGGCGCGCAGGGCGTCACCGTCCGCACCGTGGAGGACCTCGAGGCGCTCACGGCGTGGCGCGCCCGCCCCGTCGCCGAGCGCCCGTTCCTGCTCCTCGACCTGCGGGTCTCCGGCACCGTGGTCGCGCCCTTCTGGGAGGAGATCTCCCGGGCGAGCGGCTGACCCCGACGGACGTCCACCGACGACTTCTCACCACGCGCGCGAGGGAACACATGAGCCAGGACAGCACGGACGGCAGGTTCTCCGGCCTCCCCGGACGCCCCGGGAAGATCGTCGCGATCCACGTCGCCTACGCCTCGCGCGCCGACCAGCGCGGTCGCCGCCCCGACCGACCGTCGTACTTCTTCAAGCCCTCGAGCTCGGTGGCCCCGTCGGGCGGCACCGTCGAGCGGCCGGCCGGCACCGAGCTGCTCGCCTTCGAGGGCGAGATCGCGCTCGTCATCGGCACCGCGGCCCGGCGCGTGCCGCTGGACCGGGCGTGGGACCACGTCGCCTGGGTCACCGCGGCGAACGACCTCGGGCTGTACGACCTGCGCGCGAACGACAAGGGCTCCAACGTGCGGTCGAAGGGCGGGGACGGGTTCACGCCCGTCGGCCCGGGCCTCCTCGACGCCCGGGTGGTCGACCCGGGCGCCCTGCGCGTGCGCGCCTGGGTCAACGGCGAGATCCGCCAGGACGACACCACCGCGGGGCTCCTGTTCCCGCTCCCGCAGCTCGTGGCGGACCTCTCGCAGCACCTCACGCTCGAGCCGGGCGACGTCATCCTCACCGGCACCCCCGCCGGCTCCTCGGTGGTCGTCCCCGGGGACGTCGTCGAGATCGAGGTCGACGCGCCGGACGCCCCCGGGACGCCGACCTCCGGGCGGCTCGTCACCACGGTCGTCCAGGGCGAGCAGGCGTTCGACGGGTCGCTCGGGTCGCTGCCCGCCGTCGACGACGTCCAGCGCGCCGAGGCGTGGGGGTCTCGCGCCGCCGCGGGGCTCGGGCCCACCGGGCTCTCCCCGGAGCTGCGCGAGAAGCTCGAGCGCGCCCCCGTCGCCGCGCTGAGCGCCCAGCTGCGCAGGCGCGGCCTCGACGAGGTGACGATCGACGGCGTCCGGCCGATGCACCCGGGCGCCAAGCTCGTCGGCACCGCGCGCACGCTGCGGTTCGTGCCGGGCCGCGAGGACCTCTTCGCCCGCCACGGGAGCGGCTACAACGCCCAGAAGAGGGCGTTCGACGCGGTCGGCGAGGGCGAGGTGATCGTCATCGAGGCGCGCGGCGAGGACGGGTCCGGCACGCTCGGCGACATCCTCGCCCTGCGTGCTCACGCGCGCGGCGCGGCCGGCATCGTGACCGACGGCGGTGTCCGCGACCACGCGGCCGTCGCCGCCGTCGGCATCCCCGTCTACTCGGCGGGCGCGCACCCCGCCGTGCTGGGCCGCAAGCACGTGCCGTGGGACGTCGACGTCGCGGTCGCGTGCGGCGGGACAACCGTCGAGCCCGGCGACGTGCTGGTCGGCGACGGCGACGGCGTCGTGGTCATCCCGCCGGCGCTGGTCGAGGAGGTGGTCGACGCCGCCCTCGCCCAGGAGGAGGAGGACGGCTGGATCGCCGAGCAGGTGGCCGCCGGTCACGCGGTCGACGGCCTGTTCCCCATGGACGCGCGGTGGAGGGCGAGGTACGACGCATGGCGCGCGACGCGGTGAGCGAGGAGGCGCAGGCCCGGAGCAAGTCGCAGCTCGCGTACCTCTGGCTCAAGGAGCGGATCGCGGGCGAGGAGCTCGCGCCGGGGTACCGCCTGGTCCTGGCGTCGGTGGCGAACGAGCTCGACATGAGCGTCGTGCCGGTGCGCGAGGCGATCCGGCGGCTCGAGGCGGAGGGTCTGGTGACGTTCGAGCGCAACGTCGGGGCGCGCGTGTCCATGATCGACGACTCCCAGTACCGGCACAGCATGGAGACGCTCGCCATCCTCGAGGGCACGGCCACCGCGCTCGCGGCCCGGCACCTCACCGCCGACGACCTGCGGCAGGCGCGCGAGCTCAACCGCCGCCTCGTCGAGTCGCTCGAGCACTTCGACCCGCGGGTCTTCACGTCCCTGAACCACGAGTTCCACGCGGTGCTGTTCGCCGCCTGCCCGAACCCGCGGATGCTGGCGCTCGTCGAGGCGGAGTGGACCCGGCTGGGCCACCTGCGCGACTCGACCTTCAGCTTCGTGCCCGGCCGCGCGCAGGAGTCGGTGCGGGAGCACGAGGCCCTCGTCGACCTCATCGAGGCCGGCGCACCCCTGGCCGACATCGAGCGGACGGCCCGCCGGCACCGCTCGGCCACGCTCGCCGCCTACCTCAGCCACGAGCACCCCGACGGCGTCACGACCGCACTCCGAGAGGCGACCCATGGGTGAGACCAGCACGCCCCGCCACCTGCCCGCCGACCTGCCGGACCACATCCAGCACTACGTCGGCGGCCGGCACGTCGACTCGGCGGACGGCTCGACGTTCGAGGTCCTCGACCCGGTCTCGAACGCGACCTACCTCCGCGCGGCGGCCGGCAAGGCGGCCGACGTCGACCGGGCCGTCGCCGCGGCGCGGCACGCGTTCGAGGAGGGGCCGTGGCAGCGCATGCTGCCGCGCGAGCGCTCGCGGATCCTGCACCGGGTCGCCGACATCGTCGAGTCGCGCGACGCCCGCCTCGCGGAGCTGGAGAGCTTCGACTCAGGCCTGCCGATCACGCAGGCCCTGGGCCAGGCCCGCCGGGCCGCCGAGAACTTCCGGTTCTTCGCCGACCTCGTCGTCGCACAGACCGACGACGCCTTCAAGGTGCCGGGGCGCCAGCTCAACTACGTGAACCGCAAGCCGATCGGCGTCGCCGGGCTCATCACGCCGTGGAACACGCCGTTCATGCTCGAGTCGTGGAAGCTCGGGCCCGCGCTCGCCACGGGCAACACCGTGGTGCTCAAGCCGGCGGAGTTCACGCCGTTGTCGGCCTCTCTGTGGGCCGGGATCTTCGAGGAGGCCGGACTGCCCGTCGGCGTGTTCAACCTGGTGCACGGGCTCGGCGAGGAGGCCGGCGACGCGCTGGTCAAGCACCCCGACGTGCCGCTCATCTCGTTCACCGGCGAGAGCCGGACCGGGCAGCTGATCTTCGCCAACGCGGCGCCCCACCTGAAGGGCCTGTCGATGGAGCTGGGGGGCAAGTCCCCCGCGGTGGTCTTCGCCGACGCGGACCTCGAGGCGGCGATCGACGCGACGATCTTCGGGGTGTTCTCGCTCAACGGCGAGCGGTGCACCGCGGGCAGCCGGATCCTGGTGCAGCGCGAGATCTACGACGAGTTCGTCGAGCGCTACGCCGCGCAGGCGAAGCGCGTCGTCGTCGGTCCCCCGCACGAGGCGTCGACCGAGGTGGGCGCGCTCGTGCACCCGGAGCACTACGCGAAGGTCATGGGCTACATCGAGATCGGCCGGACCGAGGGGCGCCTGGTGGCGGGCGGCGGGCGGCCCGAGGGCTTCCCCACCGGCAACTACGTGGCGCCCACGGTCTTCGCCGACGTCCCGGCGGACGCCCGGATCTTTCAGGAGGAGATCTTCGGCCCGGTCGTCGCCATCACGCCGTTCGACACCGACGAGGAGGCGCTCGCGCTCGCCAACGGAGTGCGATACGGGCTCGCGGCGTACGTCTGGACCAACGACCTGCGGCGGGCCCACACCTTCGCGCAGGCGGTGGAGTCGGGCATGGTCTGGCTCAACTCGAACAACGTGCGCGACCTGCGCACCCCGTTCGGCGGCGTCAAGGCGTCCGGGCTCGGCCACGAGGGCGGGTACCGGTCGATCGACTTCTACACCCACCAGCAGGCCGTGCACGTGACGCTCGGTGCGGCGCACAACCCGACCTTCGGCAAAGGACACTGACGTGAGCGCGACCCCGATCACCCCCGGCGGGCCGGAGCCCGTCGTGACCGCCGAGGACCCGATCCGGGCCGGCGACCGCATCCCGACGCCGTCGTCCCCGCCGCCCGACATCCTGCGCGCCGCCTCGATGGAGCTCGTGGTCACGGACCTCGCGGCGTCGCGGCGGTTCTACGTCGACGTCCTCGGCTTCGTCGTGACCGAGGAGGACGAGAGCTCCGTCTACCTGCGCAGCCTCGAGGAGTTCATCCACCACAACCTCGTCCTGCGCGTCGGCCCGGTCGCCGCCGTCTCCGCGCTCTCCTTCCGGGTCCGGGCGCCGGAGGACCTCGACAAGGCCGTCGCGTTCTACCGCGAGCTCGGGTGCCGGGTCGAGCGGCGGGCCGACGGGTTCGTGCGAGGGTTCGGCGACTCCGTCCGCGTCGAGGACCCGCTGGGGTTCCCGTACGAGTTCTTCCACGACGTCGAGCACGTCGAGCGGCTCGCGTGGCGCTACGACCTCTACACGCCCGGCGCGCTCGTGCGGATCGACCACTTCAACCAGGTCACCCCGGACGTGCCCCGCGCCGTCCGCCACCTGGAGGACCTCGGCTTCCGGGTGACCGAGGACATCCAGGACGAGGCCGGCACCACCTACGCCGCGTGGATGCGTCGCAAGCCCACCGTCCACGACACTGCGATGACGGGCGGCAACGGCCCGCGCCTGCACCACGTCGCCTTCGCCACCCACGAGAAGCACAACATCCTGGCGATCTGCGACAAGCTCGGCGCGCTGCGGATGTCGGACCGGATCGAGCGGGGCCCCGGCCGGCACGGCGTGTCCAACGCGTTCTACCTGTACCTGCGCGACCCCGACGGGCACCGCATCGAGATCTACACGCAGGACTACTACACCGGCGACCCGGACAACCCGGTGGTGACCTGGGACGTGCACGACAACCAGCGCCGCGACTGGTGGGGCAACCCGGTGGTCCCCTCCTGGTACACCGAGGCGTCGCTCGTCCTCGACCTCGACGGCGTCCCGCAGCCGGTGGTGGCGCGCACGGACACCAGCGAGATGGAGGTGACGATCGGGGCCGACGGGTTCTCGTACACGCGCAAGGGCGACGCCCCCGACGAGCTGCCGAGCTGGAAGCAGGGCGAGTACAAGCTCGGGCACCAGCTGTGACCCCCCTGCCGATCGAGACCCTGACCGCGATCGCCGACGAGCTCGCCGCCGCGGAGCGGGACCGGGCGATGGTGCCCCTGCTGACCGCGCGGCACCCCGGCATGACCGTCGAGGACGCGTACGCGGTGCAGCGCGAGTGGCGCCGGCGCGGCGTGTCCGCCGGTCGGCGGCCCGTCGGCCGCAAGATCGGCCTGACGTCGAAGGCGATGCAGGCGGCGACCGGCATCGACGAGCCCGACTACGGAGCCATCTTCGACGACATGGTCTACGAGACCGGTGCGGTGATCGAGCACGACCGGTTCTCGAACGTCCGCATCGAGGTCGAGCTCGCGTTCCGCCTGGCCGAGCCCCTCGACGGCCCGGACGCCTCGTTGGACGACGTCCTGCGGGCCACCGAGTACGTGGTGCCCGCGCTGGAGATCCTGTCCTCGCGCATCGAGCTCCAGGGTCGCACGATCGTCGACACCATCAGCGACAACGCGGCGATGGGAGCCATGGTCGTCGGGGACACCCGCATCGCGCCCGGGGACGTCGACCTGCGCTGGGTCGCCGCGATGCTGCACCGGAACGAGTCCATCGAGGAGTCGGGCGTCGCGGGAGCGGTCCTGGGCCACCCCGCCCGGGGCGTCGCGTGGCTGGCGAACAAGCTGGCGCAGCACGGCGACCGCCTCGAAGCCGGCGAGCTCGTGCTCGCGGGCTCCTTCACCCGCCCGATCTGGGTCCAGCCGGGCGACACCGTGCTGGCCGACTACCGCGACCTGGGGACGATCACATGCCGCTTCGTCTGACGCCGACCTTCCGCGACGCCCTCGCGACGGCCGACGGCCCCCTGGTCGGGATGTGGGTCTGCTCGGGCAGCCCGCTCGTGGCCGAGATCTGCGCGGGTGCCGGGCTCGACCTGCTGCTGATCGACATGGAGCACTCGCCCAACGGGCTCGAGTCCGTGCTGGCGCAGCTCCAGGCCGTCGCCGCCTACCCCGTGACCCCGGTCGTCCGGGTCCCGAGCGCCGACCCCGTGACCATCAAGCAGGTGCTGGACCTCGGGGCGCAGAACCTCGTCGTGCCGATGGTCTCGTCGGCGGACGCGGCCCGGGCCGTGGTCGAGGCCGTCCGCTACCCACCGCGCGGGCGCCGCGGCGTCGGTTCGGCGCTCGCCCGCTCGGCCCGGTGGAACCGCGTCGACGGGTACCTCGAGGACGCCGACGCGCACGTGTCGCTGGTCGTGCAGGTCGAGACGGCCGAGGGCGTGGCGGCCGCCGAGGCGATCGCCGCGGTGGACGGCGTCGACGGCGTGTTCGTCGGGCCGGCCGACCTCGCGGCCTCGATGGGGCTGCTCGGCCGGCAGACCCACCCGGACGTCGTCGCCGCCGTCCACCGCGCCTTCGACGGCGTGCGCGCCGCGGGCACGCCGGTGGGCGTCAACGCGTTCGACCCCGCTCTGGCCCGCTCCTACGTCGACGCCGGCGCGTCGTTCGTGCTGGTCGGGGCCGACGTGACGCTGCTGGCACGGGGGTCGGAGGAGCTGGCCCGCCGACTCGTGCCACCCGACGAGCTCAGCTGACGGGCGGGACCTCGCGCGGCGTCAGCAGGATCACGGGCAGCTGCCGGTCGGTCTTCCTCTGGTAGGTGGCGAAGCGCGGGACCGCGGCCGTGACCCGGGCCCACGCGGCCTCCCGCTCGTCGCCGTGCAGCTCGCGGGCGCTCACCGGGATGGTCTGCCCGGCGAGGTCGATCGTCAGCCGGTCGGGCTGGGCGGCCGCGTTGAGGTACCACGCCGGGTTGCGCGCGCCGCCCGCCGCCGCGGCGATCACGACCCAGCCGTCCGGCTCGCCGGGGAACCAGCCGAGCGGGGTGGCGCGCTCCTGACCGCTCTTGCGCCCGACGGTGTTCAGCACGAGCGCGTCCAGCCCCATGAAGCGGCCGTCGCGGCGGCGCCGCACCCGGTTCGCGGTGCGGTCGTTCACCCACCGGAACAGCGGTCCGCGCGGCTGGCGTGCGCCGCGCGTCCCGACCGGGTAGCTGAAGCTCATCGGCTCACTCCTGGTCTCGAGGGGACACGGCCCGCCCTCAGCCTCGCACGCGGCGCGTGAACCAGGCGTCGAGGTACGCCCGGAGACCCGACAGGTCCCGACCGCCGCGGTAGGCCACGTACCCGTCGGGGCGCACCAGGAGGTGGCCCGGCCGCGACCCGTCCACGCCGAGCAGCCGGTGCACCCGCCCCGACCCGTCGTGCAGGACGCGCGGGCCGGCCAGCCTGCTGAGCCGGAGCACGGTGACCTCGACCTCCAGGCCTGCCAGCGCGGGAGCGGCGTCGAGCGCCCAGTGGTCGACCGGCCCGAGCATGATCAGGTGGAACGCGCGGCCCGCGGTCGCCTCGTGCAGCGTCGTCAGCCGCCCGTCGACCACGACCGGCGCATCCGGCAGGCGGTCGCCGGCGCGCACCGCTCGGCCGAAGGACCCGGGCCCGTCCACCGACAGCGGGCTGTGGCGGTAGCGGATGCCGAGCTCGGAGAGCGTCCGGAACGCGCACGCCCGCCCGGCGCGGGAGCGCGCGAGGGTGGGCAGCACCGCGGGCGCCAGGCGCGTGCGGGCGAGCACGACCGAAGCGTTCGTGGAGGTGGCGACGGTGAAGGCGCGGTCGGTGAAGCGCAGCACCGTGCGCCCGACGGGAGCCCGTTCGGCCTCGTACGTGTCGAGCAGCGCCCGCCTGCCTCCCCCGGCGGTGACCAGGGCGAGCTTCCACGCGAGGTTCACGGCGTCCTGGATCCCCGTGTTCATCCCCTGCGCACCCGCGGGGCTGTGCACGTGCGCGGCGTCGCCGGCCACGAAGGCCCGTCCGGCGCGGTAGTGCGCGGCGCCGCGGTTGTGCAGCCGGAACCTCGTCATCCACACGGGGTCGCGCACCCGGACGCCGCCGCCCGTGTACCGGTCGGCGAGCGCCTGGACCTCCGGCAGACGGACGGCCTCGTCCGGTCCGACGGGTTCGCCGAGCGGCCGCATGGCCAGCATCCGCCAGGTCGACGGGCTGCCCAGCGGGAAGAAGAACAGCATCCCCGACCGACCGAGGAACGCGTGGGCCGCGCCCGGCTCGATCCCGTCCGCCTCCAGGTCGGCCAGCACGAAGGTCTGCGGGTAGGCGCTGCCCGTGAACGGGATCCCGGCCAGCCGGCGCACGGTGCTGTGGGACCCGTCGCACCCGACGACGAACTGCGCCTCGACCGTCTCCTCGCGCCCACCGGCGTCACGCAGCGTGCAGGTGGCGGCGTCCGTGCCGTCGACGAACCCGACGAGCTCCACGCCGCGCTCGAGCCGGACGCCGCGCGCGTCCAGGTCCTGGCCGAGCACCTGCTCGGTCTCCGCCTGGGAGAGGAAGAGCAGGAACGGGTAGCGGGTGTCCCGGGTCCCGAGGTCGAACAGCGGCATCCGGACGACCCGGCGGGGGAAGTGGACCTGGACCGCGACCGCGCGGTTCCCCCGCCGCAGGAGCTCCGCGGTCACGCCGAGCGGCGCCAGGACCTCCAGCGTGCGTGGCTGGATGGCGAGCGCCCGCGACTCGCGCACCCGGTCGAGCTGCCGGTCGACGATGCGGACGCGGACGTCACGACGGGCCAGCTCCGCGGCGAGGGCAAGGCCGGTCGGCCCGGCGCCGACCACCAGGACGTCGACCGAGGCACGACGTCCGTTCTCGTCGCCCACCCCAGCACCGTAGACCGCGCACGGCCCACGCCGCCGGTGCCGTCACCCCGTCGCGGAACCCGTCTCCTCGTGGTCGGCCATCGTGTCCACCACCGAGAACGACGCGTCGAGCTGCACGTCGACCTGCCGGCCGTCGTCGAGGGTCACCTCGATCTCGTAGTAGCTGTCCTCGTCGCCCACCTCCGTGCCGGTGACGGTTCCTCCGCCGGTGCTCGCCAGCGCCGCCTCGCTGGCTCGGGCGAGCGCGTCACCGGTCACCGGGCGGTCGGCGCCGTCCTCCCCCGGCGTCGCCAGCGCCGCCCCGCCGGCGAGGACGGTCGCCGCGGCGGCCGTGACGAGGATGGTCCGGGTGGTCCTGTGCATGACGTCCCTCCAGCTGTGTCGATCCACGGTGCGGTCCCGACGATGGTGCCCACGCCCTGCTGAACCCCGGCTGACGGGTTCAGGCGGACGTCAGCGGGAGGGACGAGGATCGGAGCGGGTCGGAGGGAGGGTCGCGTGAAGCTGCTGCTGGTCGACGACGACGTCAAGCTCGCCGGCACCCTCGAGCGCGGACTGCGCGCCGAGGGGTTCCAGGTCGAGCGCGCCGACAACGGCATCGACGGCGCGTGGCGTGCGGCCGAGGGAAGCTACGACCTGATCCTCCTCGACGTCATGCTGCCGGGACGCGACGGGTACCGGATCTGCGCCGACCTGCGCGAGCGCGGAGACCTGACGCCTGTCCTCATGCTGACCGCGAAGGACGGCCCGCTCGACATCACGGAGGGGCTCGACCTCGGGGCCGACGACTACCTGACCAAGCCGTTCGCGTTCACGGTGCTGGTCGCCCGGATCCACGCGCTGCTGCGTCGCGCGGCGGTCGGCGTCCCGGCGCCGATGGCCGTCGGCGACCTCGAGCTGGAGCTGCGCACCCGGCGAGCACGTCGTGCCGGGGTGGAGATCCCGCTGACCGCACGTGAGTTCGACCTGCTCGCGTTCCTGGTGCGCCGGGCGGGGCAGGTGGTGTCCAAGCAGCAGATCCTCGCCGGCGTCTGGGAGGACGAGTTCGAGGGCGACCCGAACGTGGTCGAGGTCTACGTCGCGCGCCTGCGGCGCAAGGTCGACGCGCCGTACGGCCGCCAGACGATCGAGACCGTCCGGGGCGCCGGGTACCGCGCCGTGCCGACGTGACCGGCCGCCTCGCCGGGCCGCGCACCCTCGTCGCCTCCCTGCGGTTCCGTGTCACGGCCCTGGCCACGCTGGCGGTGCTCGTCGTGCTCACCGTCGCGAGCGTCTCGCTCGTCCTCGCCCAGCGCGCGATCCTCACCGACAACCTCGACGAGGCGCTCGCCCAACGGGCCGACGCCGTCCTCGCGGCGTGGGGGGCGGGTCGACCCGTCGCCGCGGCGGCACCGGACTCCGACGACGTGTGGGTCGAGATCGTGGGAGCCGACGGGGTGGTCGTCGCCCGGTCCCCCTCCTCGCCCGACGCCCCGTGGGCCCTGCCGACCGCCCCCGACGGGAGCACCACGACGATCACGCTCCCGACGGGGCAGCCAGGACGCCTGGCGACCCGGAGCGCCGACGGCACGACGGTCCGCGTCGCGGGAGCCCTCGACGACGTGCGGGAGAGCACCGCCGTCCTGGCGGGCTCGCTCGCGGTGGCGGTGCCCGTCAGCGCCGCCGTCCTGGCGGTGATCGTCTGGTGGTCCGTCGGCCGGACCCTGCGACCGGTGGACCACATCCGCGCCGAGGTCGACCGGATCTCCGGGTCCGAGCCGGACGCCCGGGTCAGCGAACCACCGACCCGGGACGAGGTCGCCCGGCTGGCGCGCACGATGAACGCGATGCTCGACCGCGTCTCGTCCGCGGCGCAGCGGCAGCGCCGGTTCGTCGGCGACGCCTCGCACGAGCTGCGCGGACCCCTCGCCCGCATGCGGTCGGAGCTCGAGGTGGACGAGGCCCACCCGTCGACCGCCGACCTCGCGGCGACCCACCGCAGCCTCCTCGCCGAGACCGTCGGCCTGCAGGCCCTGGTCGACGACCTGCTGGTGCTCGCCCGCGGCGACGCCGGGGTGCTCGAGGTCGCGCACCCCGTCGCCGTCGACCTCGACGCCGTCGTCCTGGCGGCCGTCGCGGAACGGCCGACGAGCGACCGAGCCCTCCGGATCGGCACGCGCGAGGTCTCCCCGGTCCAGGTCCTCGGCGATCCGGCGCAGCTCCAGCGGCTGGTCGGGAACCTCGTCGACAACGCGCTCCGGCACGCGGAGCACGCGGTGTCGATCACCCTGGCCGCCACCCCGGACGGGCGCGCCGAGCTCGCGGTGCTCGACGACGGTCCCGGGATCCCGGCGGAGCACCGCGAGGACGTGTTCCTCCCCTTCACCCGGCTCGACGACGCGCGTCCGGCGAGCGACGGCACGGGGCTCGGCCTGGCGATCGCGACCGATATCGCGCGTCGCCACCACGGCACGCTCGTGCTCGACGCCCGGCACCATCCCGGTGCGCGCTTCGTGCTCACCCTCCCGCTCGACCCGCGTTGACGGCGGCGGTCCCGGCCGGGTCCCCGGGACCTTCTGCTCTACCCCGCCTGCGCGCCCCCGGCGCAGGCTGGGGATCGAGCGGAGGGCGCCTGCCGCCCGGCACGACCGTCCTCCCCCGGAGGGAGTGAGTGCCATGGCACGCACCTGGAAGGCCGCGATCTACCTGTTCGACGCGGACGACCCGAGGTCCGACAGCGACGTCACCACGGCGCACGCCGTGCTCGAGACGGTCGGCGGGACGACGGTCGAGGGGTACGGGCGGGCGCGCCGCGCACCCGCGGACGTGGACGTCCCGGAGATCGGCGACGAGCTCGCCGCGGCCAGGGCCCTGCGCGACCTCGCCGACAAGCTGCTGCGCGCGACCTCGGACGACATCTCGCAGATCGAGCACGCCGAGGTGCACCTCGTGCGGTGACCGCGCGGGCTCCTCGTCCACGCGAGTGCGACAGGCGGGCCGGCGCGCGATGGTGGCGTGACCACCCACGTGCGAGCAGGCTTGTCGAGTGACCGAGACCGAGGAGCCCGGCGTGACCACGGCTCGGCACGGCCGCGGGCGGCTGGTCGCCGTGGTGCTGGCGGGGTTCGCGGTCGGCGCGGTGGTCGCGGTGTCCGCGGCGGCCGCACGCTCCGGTTCCCCCGACCGCGACTGGGTGGTCGCCTGGTCCGGCCTGGCCCTGGCGCTCGCCGTCACGTCGGCAGTCGTGTTCGAGCTCGGGCTCCGCCGGTCGGACGACGTGAGCCGGGTCCGCGCCGTGCGCTGGGGTCCCCTCCGGGCAGCCGCCGTCGCCACCGTGGCCGTGGTGGTGGTGCTCTGCGTGTCCACCCTGCTCGTCGACCTGACCGGGGTGAGCTGGCGGGGGCTCGCGCTGACCATCTGGGCCGTCGTGGGCTCGACGACGGTCGTGGTCGCGATGCTGGGCGTCCGCAGCGCCGTCCACGCCGTGCCCGCGGGGACGACCCTCGGGCGGCGCGTCGACGACTACCTGCGGCTGCGCGAGCTCACCGTCGGGCTCCTGCCCCCGCTCGGCGCGCTCGTCGCGCTGTCGACCTTCGCGCTCGGCGCAGCCGCCCAGCTCGCGCCGCTGCACGGTGCCGCGCCCGTCACGTCGAGCACGGTGCTCGTGTTCGGGGTGGCCGGGACGGCCCTCGTCGGGTGCGTGTACGCGGTGCCGCGCCACGCCCTGCGCACCGAGGCCCGCGACCTGCTCCGGGCGCTGGCTCCCGTCGTCGGGACCCACGCCGACGCCGTCCGCGCCGAGCTCCAGCAGCGACAGGCCGTCCGGGCCCAGCTCGGGCTGGACGCCACGTTCCTGGGCGACCTGCAGTCGGGGCTCTCCATCCTCGGCCCGCTCCTCGCGGCCGCGACGACCCTGCTCGTGACCACCCGATAGTCGCGGCTGGACGGCTCAGCGTCCGACGAGCTCGTCCCGGCGGCGGACGAGGTACGCCGTCTCGGCGGAGTTGCCCGCCACCGCGATCGCCCGGTCGTACGCCGCGCGCGCCTCGTCGTCGCGCCCCAGGCGGCGCAGCAGGTGCGCGCGGGTCGCGTGGAAGGCGCGGTAGCCCTGCAGCGGCAGGCCGTCGACCTCCTCGAGCGCGACCCGCGGGCCGTCGAGCTCGGAGACCGCGACGGCCCGGTTGAGCCGCACGACCGGCGAGGGGTCGAGACCGACCAGCTGGTCGTAGAGCGCGACGACCTGCGGCCAGTCGGTGCCGCGGACGTCCGGGGCGTCGGTGTGGACCGCGTTGATGGCGGCGAGGAGCTGGTAGCGGCCCGGGGCCCGGCCGGACGCCAGCCGCTCGCGCACGAGGGCGTGGCCCTCGGCGATCAGGGCCCGGTCCCAGCCCGTGCGGTCCTGCTCGTCGAGGGCGACGAGCTCCCCGCTCGGCGACACGCGCTCGGCCCGTCGGGCCTCGGTCAGCAGCATCAGGGCCAGCAGCCCGGCGACCTCGCCGTCCGCCGGCAGCAGGTCCCGGACCAGCCGGGTCAGCCGGATCGCCTCGGCGGTGAGGTCGCCGCGCACGGCCGGCGCCCCGGGCTCCGAGGCGAGGTAGCCCTCGTTGAAGACGAGGTAGAGCACGGTGAGCACCCCGGTGACCCGGGCCGGGAGGTCGTCGCGGTACGGCACGCCGTACGGGATCCGCGCCGCCCGGATCTTGGCCTTCGCGCGGGTGATCCGCCGGCTCATCGCGGTCTCCTGGACCAGGAAGGCGCGCGCGATCTCCGGCACGGTGAGCCCGCCGACCATCCGCAAGGTCAACGCGACCCGCGCTTCCATGGCCAGCGCGGGGTGGCAGCAGGTGAACACGAGCCGGAGGCGGTCGTCGTCGACGGCACCCAGCGGCTCGGGCGCGCCGGTCAGCATCATCGCCTCCCGCTGCCTCTGGCCTCGCCCGGCCTCGCGACGGAGCCGGTCGATGGCCTTGCGGTGGGCGGTGAGGGTGAGCCACGCGCCGGGGTTCGCCGGGACGCCGTCGACCGGCCAGCGCGCGACGGCGGTCGCGAACGCCTCCGCGGCCATGTCCTCCGCGAGGTCGAGATCGCCGAAGCGTCGGGCCACGGCCGCGACCACCCGGGCCCACTCCGCACGGTGGACGCGGGCGATCGCCTCGTCGACCTCGGTCATGCCACCCCGACGAAGGGCCGGAGCTCGAGCCGGCGGTTGCAGCTCGCCGAGCCCTGGGCGGCGAGCCGCAGCGCGGCGTCGAGGTGCGGGGCGTCGATGATCCAGAAGCCGGCGACGAACTCCTTGGTCTCGACGTACGGGCCGTCCGTGAGCACGGCCTCGCCGTCCCGTCCGTCGACGACCGTGGCCGTACCCGGCGCCGCGAGGCCTCCGGCGAAGACCCAGTGCCCCTCCGTCCGGAGCCGGTCGTTGAACACGTCGATCGCGGCCATCTCCTCCGCGGTGCCGGACCCGGACCTCTCGTCGAGCACGGACATCAGGTAGTGCGCCATCGGATCGTCCCCTCCTCGTGCGGCCGCCCGGCGGGCCGCCGCTCACCAGTGCGACGAACGCCGGTGCCGGAGACCGACACGTCGCCGCGAGCTCGTCGAGGATCTTCGTACACCGCGGGACCGAGACTTAGGTCACACTCCACCGGAAAACCCGCCCCTAGCCTGCGAAGAAAGGCCGAAGCACGTCACGAAACGGGGAACCCGTGCGCACCATGACCGCCCTCTGGACCACGCTCTCGTCGACGGCGGAGCCGCCCGGCGCGGGACACGGCGGTGAGGCCAGCCTCGTGCTGCCGGACCTCAGCACCGTGACCGTCTTCGGCGGGGTGTCGGGGCGCCTGCTGCTGAGCCTGGGCCTGGTGGTGTGCCTGCTCGGTCTCGGGTTCGGGCTCGTCGCGTTCGTGCAGCTGCGCCGGCTGCCGGTGCACACCTCCATGCGCGAGGTGTCCGAGCTCATCTACTCGACGTGCAAGGCGTACCTGGTGCAGCAGGGCCGGTTCCTGCTCATGCTCTGGGTGTTCATCGCCGCGGTGATCGTCGTCTACTACCGGTTCCTGGTCGACTTCCCGTGGAGCCGGGTGGCCATCGTCATCGGGTTCAGCCTGGTCGGGATGGCCGGCTCGTACGCGGTCGCCTGGTTCGGCATCCGCGTGAACACGTTCGCCAACTCCCGCACGTCGTTCGCCGCGCTGCGGGGCCGGGCGCTGCCCGTGCACCGCATCCCGCTGAAGTCCGGCATGTCGATCGGCATGGTGCTCATCAGCCTCGAGCTGCTGATGATGCTGGTCATCCTGCTGTTCCTGCCGCGGGAGATCGCGGGCGCCTGCTTCATCGGGTTCGCCATCGGCGAGTCGCTCGGCGCGGCGGCGCTGCGCATCGCGGGCGGCATCTTCACCAAGATCGCGGACATCGGCTCCGACCTCATGAAGATCGCGTTCAAGATCAAGGAGGACGACGCCCGCAACCCCGGCGTCATCGCGGACTGCACGGGCGACAACGCGGGCGACTCCGTGGGCCCGAGCGCCGACGGCTTCGAGACGTACGGCGTGACGGGCGTGGCGCTGGTGACGTTCGTGCTGCTCGGGGTCCACCAGCCCAACGTGCAGGCGAGCCTTCTCGTCTGGCTGTTCGTCGTGCGCGCGGTCATGGTCATCGCCTCCGCGCTGTCCTACCTGGTCAACGACGCGTGGGTGGGTCGGCGGTACCGGGACGCGACCCGGATGGACTTCGAGTCGCCCCTGACCTCCCTGGTCTGGGTGACCTCGGGCGTCTGCGTGGCCGCCACCTACGCGACGACGTACCTGGTGCTCGGCCGCGGCAGCACGGGGTCGACGTGGTGGGTGCTCGCGACGATCGTCGCGTGCGGCACGCTGGCCGGCGCCGTCATCCCGGAGCTGGTCAAGGCCTTCACCTCGACCGGCAGCCGGCACGTGCGCGAGATCGTCATGAGCTCGCGGCAGGGCGGCCCGTCGCTGAACATCCTGTCCGGCCTGGTCGCGGGCAACTTCTCGGCGTACTGGCTCGGCATGACGATCGTCGGGCTGATGGGCGGCGCGTTCCTGCTGTCCGGCCTGGGGCTCGGCACGCTCATGGTGGCGCCGGCGGTCTTCGCGTTCGGCCTGCTCGCGTTCGGGTTCCTCGGCATGGGCCCGGTGACCATCGCCGTCGACTCGTACGGGCCCGTCACCGACAACGCGCAGAGCGTCTACGAGCTGTCGATGATCGAGGACGTCGAGGACATAGAGGCCGAGCTGGAGGCCGACCACGGGTTCGCCCCGCAGTGGGACCGCGCCAAGGCGATGCTCGAGGAGAACGACGGCGCGGGGAACACCTTCAAGGCCACCGCCAAGCCGGTGCTGATCGGCACGGCGGTCGTGGGCGCCACCACGATGATCTTCTCGATCATCATGGGCCTCACCGAGGGGCTCACCACCGGCCTGGACAACCTGTCGCTGCTGCACCCGCCGTTCCTGCTCGGCCTGGTGACCGGCGGTGCCGTGATCTTCTGGTTCACCGGCGCCTCCATCCAGGCGGTGACCACGGGCGCCTACCGGGCCGTCGAGTTCATCCGCACCACGATCCGGCTCGACGGGGCGGCCAAGGCGAGCGAGGCGGACTCCCGCCGGGTGGTGGAGATCTGCACCCAGTACGCCCAGCAGGGCATGCTCACGATGTTCCTCGGCGTGTTCTTCTCGACGCTGGCCTTCGCGTTCGTGGAGCCCTACTTCTTCATCGGCTACCTGATCTCCATCGCCGTCTTCGGCCTCTACCAGGCGATCTTCATGGCGAACGCGGGCGGGGCGTGGGACAACGCCAAGAAGATCGTCGAGATCGACCTGCACGCCAAGGGCACGGCCCTGCACGAGGCGACGATCGTCGGCGACACGGTGGGCGACCCCTACAAGGACACCTCGTCGGTCGCGCTCAACCCGGTCATCAAGTTCACCACCCTCTTCGGTCTCCTGGCGGTCGAGCTCTCGCGCAGCCTGACCACCGACGGGAGGCACGGCCTCGTGCTCGGGCTCGCCGGCGTCTTCTTCGTCGTCTCCCTGTTCTTCGTGCACCGCTCGTTCTACGGCATGCGGATCCAGCCCACGCTCTCCGACGAGGGGACGCCGGCGGGTCCGCAGGGCGACGAACCCGCGGCCCCGGACGCGAGAGACACCGCGGACGCCGACGTGCTCGATCTCGTCGACGCGACGGGAGGCGACCGATGAGGATCGCGGTCCGCCACCCGGACGTCCTGGTCGACCCCGACGGGCACGTCGCAGGGCACGACGCCGGTGCCACCCTGGTGCGGCGCCTGCTCCGCATCTTCCCCGGGTCGATCCTCGTGGGGCCCGGCCCGCGACGCGGGGACGGCTTCGACCTGCTGCCGCTCGAGTTCGTCGACCCCGACCGGACGGTCGTCATCAACATGGCCGTGGCGGACACGGTCGGCGTCTGGCGGACGCTCGCCGCGTCCGGGGGCGAGCCGCACGTCATGAACTTCGTGTGGTTCAGCACCTCGCAGTTCTCCCACCCGGTCGAGC
Organism: Cellulomonas sp. ICMP 17802; assembly: GCF_041295535.1. Taxonomy (NCBI): domain Bacteria; kingdom Bacillati; phylum Actinomycetota; class Actinomycetes; order Micrococcales; family Cellulomonadaceae; genus Cellulomonas; species Cellulomonas sp. ICMP 17802. The sequence goes on along the minus strand of NZ_JBGFQZ010000008.1, from coordinate 49,668 downwards.
GGGCGGCTGTCGCCCTCTCCTGCGCGCTGTTCCCCACGTTCGCCAACTCCGAGCGCACCGCGGGCGAGGTCCGCGAGATGGTCGAGCGCTGGACCATCCCCGCGCTGGCGGAGAAGGCCGAGTCGGCCTGGGTGAACCTCGGCATCCGGCTCGACCACGTGCTGCCGCGCCGCGACCCCGACGTGCCGGTCGTGCTCTACCCCGCGATCTACCTGTCCGACCGCAAGCAGCCGCAGCTGTTCCTCGACGTGGTCGAGCGGGTGGCCAAGCGCACGCCGCTGCGGGTGGAGGCCCGACTGCACGAGTCGCACCTGGCCACCGAGCTCGCGATGCGCCTGTCGCTGCACGACTGGGCCTGGGTGGGCCCGCTGACCGCGACGCGCGAGGGGTACTGGTCGGCCCTGGCGCGGACCACCGCGTTCCTGGCGACGGCGAGCGACGAGTCCTACGGGCTGGAGTACATCGAGGCGCTGGTCGCCGGGGCGGTCGGCGTGCTGCCCGACCGGCCCTGGGCGCGAGCCATCCTGCCCGCGGGGTACCCGTTCCTGTACCGGACGCCGGCCGAGGCCGAGCAGATGCTCCTGCGCGCGGTCACGGAGCCCGACGCGTGCCGCCGGGAGGCCGACGCGTCGGCCGGGGGCAGCTTCGCCGAGTGGTTGCGCGCCCGGCACGACGACGACCGGTTCGACGCCGCGATCGTCGAGCAGGTGGGCCGCTGGTTCGGTCCGTGACCTGAGGTCCCCGGGGTGGGTCAGCTCCGGGTCAGCCGCTCGCCGTGCGCCGCCTCCTCGGGCTCGACCACGCCGGGTCCGGCGCCCAGCACGGTCCATCGGCTGGTGCGCCCGTCCGGCCCGACGACGGACCCGCCGGCCAGGGCCGACTCGACGAGCGCACGCACCCGCGCCTCGTCGGCGGGCTCGGCCGCGAACAGGACCCGGAGCCGGACCTCGTCCCCGACGGCGTCGGCCCGCGTGTGGTGCGCCGCCAGCGGGCACGGCGGGTCGTGCTCCCACGACCCGCAGAGGGCGAGGGTGATCGCCGCCCCCGGGCCGTCGACCGCGGCACCGTCTGCGAGCTCGACGACCGCGGTGTGCACGAAGGGGGTCCGCATCCCCACAGTGTCCGGCCGTTCCCGCGTGAGGGGTACTGGCAGGGCCTCCCCGCGGTGCCCGCAGCCGTGTTCCATGGGGTCATGCGCGGAGCGATCATCTACGGACCGAACGACGTGCGCTTCGAGGAGCGCCCCGACCCCACGGTCGTCGAGCCGACCGACGCCGTCGTCCGCACGGTCGCCGCGTGCGTCTGCGGATCGGACCTGTGGCGGTACCGGGGGCTGGCGGATGTGCCGCGGCCGACCCCGATCGGGCACGAGTACGTCGGGATCGTCGAGGCGGTCGGCGGCGCCGTCGCCACGGTCCGGCCCGGCGACTTCGTCGTCGGCGGGTTCCTGCACAGCGACAACACCTGCCCGGTGTGCCGCAAGGGCATGCACTCGGCCTGTCTGCACGGCGGCGGCTACGACGGGTGCCAGGCGGAGAAGATCCGCGTCCCGAACGCCGACGGCACACTGATCGCCACGCCGGGGCAGCCCGACGACGACCTGATCCCGAGCCTGCTCGCCCTCTCGGACGTCATGGCCACCGGCTGGCACGCCGCGGTGTCCGCCGGCGTGGGTCCCGGCAGCAGCGTGGTGGTGGTCGGCGACGGCGCGGTCGGGCTGAGCGGGGTGCTCGCCGCGGCCCAGCTGGGCGCCGGGACGATCATCGCGATGAGCCGGCACGCCGACCGGCAGAAGGTCGCCACCGAGTTCGGCGCCACGCACCTCGTCGCGGAGCGCGGCGAGGAGGGGCTGGCGCGCGTGCGAGAGCTGACCGACGGGATCGGCGCGGACGCCGTGCTCGAGTGCGTCGGCACCGAGGAGGCGCGTCTGCAGGCCGTGCAGAGCGCGCGGCCCGGCGGGATGATCGGCCTGGTCGGCGTCCCGCACGGCGACCTCCCGACCGACCAGCTGTTCTGGGCCAACAAGGGCATCCGCGGCGGCCCGGCCCCCGTCCGGGCCTACCTCCCGCACCTGATCGACCTCGTGTGGACCCGGCAGATCGACCCCGGCAAGGTCTTCGACCTCACGCTCCCGCTCGCGCAGGTGGCCGAGGGCTACCGCGCGATGGACGAGCGGCGCGCCATCAAGGTGCTCCTGCAGCCGTGACCAGCCTCAGCAGACCGGAGGAGACACCATGAGCAGCTGGACCGCCGACGAGCTCCGGCGCATCGAGCGGGTCGACGAGCTCGAGGTCGCCTCCCGACGGCCCGACGGCACCCTGCGGCCGTTCGTGACGATCTGGTTCGTCGGCCACGGCGACGAGGTCTACATCCGCTCGGCGCACGGCCCCCAGAACGGGTGGTTCCGGCGCGCGCGCGAGGCGGGTGCCGGCCGCGTGCGGATCGGGGGCGTGCAGAAGGACGTAACGTTCGAGCCGGGCGACGACGCGCCGCACGACGCCCTCGACGCCGCGCTGCACGCCAAGTACGACCGCTACGGCCCGGCGCCCGTCGGCGCCATCGTGGGCCCGGCCGTCCGCGACGTGACCCTACGCGTGGTGCCGTCGCCCTGAGAGGCGGCCACCGACGCGCCGGACGTACTGTCGAGAGGTCAGGTTCGCGCACGCGTCGAGATCGACGGCCGGACTCGCGACCCAGGTCGTCGGGAACGGATCAGCCATGTCTCGCAGCTACACGGTCGGGTACTTCGTCGGGAGCCTCTCGTCCACGTCGATCAACCGGATCCTGTCGAAGGCGCTCATCGCGCTCGCGCCCGGTGACCTCGAGTTCGTCGAGCTCCCCATCGGCAACCTCCCGCTGTACAGCCCGGACTACGACGCGGACTACCCGCCCGAGGCGCGGGCGCTCAAGGAGGCCATCGCCGGCATCGACGCGGTGCTGTTCGTCTCGCCCGAGTACAACCGGTCCATCCCGGGCGCCCTGAAGAACGCCATCGACTGGGCGTCGCGCCCGTGGGGCCAGAACTCGTTCGACCACATGCCGGCCGCCGTGATCGGGGCGTCGATCGGGGCCATCGGCACCGCGGTGGGCCAGCAGAGCCTGCGGGCCGTGCTCAGCTTCTGCAACGCCCGGCAGATGACGTCGCCCGAGGCGTACATCCACTACTCGCCCGAGGTCTTCTCGCCCGACGGTGAGGTCAGCGACGACTCGACGGCCGCGTTCCTGCGCGCCTACATGACCGAGTTCCACGACCACCTGGTCCGCGTCCTGACCGTGCTGCCCCGCGGCTGAGCCGGTCCGGTCCTACAGCCCCTCGAAGACGTCGCGCAGCGGCGTCGCGTGCTCCCCGGGCGGCCACGCGATCGCGTACGACTCCCGGCCGACCGTCCGCCGCCACAGGTCCTCGGAGCCCGCGGGGTCGTAGAGCACGTGCCGCTGCGTGCGGTGCTGCGTCAACCCCGCGACCACGAGGTCGGAGACGGGCCGGGTGTCGACGCTGACCCCGAGCAGCTCGTCGGGGAACCCGCGCAGGTGGTAGAGCCTCGTGGGGTCCCACACCGGCTTGCCGTGCCGGGCCAGCCAGGCCTGGTGCCGCGCGAACTGCGCGTCCGGGATGCCCGCGTGCAGGAGCCGGCGCAGGCCCGGCCCGCCGTCCCTGCGCACCCGCTCGAACGCCTCGTCGGTGGCGCGGCCGACGGTGACGTGGTCCGGGTGGCCCGTGACGCCGTCGGGACCGAACGTGACGACGACCGCGGGGCGCTCCGCGTCCAGGAAGGCCGCGACGGTGTCGACCAGCCCGGCGAACGGCACGTCGGCCACCCCGCCGTCGGGCAGGCCCAGGAAGTCGTGGCGCGCGGGCGCCCGGCCCACCGCGAGCCAGCCGCGCCGGGACTCGTCACGGCGCACGCCGGCCAGCGACGCGGGCGTCGCGTCGACCCCGGGGGCGATCTCGCCCGCGTCGCCGTCGGTGGCGTGCAGCACGGCCAGCCGGAACGCCGGGTCGTCGCAATGCAGAGCCACCGTGCCGTACACCGCGTACGCCTCGTCGTCCGGGTGCGCCACGCACACCGCGAGGCCGTGCGCCGCACCGCGGGCGTCCCCCGCCTGGTCCATGCCCCGACGGTCCCGGGGCGTCACGCGCGGGGCAAGTGAATTCGGGGCGGCGACAGGTTCCTAGGCCCGGGAGCGACCCCGGCCGACGATCCACCCGATCAGGCTGATCACCAGCAGGGCGATGCCGATCCACAGCAGCACCTTCGCTGCCGTGACGGCCACGCCGAGCACGATCATGATGACGCCGATGATGATGAGAACCAGCCACAGAGCCATGGTGATGCCTCTCTACGACGCGGCCGTCGGGGTCGACGACCGCCCGGCCGCTGATCGACCTGACACTTCGCATGGTCGACCTGCGCGGTCCGTCGCGCACGCCGAGAGCGGGCGATCCCCCGCTACGCGTCGCCGACGGTGAACGCCGGGCGCGGGCGGGTGTCCACCGTGAGCCGGAAGATGTCCGGGCGGTTGTAGTGCCCGACGGGGTCGAACATGCGGCGCGCCGCGCGGACCTGCGCGAGGTCGACGTCCGCCGTCAGGATGGCCTCCTCGTGGCGGACCGGGCCGGCGAGCAGCTCACCGTTCGGACCCACGATCACGCTGTTGCCGGGCTCCACCCAGCCGTCGTCCCCGTCCTTCACCGGCCAGACCTCGTCACGCCGCGGGAAGCCGGCGGGGATCTGGTCGACGTGCGTGCACGGGTTCGCGCCGACGACGTAGCACCGACCCTCGCGGGCGATGTGCCGCAGGGTGGCGATCCAGCCGTCGCCCTGCGCCAGGGTGGGTGCCACCCAGATGTCGATGCCCTGCGCGTAGAGGTAGAACCGGGCCAGGGGCATGTAGTTCTCCCAGCACGTCAGGCCGCCGATCCGGCCGTGCGGGGTGTCGACGACGGGCAGCGTGGAGCCGTCGCCCATGCCCCAGACGGTGCGCTCCGAGCCGGTGGGCATCAGCTTGCGGTGCGTGGCGAGCAGCGCCCCGTCGGGGCCGAGGTAGAGCGTCGTGTTGTAGATCGTCGAGCCGTGCGGCTCGCGCTCCTCGACGTTGACGACGACATGGACCCCGGCGGCGGCGGCCGCGGCGCCGAGGGCCTCGGTGACCGGACCGGGGACCACGACGGCCTGGTCCACCAGCAGCGCGAACCACTCCTCGTCCCCGTCCCAGATCGGCCGGGAGTCCATCCAGACGGGAGTGCCCGGGATGAAGGCCTCCGGGAAGACGACGACCTGCGCGCCCTCGGCCGCGGCCTTCCCGATCAGCCGCACCGCCTTGTCGAGGCACGCCTGCCGGTCCATCAGGACGGGGGTCGCCTGGACCGCGGCGACGCGAGTGACAGCCATCCTGCAGCGTATCGACCGCGGCGGGGCCGGGACAGGAGGGTGTGCTGGTCAGCGCGTGACGGCGACGACCTCGCGGAGGGCGGCCCCGACGAGCGACCCGGGGTCGAGCGTGCAGTCCAGCTCGACCCCGGGCTCGTCGGGGGCGAGCGGCTCGAGGGTCGCCAGCTGCGTGTCCAGCAGCGACACCGGCATGAAGTGGCCGTCCCGGGAGCTCATGCGGGCAGCCAGCTGCGCGCGGGTGCCGACGAGGTGGACGAACCGGAGGTCGGGTGCGGCCTCCCGCAGCAGGTCCCGGTACGGCCGCCGCAACGCCGAGCACGCCACGACCGCGCCGTGCGGTTCCGCGGCGAGCGCCGCGCCGACGAGCCGGAGCCACGGCCAGCGGTCGGCGTCGGTGAGCGGCACTCCCCCGGCCATCTTCGCGAGGTTGGCTGGCGGGTGCAGGCTGTCGGCGTCGAGGAACGCGACCCCCAGGCGCTGCGCGAGCAGGGCGCCGACCGTTGACTTGCCGCAGCCGGAGACGCCCATCACGACGAGGCGGGTCACCAGTCGTGGACCGTACCGTCGGCCAGCCGGTTGTACGGCAGGTACGCGACCTCGTACGGGTACCTGCCGGCCTCGTCGACGTCGAGCTCGACGCCCAGGCCCGGCTTGTCGCCCGGGTGCAGGTAGCCGTCGACGAAGGTGAAGGACTGGTCGAACACCGCGTTGGTCTTCTCCCCGTGCTGCATGTACTCCTGGATGCCGAAGTTGTGGATGGCCAGGCCGACGTGCATCTGCGCGGCCAGGCCCACCGGCGAGATGTCGGTCGGGCCGTGGAACCCGGACTTCACCTGGTACTGCGCGGCGTAGTCCATGACCTTCTTCAGCGGGCTGATCCCGCCGAAGTGCGTCGAGGCGGCGCGCACGTAGTCGATGAGCTGCTCCTTGATGAGCCCCTGGAAGTCCCACACGGTGTTGAAGATCTCGCCGATGGCCAGCGGGGTCGTCGTGTGCTGGCGGACCAGCCGCAGGGCCTCCTGGTTCTCGGCCGGCGTGCAGTCCTCGAGCCAGAACAGGTCGTACGGCTCGAGCGACTTGCCCAGCTTGGCGGCCTGGATCGGGGTCATCCGGTGGTGGCCGTCGTGCAGCAGCGGCAGCTCCGGCCCGAACTCGTTGCGCACGGCCTCGAACACCGTCGGGACGTGCCGCAGGTAGGCCCGGGTGTCCCAGTCCTCCTCGGCCGGGTAGGCGCCACGCTGGGCGGGCTCGTGGTCGTAGCGCTCCTCGCCCGTCGACTGCGCGGCGATGCCGTAGATGGCCTTGAGGCCCGGCACCCCCGTCTGCACCCGGATGGAGCGGTAGCCCAGCTCCTGGTGCTCCCGGACGGAGTCGAACAGGGACGGCAGGTCGACGCCGGACGCGTGGCCGTACGCCATCAGGCCGTTGCGGCTCGCGCCGCCCAGCAGCTGGTAGACGGGCATGCCCGCGGCCTTGCCCTTGATGTCCCACAGGGCCATGTCGACCGAGGCGATCGCGGCCATGGTCACCGGACCGCGCCGCCAGTAGGCGCTGCGGTAGAGGAACTGCCAGGTGTCCTCGATCCGCTGCGGGTCGCGGCCGATGAGCAGCGGCGCCACGTGGTCGCGCAGGTAGCTGACCACCGCGAGCTCGCGGCCGTTCAGGGTGGCGTCCCCGAGGCCGGTGAGCCCGTCGTCGGTGGTGATCTTCAGGGTGACGAAGTTGCGGTTCGGGCTGGTGACGACGACGTCGGCGGCGACGATCTTCATGGTCGGGCTCCTGCGAGGGTGGGTGTGGTGGGACGGCGGACGGCGAGCAGCTCGGCCACGTGCCGGGCGTAGACGTCCTTGCGGGCGAGTCGGGGGGCGAGGAGGTCCAGGGCCAGCGTCGCGCGGGTCGAGCTGCCCTGCCCCGGCAGGCGCGCGACCAGGTCGGCGGCGCCGGGGTCGGACGTCGCCGGGTCGATCGTGCCGAGGTGGTCGATCCAGGCGGCGACGACGCCCGCGCCCGCCCGGCCCACCGGGAGGCCGGCGGCCGCGCGCTCCTGGGCCACGGCGAGGATCCGGACGGGGAGCTTCGCGGACCCGTCCTTGGCAATCTGGGCGAGCCGGTGCTCGATGCGGGCGTTGGCGAACCGCGTGCGCAGGGCGGCGGTGGCGTCCTCGACGGGCAGGGGCAGGACGGCGGCCGCCTCCGACCACAGCTGCTCGAGCCGGGCTCGGCAGTCCGGGTCGGCGAACGCCTCCGCGACCGTCTCCAGGCCGCGTGACAGGCCCTCGTACGCGAGCAGCGAGTGCCCGGCGTTGAGCAGCCAGAGCTTGCGGCGCTCGTACGGCTCGAGGTCGTCGACGAACCGGGCACCCGCGAGGTCCCACCGCGGGCGACCGGCCGGGAACTGCCCCTGCACCACCCACTCGCTGAAGGGCTCGGTGACCACCGGGGAGCGGTCCTCGCGCCCGGTCAGGCTGCGCACGATCGCGCGGTCGGCCTCGGTGGTCGCGGGCGTGATCCGGTCGACCATGGTGGACACGAACGCGACGTGCTGCGCGATCCAGCCGGCGAGCGACTCGTCGACCCGGGACGCGACGTCCAGCGTGACGCGGCGCACGACGCTGCCGTTGTCGGGCAGGTTGTCGCAGCTGACGACCGCGATCGGGCCGGCGCCCGCCGAGCGGCGCGCCCGGAGCCCGTCGACGAGCCGCCCGGGGGCGGTGCGCGCGGGCTCGCCGGCGCGGAGGCGGTCCAGGTCGCGGGCGACCTCGGGGTCGTGGCGGTCGAGCTCGCCGGACGACGTGCGCCGGTAGCCGGCCTCGGTGACGGTCAGGGTGACCACGCCGACCTCGCGCCGGCGGAAGTACTCGCGCCAGGCGTCGGAGTCCGCGCCGTCGTGGACGGCGACCAGGGCGTCGATCGTGGTCGGCGCGTCGCCCTCGGGCGAGCGGACCAGCAGCGTGTACCGGCCGTCCTGCCGCGCGAGCGCCTCGGCCGCGGCGGCGGACCGGCCCGTGAAGGCGGCGACGCCCCACTGCTCCGGGGTGGCGGACTCGTTGGCGCGCTGGGTGTACCAGAGCAGATGGGCGCGGGCGAAGGCGCCGAGCCCGAGGTGGACGATCCGCACCGGTGCCGGGGGCTCGGTGCGCTCCCAGCCTGTCGCGTCGTGCACGGCTCCACCTCCTGGTCGTCGGACCCTCGTCGGTCCTCGACCATTCAGCACCCTGGCGACGCGGGATGGCAATCGGTTGCCATCACTTGCCGCCGGTCACGCCCGGCGGCGGCGCACCCGTCGCCCGGTGGACTCCCGCACCACCAGCTCGGCGGGCAGCAGCGCGGGACGGACCTGGGGCGGCGTGCGGGACGCCATGCCGGTCAGCAGCGTCTGCACCGCGTACCGGCCGAGCGCGGCCAGCGGCGCCGCGACCGTGGTCAGGGCCGGCGAGCAGAGCTCGGCGCCGAAGATGTCGTCGAAGCCGACCACGCTCACGTCGCGCGGCACCCGGACCCCCGCCGCGGCCAACCCTCGCATGAGGCCGATCGCGACGAGGTCGTTGTAGGCCACCACGGCCGTCACCGACGAGCCGGCGACCGCCGCGGCCGCCTCCGCTCCCCCGGCGAGCGTCGGCGCGAACGGGCCGAACCTCTGCACCCGCAGGTCGAGCGCCTCGGCCGCCTCGCGCATCGCGCGCCACCGCATGCCGTCGGCCCAGGACGCCTCCGGGCCCGCGGCGTAGCCGATCGTCCGGTGCTCGAGCGCGGCCAGGTGCTCCACGGCCCGGCGCGTGCCGCGCGCGTTGTCGGTGATGACGCTCGGGATTCCGGTGAGCACCCGGTTCAGCACCACCGTGGGCCGCTGCTTGGCCATCACCCGGATCGCCGAGTCGGACATCCGCGAGGTGCCCAGCACCACGCCCTCGACCAGCGGCAGCGCGCGCTCGAGCGCCTTGCGCTCCGCCGTCGCCGACTCGTGCACGTCCGCGACGAGGAGCGTGTAGTCCGCGTCGGTGGCGGCGATCTCGGCGCCGCGGATGATCTCGAAGTAGAACGGGTTGGTCACGTCCGAGACCACGAGCGCGAGCAGCGACGTCTTGCCGGTGGGCAGCGCGCGGGCCAGCGGGTTCGCCCGGTAGCCCATCTCCTCGGCCACCTGCCGGATGCGCGCGGCGGTCTCGGCGTTGACCCGGCCCGGCCGGGAGAACGCCCGCGACACCGTCGACGGGGCCACGCCGCAGGCCGCGGCCACGTCGTAGATCGTCGGCACCCGGCGCTCGTCCACCCTCGAACGGTAGGGACCGCGACAAGTCATGGCAACCGCTTGTCGTCCGGTGATCCCGGGGTCTCAATGGGATCACCGGCCGCTGCGCAGATGCTCCGCCGGCGATGAGAGGAGAGCACCGATGCTTCGTCCCCAGGACACCCCGAGCCGCGAGCGCAAGGCGCTGAACGGCCTGTGGGACTTCCGCCTCGACGGCGCGGGTACCGGTCGGCGCGAGGGCTGGCACCGTGCCCCGCTGACCGACCCGCAGGCCATGCCCGTCCCGGCGAGCTACAACGACGTGCTCGTCGGGACGACCGGGCGCGACCACGTCGGCGACGCCTGGTACCAGACGACCGTGCGGGTCCCCCGCGGCTGGGCCGGCCAGCGCGTCGCGCTCCGGTTCGACTCCGCCACCCACGCCGCGGTCGTCTGGGTCGGGGACACCGAGGTGGCCCGCCACGAGGGCGGCTACACGCCGTTCGAGGCCGACGTCACCGCGCTGGTCTCCCCCGGGGACGAGGTCCGGGTGACCGTCGTGGTGAACAACGAGCTCAGCTTCCAGACGATCCCCCCGGGCATCGTGCACGACACCCCGCAGGGCCGCCGGCAGCAGTACTTCCACGACTTCTTCAACTACGCCGGCCTGCACCGGTCGGTCTGGCTCTACGCCACGCCGACCACCTACGTCGACGACGTCGTGGTCACCACCGACCGCCGCGGCAGCACCGGGGTCGTCGCCTACGCCGTGTCGGTCGCCGGCACCGCGGAGCACACGGTCCGCGTGAGCCTGCGGGACGCCGACGGCGTCACCGTCGCGACTGCCACGGGCGCCCGGGGCGAGCTCGAGGTGGCCGACGCGCACCTGTGGGGCCCCGGCGACGGGTACCTCTACGACGCCGAGATCGAGCTGCTCGACGGGTCCGGCCGGCGCCTCGACAGCTACCACCAGAGCGTCGGCATCCGCACCGTCGAGGTGCGCGGCACCCAGTTCCTGATCAACGGCGAGCCGTTCTACTTCCAGGGCTTCGGCAAGCACGAGGACACCGCCGTGCGCGGCAAGGGGCACGACGACGCCTACCTGGTGCACGACTTCGAGCTGCTCGACTGGATCGGCGCCAACTCGTTCCGCACCTCGCACTACCCGTACGCCGAGGAGGTCTACGAGTACGCGGACCGCAAGGGCATCGTCGTCATCGACGAGGTCGCGGCCGTCGGGCAGAACATGGGCCTGGCGGGCGGGATCTTCGGCGGCCAGAGCTACACCACGTTCTCCCCCGAGACCGTCAACGACGTCAGCCAGGAGGCGCACAAGCAGGCCATCCGGGAGCTCGTCGCGCGGGACAAGAACCACCCGAGCGTCGTGCTCTGGTCCATCGCCAACGAGCCGGAGTCCGACACCGACGCCGCGCGCGCCTACTTCGAGCCGCTGTTCGCCCTGACGCGCGAGCTGGACACCAGCCGACCGGTCGGCTTCGTCAACGTGATGCTCGCGCCGCACGGCGCCTGCCAGGTGTCGGAGCTGGGCGACGTGATCATGCTCAACCGCTACTACGGCTGGTACGTCAACACCGGCGACCTCGTGGCCGCGGAGGCCGCCTGGTTGGCCGAGCTGCAGCAGTGGGCCACGGACGGCAAGCCGATCATCATCACCGAGTACGGCGCCGACACCGTGGCCGGCGTGCACTCCCTGACCCCGCAGCCGTGGTCCGAGGAGTACCAGGTCGAGTACCTGGACATGAACCACCGCGTCTTCGACGCGGTCGACGCGGTCGTCGGCGAGCAGGTCTGGAACTTCGCCGACTTCGCCACCGCGTCGAACAGCGTGTTCCGGGTCGACGGCAACAAGAAGGGCGTCTTCACCCGGGACCGCCGACCCAAGGCCGCGGCGCACGTGCTGCGCCGCCGCTGGACCAGCAAGCCGTGACAAGCCCCAGCAACCCCGCCGCGCCGCGGCCCGACCGAGGAGTCGACATGACCAGCACCGTCGCTGTCTCCGACCCGATCACCACCACCCCCAGCCCGACACCCCCACCCAAGCTCCGGTTCCGCACGTACCTCGGGTACGCCGCCGGGGACGCGGGCAACAACCTGGCGTTCTCGATGACGTCGATGTTCCTGCTGCTCTACTACACCGACGTCGTCGGCATCTCGGCCGCCGCCGCGGGGACCCTGTTCCTCGTGGTGCGGGTCTGGGACGCGTTCGCGGACATCTGGGCCGGCCGCCAGGTGGACAAGACCATGACGCGGTGGGGCAAGTTCCGGCCGTTCTTCCTGTTCGGCTCGCTCCCCCTGCTCCTGCTGTCGGTCGCGACGTTCACCGTCCCCGGCGGCCTCGGCGGGACCGGCAAGCTCATCTACGCCTACGTCACCTACGCGGCGCTCGGGCTGGCCTACAGCCTCGTGAACATCCCCTACGGCTCGCTCGCGTCGGCCATGACGCAGGAGCCCGTCGAGCGCGCCAGGCTGGCGAGCTTCCGGTCCATGGGGACCGCGGCGACGATCATCGCGCTGGCGTTCATCGTGGCGCCGCAGATCAAGAGCTCCGACAACCTCCAGCAGTCGCTGACCCTGACCACCCTGCTGTTCGTCGTCATCGGGTTCGGCCTCTACATGCTGCTGTTCTCGACGTCGAAGGAGCGCGTGGCCCGCGACGTGGCCCACGTGACCCTCAAGCAGAGCCTCGGCACGCTCAAGGGCAACCGCCCGCTGCTCATGCTGTGCCTGAGTGCGCTGTCGTTCCTGGTCGGCATGTTCACGCTGCAGACCGTCCAGGCGTACTACGCCCGAGACGTGCTCGGCGACGCCAACTACTTCATCATCCTGACGGTCGTGAGCACCGGCGTGATGTTCGTGGTCGCCGGCTTCATCCCCCGCATCGTGCGGGCTGTCGGCAAGAAGCCCGCCTACGTGGCCAGCAGCGTCGTCGCGATCGTCGCCGCTCTCGGCATCGCCCTGACACCGTCGACCCGCCCGGGGCTCGCCATCGCGTTCTTCGGCCTCTACGGCGTGGGCATGGCCGCGGTGAACACCCTGATGTGGGCGCTGGAGGCCGACACCGTCGAGTACGGCGAGTGGCGGACCGGCGTGCGGACCGAAGGCACCACCTACGCGGTCTTCTCCTTCACCCGCAAGGTCGGGCAGGCGGTCGGTGGTGCCGCCGCGGCGTTCGGCCTCGCCTTCGTGGGCTACGTGGCCCAGCAGGACGTGCAGAGCCAGGCCACCCAGGACGGCATCCGCTACATCGCCGGCTTCGTGCCGGCGGCCTTCATCACGATCGGCGTCCTCATCATGGTCTTCTACCCCCTGACCGAGACCCGCTTCCGCACCATGGTGGCCGAGGTCGCCGCTCGCCGCGCCGCGCGGGAGGACTGACCGTGTCGACCGCCACCGCGCAGGCCCTGCGCCTCCACCCCGACCGGCTGCTGCCGACGGCACCGGAGGTCCGGTCCATCGCCCGACGCCTCTACGACGAGGTGCGCGACCTGCCGATCCTCTCCCCGCACGGGCACGTCGAGGCCAGGCTCCTCCTCGAGGACCGGCCGTTCACGGACCCGACGACGCTGCTGGTCACGCCGGACCACTACGTCACCCGGCTGCTGCACGCGTCCGGCGTCCCGCTCGACCGGCTCGGGGTAGGGCAGGGTCCCCTGTCTCCCGAGGCGGCGCGCGAGGCCTGGCGCCTGCTCTGCCGGAACTGGTCGGCCTACCGCGGCACCCCGGTGAAGTACTGGCTGGAGAGCGCGCTGGTCGACGTGTTCGGCGTGGACGTGCGGCCGAGCGCCGAGACGGCCGACGAGCTCTACGACGCGATCGCCGGCCAGCTCGCGCAGCCGACGTTCCGGCCGCGGGCGCTCTTCGACCGGTTCCGCATCGAGGTGCTCGCCACCACCGACGACCCGGCGGACGACCTGGCCGCGCACGCCGCGCTGCGGGACGACCCGACCTTCACCGGCCGGGTGGTGCCCACGTTCCGGCCCGACCGGTACCTCGAGGCCGGCCGGCCCGAGTGGGCCCGGGACGTGCTGCACCTGGGCGCCGTCGCCGGGGTCGACACCGGCTCGTACGCGGGGTGGGTGGCCGCGATGGAGCACCGTCGCGACCACTTCCGGCGGCACGGCGGCGTCTCCACGGACCACAGCCACGAGGACGTCGGCACCGAGCCGCTGGACGCCGCCGACGCCGAGCGGATCTACCGCGCGGCGCTGGACGGCCACGCGGGCGCCGGGCAGACCACGGCCCTGCGTCGGCACATGCTGCTGGAGATGGCGCGCATGGCGACCGAGGACGGCCTGACCATGACCCTCCACCCGGGCGTCCGCCGCGGCCACCACCGCCCGACCGGCGCCCGGTTCGGCCCGGACACCGGGCACGACCTGCCGCTGCCCGGCGCGTTCACCGACGCGCTGCGGCCGCTGCTCGACCGGTACGGCACCCACCCGAACCTCACGCTGGTGCTCTTCACGCTGGACGAGTCGGTGTTCTCCCGCGAGCTCGCACCCCTGGCCGGCTTCTACCCGTCCGTGTACGTCGGCGCGCCGTGGTGGTTCCTCGACGCGCCCGACGCCATCCGGCGGTGGCGGTCCGCGGTCTCCGAGACCGCGGGCCTGTCCCGGACCAGCGGGTTCATCGACGACACCCGCGCCATCTGCTCGATCCCCGCGCGGCACGACATGGCGCGCCGCCTCGACGCCGGATACCTGGCCGGCCTGGTCGCCGACCACCGGCTCGAGGAGGACGAGGCCGCCGACGCGGTCGTGGACCTGGTGCGCGGCCGACCCCAGCAGGTGTTCGGGCTCTAGGCGGTGTGCTGACCCGCGGCGTCGCCGCCCGGCACCCGGTATCGCCGCGGTATCACGCGCGTTGACCGCGGTATCGGGCGGGCGGAGACTCCGGGAATGAGGGTCCGGCTCCTGGGTCCGACACAGGTCGAGGGCGACGGCACGCTCGGGCGGCGCGACCGGGTCGTCCTTGCGGCTCTCGTGGTCCACGCCGGGGAGCCGCTGAGCGTCGACCAGATCGCGGTGGCCCTGTGGGGGGACGCCGTCCCGCCGTCGTCGGCGAAGGTCGTGCAGGGCGTCGTGAGCCGGCTGCGTCATGCTCTCGGGGCGGAGCGCATCCGGACGACCAGCAGCGGGTACGTGCTCGAGCTCGACGGTCTCGACCTCGACGTCGTCGACTTCGAACGCCTGGTCGGCCGGGCACGCGAGCTCCTGGCGGTCGGCGACGCGAACCGGGCAGCGGCCGTCTACGGCCAGGCGCTGTCGTGCTGGTCCGGCCCGGCTCTGGCGGACCTGGCGGACTGGGACGACGGGCGCGCCGAGGCGGCGAGGCTCTCCGAGGTGCGCGAGTCGGTGGAGGAGGAGCTGGTCGAGTCGTTGCTGGCCTGCGGCCGCACCGCGGAGGCGGTCGCGGAAGGACGACGGCTGGTGAGCCGGGCGAGCACCCGCGAGCACCGGTGGGCGCTCTACGCACGCGCCCTCTACCGCGCCGGCCGCCAGCGCGAGGCGCTCGACGTCCTGCGCCGGGCGCGCACCGTGCTGCGCGAGGAGGTGGGCCTCGACCCCGGGTCCGAGCTGGTCGAGCTCGAGCGCGCGGTCCTGGACCAGGACCCGGCGCTCGGTGGCCCCGACGAGGCCCCGGTCCGTGCGTCCGACGTGTGCCCGTATCCCGGGCTCCGGTCGTTCGACGCCGAGCAGGCCGACCTCTTCGCCGGTCGCGAGCAGGAGGTCACCGACTGCCTGGCGCGGCTGGACACGTCCCGCTTCCTCGTCGTCGTCGGTGCCTCGGGCTCCGGCAAGTCGTCGCTGGTCCGCGCGGGCCTGGTCCCTGCGCTCCGCCGGCGCGGGCAGCCGGTCGTCGTGCTCACGCCCGGGGCAGCACCGACCGCCACCCTCGCGGCGGCGGCCGCGGCGCAGGACGCACCCGTCGTCGTGGTCGACCAGCTGGAGGAGCTGTTCGCCCCGACCTCGGCGACGCACGTGACCGGCTTCCTCGACGGGCTCACCGGGCTGGTCGACGGCGGCCGGACGGTCGTCGCGACCATCCGCGCGGACCACCTCGCCTCGCTGTCCGGCAACCCCGGCCTCGCGCGCCACGTCGAGCGGGGCGTGCTGCTGCTCGGCCCGCTCTCGGAGGGCGCGCTGCGGCGGGCGATCGAGGAGCCCGCCCGGCGCAGCGGGCTGCTGCTCGAACCCGGCCTCGTGGACCTGCTGGTCCGGGACGTGCTGGACGAGCGCGGCGCGCTGCCGCTGCTGGGACACGCTCTCGCCGAGACCTGGGCACGGCGGGAGGGGTCCGTGCTGACCGTGGCGGGATACACGGCGAGCGGAGGCATCAACGGCGCGGTCGCCCAGTCGGCCGAGCGCCTCTACCTGTCGCTCGACGCCGCGGACCGCGACGCGCTGCGTGCCGTGGTGCAGCGGCTGGTCTCGTCGGCGCCCGGCGGCGACCCGGTCGTGGTCCGCGTCCCCACGCGGGTCTTCCTGGGCACGGACGACGCACCGCGCCTCCTCGACCTGCTGGTGCGCGCCAGGCTCGTCACGACGGACGCCGACACCGCGGCACTCGCGCACGAGAGCCTCGTGCGCGCGTGGCCGCGGCTGCGCTCCTGGCTCGACGAGGACGTCGACGGGCAGCGCACGCTCACGCACCTGCAGGTCACCGCGGACGCCTGGGACCGGGCGGGCCGTCCGACCGACGAGCTCTACCGTGCGGCGCGGCTGCAGAACGCGCTCGAGTGGCGAGCGCGCGCCCACCCGGTGCTGGCCCCGACCGAGGAGGCGTTCCTCGACGCGTCGGCCGAGCACGAGCAGGACGAGCACCGCGAGCAGACGCGCCGGCTGCAGGCCAAGACGCGGGCGAACCGCCAGCTGGTCGGTGCGCTCGCCGCGGTGGTGCTGCTGCTGGGCGTCGCCCTGCTGGGTGGGTCGCTCGCGGTCGGGAACGGTCGGCGCGCCGCGAGCTCGGCCCTGGCGGCGGCGGCGTCGGCCGCGGACGCCCGCGGTGACCGGCTGGTCTCGGCCAGCCAGTCGGAGCCGCGGATCGACGTCGCCCTGCTGCTCGCCCGGCAGGCCGTCGAGATGTCGCCCCGGCCCTCGCTGCAGGGCAGCCTGCTCGACGCGCTCACGCGACGCAACATCGTCAGCTCGGCGAGCGCCGGCGTCTTCGTCCCGCAGCGGTTCGACGACTCCGCGGTCAGCCCGGACGGCTCCCGGGTCGTGCTGGACGCGATGCCCACCGACGACGCGACCGACACGGGGCCCTATCTGGTCGATGCCGGGTCGGGGCGGGTGATCACGAGTATGGGCATCGGGGCCCCCCGCGCCGACTGGGGGCGCCAGCCGTGGGTCGCGGGCTTCGTCGACGGCGGCCGGACCGTGGCCGTCATGCGCGACACCGCCGACGGCTCGGGCCGCGAGATCGTCCGGATCGACGCGGCGAGCGGCGCCGTCGCGGAGCCCGCTGCACCGGTTCCCGGGTCGATCACGGACGACTTCTTCGGGCAGGACCGGATGTCGATCAGCCCCGACGGCCGGACGCTCGTCTCCCTGGTCGACCGGACCCTGCGGGTGTGGACCGACGCCGGCGCCGGGTGGACCGGGCCTCGACTCCTCCCGCTGCCGGCGCTCACCCCGTCGCGCTCCGACCAGGAGGCCCCCGATGCCATCCGGTTCAGCGCCGACGGGCGGCGGGTCGCGGTCGTGATGGAGTACGCCGGGCGGGCGGAGGCCAACCCGCCGCAGCTCGCGCTCGCCGTCGACCTGGCGACGGGGACCTGGTCCGGGCCGTACCTCGCCGCCGTCGACGTGGCGCTGTCCCCGGACGGGTCGATCTTCGCGGTGGCCTCGCAGCTGGGCGGCGTCACGCTCCACGACGTCGGCGGGGGCGCGACGGTCCTGCCTGGCGTGTCCACGCCGGGGGCGTTGGCCTTCTCCGCGGACGGGGCGCAGCTCGTCGTCGGGTACCGCGACGGCTCCGTCGAGGTCTTCACCACGGACCCCCTGCGTCTGGTGCTCCGGACGCCCGCGACCAGCGTCCCGGTGCGGCTCGTGGCGCTGCCCGTCGGAGGGAGCACCGTCGTCGCCGTCGACGAGGAGTCGCGCACCACCACCGTCTCCCTGCGTGGTGCGAGCAGCATCGTCGCGACGACCCCGACGTCGGCCATCGACCACGTGTCGGTCGGCCCGCCGGGCACGATCGTCGCCGCGGGCTTCTACGACGGGAAGGTCACGGTGTTCGACCAGGGCGACCTGCGCAGGGTGCGCGACCTGTGGCTCGGGCCCTACCCCGAGCCGGACGGCACCTACGACCCCCCGCTGCACCGGCGGGTCACCGCGCTCGCCGTCACGCCCGACGGCACCGCGGTGGTCGCCGCCGACCGGACGGGGCACCTGCGGATGTGGTCCGTCGCGGACGGGCGCCTGCTGTGGTCCCGGGACGACGTGCACGCGTCCTGGCTCGCGGTCTCGCCCGACGGCAAGTACCTCGCCACCTCGGAGTTCACCGAGGACCTGACCGACGCCCCGGTGCCCGAGGGCGCGCACCCCGACGGCTTCCCCGTCACCGACACCGTGCGGGTGTGGGACCTCTCCGACGCGTTGGCTCCCGTGCTCACCGACCCGCTCACCGACCTCGCGAACCGGGACGGCGGCCCGCCGAAGCCCCGCGCCCTCGCCTTCTCGCCCGACTCCTCGATGCTGGCCGCGTCGTGGTTCGGTGACGGCCCGGCGCTGATCGTCTACGACGTGCACACGGGTGCGCGGGTGCTGACCACGCCGGACGACCCCGCGACGCCGTCCGTCTCGGCGATGACCTTCACGCTCGACGGCCGCCGCCTGATCGCGTGGGAGTCGAGCGGCGACATCGTCTCGCGCGACCTGCGCTCGGGCGACACGACGCGCGTCGCGAGCGGCGGCCGAGGGGACTACGCGAGCCTCGCCTACAGCTCGGACGGACGGCTGCTGATCGGGGTGTCGGGCTACGACGAGGTCCGGCTGTCGATCTGGGACGCGTCCACGTACGCGCCGATCGGTTCCACCGGGAACATCCCGGCGACCGACGGCGACGCGTCGCTCGCGCCGACCGCCGACGGCCAGGTGTTCGTCGGCACCGGGATCGGCGTCGAGCGCCTGGACCTCGACGTCGAGCACTGGAAGGCCGCCGCGTGCGCGCTCGCCGGGCGCCCGCTGACCACGGACGAGTGGGACGCGTACCTCCCGGGGACCCCGTACTCGCCGGCGTGCGCCTGAGACCCGCGGCGATACCACGGCGATACCTCCGTGAGGGGGGTCCTGCAACCGCGGCCCTCGACGGTGGACGTACAGCTCCCACCCGGGAGCCCGTCCCTGGAGGTTCTCATGACTACCGTCCCCGCCGTCCCGTCGCCGGCCCACCCACAGCTCCGGCGCGGTGCGCTCGTCGTCGCGCTCGTCGTCGTCGCCCTGGCTGCGCTGACGATCACGCTGGTCTCCGCGTGGCTGCGTCCGCTGGGTGCCGGGGCGCCTGCTGAGGTGCCCGCGCAGGTGCCCGCCGCACCACCCGCGTACCTGTCCGGCGGCTCCGTCTACGACGAGCAGGTTCCCGCTGCCGGCCTGTCGGACACCTACGGCCCGGGCAGCGCGATCTACGACCAGCAGGTGCCGCCCGCGGCCCGCGGCGTCGTGAGCACCGAGCGGCCGCGGTTCACCGCGACCTTCCCGGTCGGTGCGCCGCAGGGTTGACGGCCCGTGCCGACGACGACCTCTAGGCCGCGGCGAACGCCCGCTCGAGCTCGTCGGCGGTCGGTGGCACGGCTCCGACGCGGGCGACCGTCAGCGCGGCCGCCTGCACGGAGCGGGCCAGCACCTGCTCCACCACGGGCGCGCCCGACCGCAGCCAGCGCATGCCGGTGTCCGCTTCGAGGGTCAGCGCGCTGTCGATGAGCGTCGACATGAAGGCGTCCCCGCCGCCGACGCCCTGCTCGGCGTGGAGCACGTCGATGCCCGGCACGTCGACGACGCCGCGGGCCGTGACGGCGGACGCGCCGCGCGGCCCGCGGGTCAGCACGACGAGGTCGGGCCCGCGGTGCAGCCAGTCGGTCAGCACCTCGAGCGGGTCGTCGTCGGGGTAGAGGAAGTCGAGGTCGCGCTCGCTCGCCTTGACGATCCCCGCCAGCTCCACGAACTCCAGCGTCCTGCGCCGGGCCTCGTCGCGGCCGCCGACGAGGGCGGGCTCGATCCTCGGGTCGAACGTGATCAGGGACCGCCCGTGCGCGCGGGAGACCAGGTCCAGCACGGTCGCCGCCCCCGGGGCGAGGTAGGCCGCGACCGAGCCGGCGTGGACGGCGCGCGCGCTGACCTCGCCGGGACCGGACGCGGGCTCCCACTGGATGCGGAAGTCGTGCCGCGCCGAGCCGTCGCCCCGGAGCACCGCCCGCGCGACCGACGACGACGCCAGGCTGACCGACGAGTCGGACAGCCCGACCCCCGACGCCGCGAGGTACTCCGTGATCTCCTGGCCGCGCTCGTCGGGACCGATCGCCGTGTGCAGCAGGGTGTCACGCCCGAGGCGCGCCAGCCCGACCGCGATGTTGCCTGCGCTACCGCCCACCCGCTCGCGGATGGTCATGCCGTCGTCGTGCACGTCGATGAGCGCTTCGCCGACGACGAGCACATCGTGTCGTGGGTCCATGATCGTCCTCGGTTCGCTGCCTGGGGGTTGTCGGGTGGCACCCCGAGGCCCGGGAGCCGAGCTCGAACCGGGGCCTCGGGACGCTTGTCCACGAGCGTCGCACACGGCTCGTTTCGGCCAGATTTCCCCAGGGCGAACACTCGGGGTCGACCGGCTTTTCACCCGGTCGGGTGGATCAGGCCGTGCCGAGCTTCTCGTCGAAGAAGTCCAGCACCCGCGCCACGGCGCCCTCGTCGCGGTGCTCGGTGAGCGTGCTGTGCCGAGCGCCCGGCAGGTCGACCGCGAGGAAGTTCTCCCCGAGGGCCCGGCGCAGCGTGTCGAACCGCGTGCCGACGGCGCGGTCGTCCGCGTACCGGACGCCGAGCACCTGGCAGCCGGCGGCGACCTTCGCCCGCACCGCGGCGACATCGTCGGGGCCGAGACCCAGGTCCGCGGCGCGCCGGCGACCGACCGGGAACGGGGACGCGGGCTGCGCGAGCACCGGGGCGGCGACCGGCGCGTCGGCCAGCATCGCGAGCGCGAACCCGCCGGTGAAGCACATGCCCACCGCACCGACGCCCGGGCCGCCCAGCTCGGCGTGCAGGTCGCGGGCGAGGGACTGCAGCCAGCCCGCGACGGGGCTGGTCCGGCCGAGCGCGAAGGCGTGGAACTCCCGGCTCACGCAGACCCGGGTCAGCGAGCCGAGCACGGCCCGGGCCGACGAGGGCTCCCCCGGCGTCCCGAACAGCACCGGCATCACCACGGTGTGCCCGCGCGCCACGATGTCCTCGCCGAACCGGATGCACTCGGGCGTCAGCCCCGGGAGCTCGTGGATCATCACGACGCCCGGCCCGGTGCCCTTGCGGTAGGTCGGGTGCGTGACGCCGTCGGCGGTGTGCTCCCCGACGACCCAACCCTCGAGCGGACCCATCCGGGCAGCGTAGCCACGGCACCGCCCGCACACTCAAAGGGTGTTCCCAGCCTGACGGCCTACCGTGCACCCAAGAGCCGAGCCGTCCGGGAGGAACCATGGCAACCGAGCCTGTCCCCACCGCTGCCCCCGCACCGGCCGCAGCACCCGTCCCGCCGGTGCCCACCGGTCCCGCCGGTCCCGCCGCGCCGCCGCCGCGCCCGCCCGAGCCGTCCGCGCCGGTGGGCTGGGTCATCGCCGCCATGATCCTGTTCTGGCCGACGGGCATCCCCGCGCTGCTGGCCTCGCACCGCGCGGCCCGGGCGTTCGGCGCGGCCGACACCCCGGTCGCGTTCCGCGAGGCCGCCAACGCCCGCCGCTGGGGCATCATCAGCGTCATCGTGGGCGGGTCCCTCATCGCGCTCGCCGTCCTGGCCTCGATCGCGTGGCTCGTGATCGCCGCGTTCGTCGTGAGCACGGGCATCGACGACGGTCAGTGGCAGCAGGGGCCGAACCGCTCGCACGTCCTGCCGTTCGACCGGCCGGACATGCCCGGGATGCCCGACCGGCAGGGGTCCGGCAACTAGCTGGCGTCCACCATGCGAGAGCCCGCCGGCTCACTCTTGACTGAGCCCCGGGCGGGTGCTGGTGTGTGCTCCGCCAGCGCGGGGTCGCCCCCGCCTCGTGCGCCTCGAGGAAGGGAGAACCGATGACCGCCACCCGCGTCGCCGCGGCTCCCTCCCGCCTGCGGTCCTGTCCGGCCTGCTGTCAGCAGCACTGACGCTCCCACCCGGCCCACGCCGGGAACAGGCCCGTCCGATCGCGCCCCCTCGGCCGCGCGACCGGTCCGCAGACGCACCCGAGAGGCACCGCCATGACCGTCGACCTGTCCACCCGTCCGACCCCGCCCGCACCCGTCACGCTCGGCGTCGACGAGCTCAGCGCCCTGACCCGCGAGATCGCCGCCCGCACCGCGCTGTGGCGCCCGCTGGTCCGCTTCCAGCAGAGCGGCCGCTGGTGGACCCGCCTCGACGGGCCACCCGGCGTCGACGTGTGGCTGCTCACCTGGCTGCAGTCGCAGGGCACCGAGCTGCACGACCACGGCAGCTCGTCGGCCGCGTTCACCATCGCCGCCGGCACGCTGACCGAGATCCGGCCCGACCGGGACGGGCGGCTGGTGCCGCGGCAGTTCCGGGCCGGCCGCACGCAGACCGTGGCGCCCGGCGAGCTCCACGACGTGGTGAACACCTGGTCCGAGCCGGCCGTGAGCATCCACGCCTACTCGGTCCCGCTGACCCGCATGACCTACTGGGCGCGCGCCGCCGACGGCACCCTGGTGCCCAGCCGCACGGTGGAGACGGACGAGCCGGAGTCGCAGGCATGAGCGCGGTGCGGCGCCGGACCATCGACGAGGTGCTCGCCCACGCGCGCGCCGGCCTGCAGCGGCTGTCCCCGGACGAGGCCTGGGACGCGATCGGGCGCGGCGCGCTGCTGGTCGACATCCGCCCGGCGGGCCAGCGCGCGGCGGAGGGTGACGTGCCGCAGGCCGTCGTGATCGAGCGCAACGTGCTCGAGTGGCGCCTCGACCCCGCCAGCGACCACCGGCTCCCGCAGGCCACCGGGTACGACCTGCAGGTCGTCGTGCTCTGCTCGGAGGGCTACACGTCCAGCCTCGCCGCCGCCGCGCTGCAGGACCTCGGGCTGGACCGCGCGACCGACGTCGTCGGCGGGTTCCACGCCTGGTCCGCCGCAGGGCTGCCGACGACGCAGCAGGGCCGCGTCCTGGTGGGCGGCTAGAGACCGATCGTCGCGAGCACCGGCCGGTGATCGGACCCGGGCTTGCCGCGGCGCGCGTTCGGGTCGTCGGTGATCGACGGGACCGGTCCCGCGTCGTTGGTGGTGACCGCCCCGTCGGGGACCAGCCCGACCAGGACGTGGCTGACGAAGATGTGGTCGATCAGCTCGCGGCGGCCGCGGTACTCCCGGCTGAACCGCTGCGCCTGCGGGATGCGCGCCGCGAGGTTCCACAGCCGCTGCCGGTCGCCCTTGTCGGGCGCGTCGAAGCCACCGGTGCCGATCTCCGAGCCCGTCGGCCCCTGCAGGATCTGGGTGGTGGCGGCCTCGGGCTCGTCGTTCAGGTCCCCGAGCACGACGACCGCCGACCCCTCGTCGCCGAGCCGGCGCGTCGCGGCGGCACGCACGGTGACCGCCTCGGCCGCGCGCCTGGTCAGCGCGTACGACGCGAACCGTGCCCGCTCGCCCTCGTCGTCCGTCGAGAACCGCTCGCCGGGGAACGTCAGCAGCTTCGACTTGAGGTGACACGTGATGACGTCCACCGGGTGACCCCCGACGTGCACCCGGACCTGCAGCGCCGGCCGGCCCATGGCGGACATCGCCGGGCCGGTGTCGTCGACGTGGATGGCCCGCAGCCGGGTCGGGAACCGGCGCCACTCCTGCACGTGCGTCAACGGCAGGCGGGACAGGAAGCCGACGCGGATCCCGCGGGTGTCCGGGTCGGCGGTCTCGAGGTGCCACGCCCCGCCGGCCCGGTCGGCCAGGTCCTCGAGCGCCGTCACGTCGCCGACCTCCTGCACGCCCAGGACGTCCGGCGCCATCGCCACGATCACGGCGGCCAGGCTGGCGAGCTTCTCCTCGTAGTCCGCGGCGGTGACCGGTCCGGCGGCGCCGCCCGGCAGGAACAGGTTCTCCAGGTTCCACGTGCCGATGCGCACCATGGTCTCCACCCCCACGAGTTCCCTCGTGTCTACTCCCCCGACGAAACGCGGCACAAGGCAACGGGCGCGGTGGCGGCGCGGCCCAGGCTTCCCGACGCGACCCCCCGGCTACTGTGGGCGCAGGTGCGCAGGGGTTGCGAAGGAGGACCGTGCCACGGTTGACGAGTGCCGATGTGGCCCGGGAGAGCGGCGTCTCGCGGACGACGGTGAGCTACGTCCTGAACGGCAAGCCCGGCGTCGCCATCCCCGAGGCGACGCGGCAGCGGGTGCGTGACGCCGCCGCACGGCTGGGCTACACGCCGTCGGCCGCCGCGCGGACCTTGCGCTCGGGTCGCAGCGACCTGGTGCTCTGCGTGCTGCCCGACTGGACCATCGGGCCGGTCATCGACACCCTGCTCGACCACCTCACGGCCGAGCTGGCCGAACGAGGGCTCTCCGTCCTGGTGCACCACGACCGCGGCCCTCGCCCGCTCGCCGAGCTCTGGCGGGCGGTGACCCCCCGTGCCGTGCTCGGGCTGGCGCCGTTCGCCGAGGAGGACGCGCGCGCGATGCGCCAGGCCGGCATCCAGGTGGTGGGCAGCGCCCTCGACGAGGACGACCACCCGGGGACCTTCTCGGTCCCGCAGGTCCGCATCGGGCAGCTGCAGGTGGAGCACCTGGCCGCCCGGGGCCACCGGGTCGTCGCGTTCGCCGCGCCCAGCGACGACCGGCTGGCGGCGTTCGCCGACCGACGGCTGGCCGGCGTCGTGCTGGAGTGCGAGCGGCTGGGGCTGCCCGCACCGTCGGTGCAGGCCGTCGACCTGGACGTGGAGCCCGCCGCCGCCGCGGTCCGGCACTGGCGGTCGGGCGCGGACCCGGTGACTGCCGTGGCCGCGTACAACGACGAGGTGGCGCTCGCCGTGCTGTCCGGGCTGCGGGCCGAGGGCCTCCGGGTGCCGCAGGACGTCGCCGTGATCGGGGTCGACGACATCCCCGCGGCCCGGCTGGCCGCGCCGGCCCTGACCACCGTGTGGCAGGCGATCGACGCGCAGGCCACCTATCTGGCGGCCGCGGTGCTCGCCGCCCTGGACGGGAACCTCGAGCCCCCCGCGCTGCCGAGCGACCTGCTGCACGTGGTCGCACGCGAGTCGACCTGAGGCACCGAGCCCGGCTTCGCACGACGTCGAGGAGCGTGTGATGGCGAGCGTCACCCCGTGGTTGCAGGTCGCCGACGCCGACGCGGCGCTGGAGTTCTACCGGCGCGCGTGGGGTGCGGTGGTGCTCGAGCAGCTCGACGACGACGGGCACGTCGCGGTCGCCCTGCTGTCCGTCGACGGCGCGGAGTTCTGGGTGCAGTCCGGTGGCCACGCGGCCGCGGACGCGCCCGACGACCCGCCCGTGCGGATGATCCTCACGGTCGCCGACCCGCACGCCGCACACGCGTCGGCCGTGGCCGCCGGGGCCACCGAGATCTTCGCGGTGGGCGAGGGGAACGGCTGGCTGGTCGGGCGGCTGGCAGACCCGTCCGGGCACCACTGGGAGGTCGGTCACCGGCTGACCGACTGATCGCGGGCCGTCGGCGACCATCCGGTCAATTCACTCGAACGGGGCAGACACACACGGGTTGACTCGTGTCACTAGCGGCAATAACGTGTGCCCGGCGGCAGCGACCGATCACCGCGACCGCCCGCGAAGACGACGACGTCCCTGCACACACGCTCCCCGCGGAGCACCCCGGAGATGCGCTCGAGCGCCTCTCCCCCGCGCCTGCCCACGACGCCCCGCGCGCCTTCGTCGCGCCCGTCGCCCGCCGGCGTTCCGACGACCGCCACCCGAGAGGTGCACTGCCATGCCTGCTCTTCCGTCCTCCCCTGCCCGG
The DNA here is from genome assembly GCF_041295535.1 of Cellulomonas sp. ICMP 17802. Taxonomy (NCBI): domain Bacteria; kingdom Bacillati; phylum Actinomycetota; class Actinomycetes; order Micrococcales; family Cellulomonadaceae; genus Cellulomonas; species Cellulomonas sp. ICMP 17802. Next base: position 23,873 of record NZ_JBGFQZ010000008.1, on the reverse strand, counting down.
CGCCCTCGCGCGCTGCGCTGGTCGACCCGCGTCGCCGTCGTCGCGGTCGGCCTCGCGACGGCCGCGCTCACCGGCGCGGGCGGCGCCACCGCCGCCGTCCCACCCACCCCGTCCGGCTGGACCCAGCAGTTCGCCGACGACTTCACCGGCGCCGCGAACACCGGGCTCAACACGGCGAGCTGGCTCTACGACCTCGGGCACGGCTACCCCGGCGGCGCCGCGAACTGGGGCACGGGCGAGATCGAGTCGAACACCAGCAGCACCGCGAACGTCTACCAGGACGGCGCCGGGCACCTGGTGATCAAGCCGGTCCGCGACGCGTCGGGCAGCTGGACCAGCGGGCGGGTCGAGACCCAGCGCACCGACTTCGCCGCACCGGCGGGCGGGAAGCTCCGGTTCGAGGCCTCCCTGCAGCAGCCGAACGTCAGCGGGGCGGCGGCCGCCGGGTACTGGCCCGCGTTCTGGGCCTTGGGTGCCGCCGCGCGCGGCACCGGAGCCAGCGGCTGGCCCGGCATCGGTGAGATCGACCTCATGGAGGACATCAACGGGCGCAGCTCGGAGTTCGCCACGCTGCACTGCGGCGTCTCGCCGGGCGGCCCGTGCAACGAGACCACCGGCCTCGGCAGCGGCGAGCGCGCCTGCCCCGGCTGCCAGACGGGGTTCCACACCTACGCCATGGAGCTCGACCGCAGCGTCTCGCCCGAGCAGATCCGCTGGTACCTCGACGGGAGCAACTTCTTCACGGTCAACGCCAACCAGGTCGACGCCACCACCTGGAACAACGCGACCCACCACGGCTTCTTCATGATCCTCAACGTCGCGATCGGCGGCGGCTTCCCCGACGCGTTCGGCGGCGGGCCCACCGGTGCCACCCAGTCCGGGGTCCCGATGGTCGTCGACTACGTGGCCGCGTACACGTCGGGCGGCGGCACGATGCCCCCGCCCGCCGGCGGCGGGTCGCTGACCAACGCGAACGGGATGTGCCTGGACAACAACGCCCAGAGCACGGCCAACGGCAACAAGGTCCAGATCTGGGGCTGCAACGGCACGGTCGCCCAGCAGTGGACCTTCGTGCAGGCCGGCACCACCTTGCACGTGCAGGGCAAGTGCCTCGACATCGCCGGCGGCGGCACCGCCAACGGCACCAAGGTCCAGCTCTGGGACTGCAACACCACCGGCGCGCAGGTCTGGATCCCGCAGAACGGCGGCTACTACAACCCCGCGTCCAACCGGTGCCTCGACGATCCCGCGGCCTCCACGACCGCCGGCACCCAGGTCCAGATCTGGGACTGCAACGGCAGCAGCGCCCAGAAGTGGACCCTGCACAGCTGACCGCCCGCCCGGTGCCGGGGAGCTCCACCTCCCCGGCACCACCCCCCTGCCCGCACACGAGAAGGAGCAGTCGATGAGGACCAGGTTGCTAGGAGCGCTCGCTGCGCTCGCGGTCACCGTGGCGACGGCGGTCGCCACGGCCCCCACGGCACAGGCGGTCGGCCCCGACCGGTTGCCCGTGACGATCACGAACTCCAGCGGCCGCGCAGAGGCGGTCTACGTGTACGTGCTCGGCACCAACCTGAGCACGGGCCGGCTCGGGTACGTCAACGCGGCGGGCACGTTCACCGCGTGGCCCGCGGGGTCGAACCCGCCGTCGCCCGCGCCCGACGTGTCGATCGCCGGACCGGGCAACGGCGGCAGCACGACGATCCAGGTGCCGCGCGGCATCTCCGGCCGCATCTACTTCGCGCTCGGCGAGAAGCTCAGGTTCTTCCTCACGCCCGACGGGCTGGTCCAGCCCGCGCCCTGGGCCGCGGGGGACGCCAACCAGAACATCCTGTTCGACTGGAGCGAGTTCACCTACAACGACGCCGGGCTGTGGCTGAACAGCTCGCAGGTCGACATGTTCGCCGTGCCGCACACGGTCACCGTGACCGACGCGGCCGGCACCAGGCGCTCCGGCGCCCTCGTCGCCGACGGCCGCGACAGCACGATCAACGGGATCGCCGCCCAGCCGGGCTGGGCGAGCACGATGGTCCGGCGCTCGGACGGCACCGTCCTGCGGGTCCTGGCCCCGGGCAAGGCGGCCGGCGCGGGACTGCTGAGCAGCACGTACCTCGACCCGTACATCAGCTCCGCCTGGGGCGCCTACGCGAGCAAGACGCTCACGGTGGTCCCGTTCGCGGACCAGCCGGGCACGAAGTATTTCGGCCGCACCTCGGGCACGGTGATGACGTTCACCAACGCGTCCGGGGCGCAGGTGGCGTCGTTCACCCGGCCGAGCAGCGCGGACGTCTGGGGCTGCGACGGAGCGCTGCACGCCCCGAACGACCTCGTCGTCGGCCCCATCGCCCGCACCCTGTGCGCCGCCCTGAACCGGGGCACGCTCGGCACGGTCGACACGCAGCCGAGCACCGACGCGTCGGCGTTCTACCGGAGCAACCCGACCAACCAGTACGCGCGGATCATCCACGCCAACATGGCGGACGGGAAGGCGTACGCGTTCGCGTTCGACGACGTGGGCAACTTCGAGTCCCTGGTCAACGCAGGCTCACCGTCGGCCGCGGGCCTGGTCATCCAGCCCTTCACGGGTGGCGGCGGGACCACGCCCCCGCCCGCCGGCGGCGGGTCGCTGACCAACGCGAACGGGATGTGCCTGGACAACAACGCCCAGAGCACGGCCAACGGCAACAAGGTCCAGATCTGGGGCTGCAACGGCACGGTCGCCCAGCAGTGGACCTTCGTGCAGGCCGGCACCACCTTGCACGTGCAGGGCAAGTGCCTCGACATCGCCGGCGGCGGCACCGCCAACGGCACCAAGGTCCAGCTCTGGGACTGCAACACCACCGGCGCGCAGGTCTGGATCCCGCAGAACGGCGGCTACTACAACCCCGCGTCCAACCGGTGCCTCGACGACCCGGCCGCCTCCACGACCGCCGGCACCCAGGTCCAGATCTGGGACTGCAACGGCAGCAGCGCCCAGAAGTGGACCCTGCACAGCTGACCGAGGACCCGTCCGGCACGGCGCACCCGTCGTGCCGGACGGCCCCCGGGGAGCACGATGGCGGTGCCCTCATCCCTCGGCCCGGGAGACCCGCCATGACCCGACAGAGCGTGCACACCGACCGAGCGCCCGCCGCGCTCGGCCCCTACAGCCAGGCGATCGTCGCCGGCGGGCTCGTCTTCTGCTCCGGCACAGCCGGCATCGACCCGACCACCGGAGAGATCCCCGACGGCATCGAGGCCCAGACCGACCTCGCGCTGCGCAACCTCGCGGCGACGCTCGAGGCCGCGGGGTCGTCGATGGACGACCTGGTCAAGACCACGATCTTCTACGCCGACGTCGCCGACTTCGCCGCGCTCAACGCCGTCTACGCCCGGCACATGCCGACGCCACCGCCGGCGCGGTCCGCGCCCGCCAACGTCCGGCTCCCCCGCGGGCTGCTCGTGTCCATCGACGCCATCGCGACGGCCTCCGGCACCTGACGGCGTCAGGAGCCGGCGAGGATCCTCGCCGCCAGCTGCGGCAGGTCGACCAGGGCGAGCCTGATCGACGAGTCGCTGCACCCGTAGGGCAGCACGAGAGTGTCGCCGTGCACCAGGCCCCCGCAGGAGTAGACGACGTTCGGCACGTACCCGTCCCGCTCGTCGGCCTCGGGGGTCAGCAGCGGCGCCGCCAGGCTGCCGAGGACGCGGCGCGGGTCGTCGAGGTCCAGCAGCAGCGCACCGATGCTGTACCGGCGCATCGGCCCGACGCCGTGCGTGAGCACCAGCCAGCCGGCGGAGGTCTCGACGGGTGACCCGCAGTTGCCTGCCTGGACGATCTCCCAGGCCCGCGCCGGGGCGCGCAGGGTGCCGAGGTCGTCCCAGTGCCGCAGGTCGCTGGACGCGGCCAGCGAGTTGCTCTCCCGGTCCCACCGCGACAGCGCGAGGTACTGGCCGCCGACCCGTCGCGGGAACAGCGCCATGCCCTTGTTCTTCGCCCCCGGCCCGGTGAGCCGGCTCATGCGGAACGTGGTGAAGTCCTCGGTCGCGACGAGGTGCGGCGCCACGGACTCGCCGTCGAACGCGGTGTACGTGCCCAGATAGCTGCGCCGGGCGCCGTCGGGCTCGACCTCGACCAGGCGCAGGTCCTCGACGCCGTGCCGCTCCGCGGGGCTGCCGGGCAGCAGCACGCGGGAGTCCATCGCACTGGCCTCCGGGAACGCCACGCCGTACGTGCACGCCGCGAGCCACTCCAGCCGCGGGCTCCCCTCGAGCGCTTCCGCGCCGAAGGTCGCCGGGAGTGTCCGCAGCAGCGCGTCGGCGTCCCCCGGGTCTCCCCCGAGCTCCTCGTTCTGCCGGCGCAGGTCGTCGCGCGAGTGCCGGGTCTCCAGCCTGCCGGGCACGGTCGTCGTGGGTCCCGGGGTGTCGAACGTGATCTCGTCGGAGGCGTCGACGACGCCGGTCCGCAGCTCGACGCAGGAGACGTGCCCCTCGCCGACACCCCGGACGCTCATCACGAACCGGGTGCTCCCCGCCGGCAGGCCGCCCTGGTCGGGGTGCGCGACCATCGACGGGTTGAACAGGGCGGCCGACTCGATCGCGTACTCCTGGCTCATGCACGCGCCGATGAGCCGACGCCGCTCGAGCGAGAGCGCCCCCGAGTCGGCCACGTGGGGCGCGACCAGCGCGAAGCGAGCGTCGAGCAGCGCCGGGAGGTCGTGGTGGCGGGTGCTGAACGACGTCAGGACCTCGATCAGCGCGGCGTCGACCTCGGCGTCGGGCAGCGCGAGCAGGCGGCCCAGGACGGCGCTCCGGCGCGAGATGCCCGCCCCGGAGATCTCCTCGCCCGGCAGGAAGGGCGAGCTGACCACACGTGTCGCGTCGGGCCGCAGGACGTGGTGCGTGCGCCGGACCAGGGCACCGGCGTCGACCTGCGTCATGCGACGGCCTGGACCAGCGCGAGGCGTCCGAGCTGCAGGGTCGACAGCGCCGCGAGGGTCGACTCGGCGCCCTGGTTCTGGTTGACGCCGTGTGCGTGCAGGCCGTCGTAGCCGCCGCCCGTGACCCCGTCGTAGAGCCTCGTCCCGGAGTCGTTGTCGCCCAGGAACCAGCCGACGCACCGGTCGAGGTACGCCAGCCAGACCTCTTGCCGCGTCGCGCAGAAGGCCCGCCAGCACGCCTCGGCGAGGGCGGCGACCTCGATCGGCTGCTGGTCGAAGCCGGGCCGCTCGTCGCCCGGCCGCCGACCGCCCACGGGCGTCATCGAGAGCCGGCCGTCGTGGGTCTCCTGCTCGACGAGCCAGTGCAGAAGCTCGAGCCCGGCTAGGAGGGTGGCGGCGTCCGCCAGCGCCGTGCCGATGGCGACCAGCGCCTCCGGCAGCAGCGCGTTGGCGTAGGTGAGCCGCGCGTCGGGCCACGGCCACGACGGGTCGCTCGGCTGCGCCAGGAGCGTGCGCGCGTCCACCAGCAGACCCAGTGCCGCGCGGTTGCCGGGGCGCACCTCGAGCACCTCGGCGGCGCCGAGCGCCGCGTAGGCCATCGCGTGCCACCACGGCGACCGCCGCTCGAGGCTCACCGCGGCGGCGTCCAGCGCGGCGCCCCGGACCCGGGCGTCGGGCGTCGTCGCCGCGGCCGTGCCCAGGGCCCACAGCGCGCGACCCCAGTGGTCCTCGACGGTGGCGGCGTCGGTCCAGCGGCCGGCCTCGTCGCGCCGGTTGTGGAACCGGCCCAGACCGTCCTGGGCGAACAGCGTGAAGCGCAGGTAGGTCGCGGTGAGGCCCTCGACCTGCGAGGTCGGGTGCGGCTGGCGCGCCGTGACCACCAGGGCGCGCGCCACGTCGTCCAGGCAGTAGCCGTGCTCGGGCCGGGGCTCGGTGAGCAGGGCGTGCTCGAACAGGCCGATGGGGGTGCTCAGGTGCGCCAGGTGGTCGAAGACCGGTGCCGGATACATCAGGCGGCCGACAGCGCGCGCGCGTGCACGAGCCCGGCGCCGAGGACCACGTACTGCCGCGCCACCGCGGTCCACAGCAGGCTGGGCGCCAGGGCGCGGGACGCCGCCGCCATCGACGGCGCGAGGCCCGGCTCGGTGAGCACCCGTCGCAGCGCGTCACGGATAGCGGCGGGGTCGCGGCGCGGCACCAGGATCCCCGCGCCCCCGGACAACAGCTCCACGGCGTGCGGGAACGCGGTCGAGACGACCGGCTTGCCCGCGACGACGGCCTCGGTCAGCACGCCCGACGTCACCTGGTCCGGCGAGTCGTACGGCAGGAGCACGACGTCGGCCGCGCGCACGATGCGCTGCAGGGTCGGGACGTCGAGGTACCGGGCGTCGAACTGCACCATGGGCGCGATGTCGAGGCGGTCGACCAGTCGCTCGAGCCGGCGGCGGTACGCCTCGCCGTCACGCTCGAGGACCTTCGGGTGGGTCTCGCCGACGATCCGGTACATCGGCCGCGGTCGCAGGTCGGCCAGGCCGGCGAGCGCCTCGAGCGCCCACTCGATGCCCTTTCCCTCGCCCAGCAGCCCCCAGGTGAGCACCGTCGGCACCGGCCGTGCCCCGGGGCCTGTCGGCGTCGCGACGACACCCTCGCCGGACCGGTCGTCGTGCGCGCCGTGGGCGATCACCGTGACGGACCCGGGGTCGACGCCCCACCCCTCGATCAGCCTCTGGCGGCCCGCCTCGGTCATGGTGACCGTCACCGACGACGCGGCGACGACCCGCGCCAGAACCTCGTGCTGGTGCGGGGTCGGGTCGGCCAGGACCGTGTGCAGGACCGTGATGACCGGCACGTGCACACGCGCCAGGACGTCGAGGACGTCGGCACCGTCGGGACCGCCGAAGATCCCGTACTCGTGCTGCACCAGCGCGACGTCGCACGCGTCGAGCGCCGCAGCGGCCGCCCGTGCCTGGTCCGGTGCGCCGGTCACCAGCTGGTGGGAGACGAGGGGAACCGGCGGCTGCGGGCCGTCGACGACGCGGACGACCGAGACCTCGGCACCCGCGTCGACGAGGTGCGTGGCCAGGGCCGACGAAAAGGTGGCCAGACCGCACTGGGTGGGGGGAAAGGTGCTGAGGACGCCGAACCTGATGGCCATGGAGGCCCTTCGAGCTGTGGTGCTTCGCAGCGGAGTGCGCTACCGACCTCGGGCGGGGCCTGATCGACATCCCCGGGCGTCCTGACCCGGGGAGGACTGCTCGCCGCCGGGCCGTGCACCGCGTGGCTAGGCTACCAGTCGCGGCCCGTCCCCCCCGGGGACCACCGGCCGCCCCAGCCGCGGAGGCACCCCGTCAAGATCGCCGTCCTCGCCTCGATCGCCCACCGCACGCCGCCCCGCTCCTACGGGCCGTGGGAGCAGGTCGCGTCGACCCTGACCGAGGGTCTGGCGGCCCGCGGTCACGACGTCACCCTGTTCGCCACGGCCGACTCGCTGACCGGCGCGCACCTGCACGCCGAGGCGCCGACGGGCTACGAGGAGGACCCGACGATCGACGTGAAGGTGTGCGAGTCGCTGCACATCGCCGCGGTCTACGAGCGGGCCGCCCGGTTCGACGTGATCTCCAACCAGTTCGACTTCCTGCCGCTGACCTACAGCCGCCTCGTCGCCACGCCCGTCGTCACCACGGTGCACGGCTTCTCGTCCGAGCGCATCGTGCGCGTCTACCGGGCCTACGACGACGTGGCGCACTACGTCTCGATCAGCGACTCCGACCGGCACCCGGACCTCACCTACGCGGCGACGATCCACCACGGGCTCGACCTCGGGCAGTTCACGCCCGGGGCGGGCGACGGCGGCTACCTGCTGTTCCTCGGGCGGATCCACCCCGACAAAGGCACCCACCTCGCCGTCGAGGTCGCGCGCCGGACCGGGCTGCCGCTCGTCATCGCGGGCGTGGTGCACGACGAGGGGTACTTCCGGGCGCTCGTCGAGCCGCACGTCGACGGCTCGCGGGTGCGCTTCGTCGGCTCGGTGGGGCCGACCGAGAGAGACCGGCTGCTGGGCGGTGCGGTGGCCCTGCTGCACCTGATCGACTTCGACGAGCCGTTCGGGCTGTCGGTGGTCGAGGCGCTCGCCGCGGGCACGCCGGTGGTCGCGACGCCGCGCGGATCGATGCCCGAGCTGCTCCGGGACGGCGTCACCGGCTTCCTCGTCAGGGACGCGGACGAGGCGGTCGCGGCCGTCGGTCGGCTGTCGGCGATCGACCGTCGGGACTGTCGTCGCGACGCCGAGTCGCGCTTCAGCGCGGCACGCATGGTGGACGCGTACGAGGAGCTCTTCGAACGGATCGTCGCCGGGCGCTCCTAGGGGGCGCGCGCGGACGCGAGCCGCAGCATGATGGCGAGCGTGGACGTCCACCTGATCACCGACGACGGCGTGCGCGAGTGCGGCGTCGACGAGCTGCCCGAGCTGCTCACGGGCCGGCACGGGATCGTGTGGGTGGACATCCCGCAGTGGTCCCCGGAGGCCGCCGACGTGCTCACGAACGTGTTCGGGATGCACCCGCTGGCCGTGCACGACTGCGAGGTCCGCAACCGGCTGCCCAAGCTGCACGCGTACCCGAGCTCGTTGTTCCTGGTGCTGCACGCGCCGGAGCGCGGCGCCGGCGGCCACGTGCACCACGTCGAGCTGGACCGCCTGATCGGGCCGCGCTACCTGGTCACCGTGCACGGGCCGGTCAACCCCGCGGTCGCGGCCGACGTGCCCCTGCGGGACACGCGTGAGGTGCTGGAGCGCATCCGGTCGGGCCGGCTCAAGCCCCGCACGTCCTTCGACATCTCCCACGCGATCGTCTCGGCGCTCACGCGCCGCATGGAGAAGTTCGTCGAGGAGCTCACCGCGGACGTGTGGGAGCTGGAGCGGCGCGTCACCGACGGCGGCTACGGCAACCCCGAGCACTTCCTCGACGAGATGTTCCGCACCCGGCACGGTCTGCTCGCCGTGAAGACGATCGCCGCGCAGACCGCGGAGATCTACCGCCGCCTGATGGGCCTCCCGCGCGCCGTGCCGGAGGAGAGCCGGCACCTGGTGGGCGACCTGGTCGACCAGTTCGACCGGATCGCCGGGCTGGCCGGCGAGGAGAAGGACTACCTGCAGGGCGTCATCGAGTTCTACCGGACGCGCACGGAGACCAAGATGACGATCGCCGCGGAGCGCCTCGCCGTCATCGCCGTGGTCACGCTGCCGATCACGGCGCTCGCGTCCGTGCTCGGCATGAACATGATCGTGAACACCCACACGGTGCCGATCCCGCTGAGCATCGCCCTGACCGTGATGATCGCCATGTCGTTCGGCCTGCTGTGGTGGGCCAAGCGCCAGGGCTGGTGGTGAGGAGTCAATCCGCCCGTCACCCGACAGAGGTGTCAATGTCACCCGAGAGGACTACCGTGCCCGGGTGCACCGCAACCCGGTGCACAACCGACAGCACGGGAGGACTCCGGCATGGGTATCAACGTCCTGCAGCGAGGCAGGGTCAGGCACGGCCTGAGAGCGGGCGCGGTGGCGGCAGCCGCGGTGCTCGCGGTCGGCCTCGCCACACCGGCGATGGCCGGCGACGGGCACGACGGACACGGTGGCGGGCACGGGACCGGCGGGTCGAACGACTACCGCCTCACGGTGATGGGGACCACCGACCTGCACGGCAACGCCCTGAACTGGGACTACTTCAAGAACGCGGAGTACGACGACAGCGCCCACAACGACGTGGGGCTGGCCAAGGTGTCGACCCTGGTCAACCAGGTGCGCGCCGACCGCGGCGACCGGAACACGCTCCTCGTCGACGCGGGCGACACCATCCAGGGGACCTCGCTGGCGTACTACTACGCCAAGGTCCAGCCGATCTCCAGGACGGTCGAGCACCCGATGGCGGCCGCGATGAACGCGATCGGGTACGACGCCGCCGCCGTGGGCAACCACGAGTTCAACTACGGCATCCCCTACCTGCGCACGTTCCAGAAGCAGCTCGACTTCCCGCTGCTCGCCGCCAACGCGCTCGACGACGGCACGGGGCGCCCCGCCTTCCAGCCGTACGTCATCAAGACCGTCAAGCCCGCGCACGGCAAGCCCATCCAGGTCGGCATCCTCGGCCTGACCAACCCGGGCATCGCCATCTGGGACAAGGCCAACGTCCAGGGCAAGATGCACTTCGACGGGCTGGTCGAGCAGGCCAAGAAGTACGTGCCCGAGATGCGGCGCAAGGGCGCCGACGTCGTCATCGTGGCCGCCCACTCGGGCGCCGACACGTCGTCGTCCTACGGCGACACGCTGCCGTTCCCCGAGAACGCCTCGACCCTGGTGGCCCAGCAGGTGCCCGGCATCGACGCGATCCTCGTGGGCCACGCGCACCAGGAGATCGCCCAGCGCGTGGTCACCAACACGGCCACGGGAAAGCCCGTCGTGCTCTCCGAGCCGCTGAAGTGGGGTGAGCGGCTCTCGGTGTTCGACATCGACCTGTCGTTCGCCCGCGGGCGCTGGACCGTGCAGTCGGTGGGCGCGCAGGTGCTCAACTCGAACACGGTCGCCGAGGACCCGAAGATCGTCAGCCTGCTCCAGGCGGACCACCAGAAGGTCGTCGACTACGTGAACGGCGTGATCGGCACGTCCACGGAGGCGATGTCGGCCGCGACGGCCCGCTACGAGGACACGGCCGCGCTCGACTTCATCAACTACGTGCAGGCGGGGGCGGTGAAGGCCGAGCTCACGGGTGCCGACGCCGCGCTGCCCGTGCTGTCCATCGCGGCGCCGTTCAACAAGGACGCGGCGATCCCCCAGGGCGACGTCTCGGTGCGGGACATCGCCGGCCTGTACATCTACGACAACACGCTCCTGGGCATCAAGCTCACGGGCGCGCAGGTCAAGGCGTACCTGGAGAAGTCGGCGGAGTACTTCAAGCCCGCCCCGACGCCCGGCACGTACGCGGCCGCCGACCTCACCAACGCGGTGACGCCGACGGCCCCGAACGGCACGCCCGACTACAACTACGACGTCATGGGCGGGCTCGACCAGCCGCTGACCTACGACATCGACCTGGCGCAGCCGGTCGGCAGCCGGATCACCGGCCTGGCCTACGGCGGCGTCCCCGTGAGCGACACCCAGGAGTTCGTCGTCGCGATCAACAACTACCGGCAGTCGGGCGGTGGCAACTTCCCGGGCGTGGTCGGCGCGCCGGTCGTCTACAACCGGCAGGTGGAGATCCGGCAGCTGCTCATCGACTGGGTGAGCGCCAACCAGGTGGTGGACCCGGCGGTCTTCTCGTCGACCAACCCCGACTGGCGTCTGACTTCCGGCGGCACGCCGCTGACCGTCACGCCGTAGCACCACGCGCGCGGGCGCCGTCAGGCGGCCGCCCGGTTGCGGGCCACCGCCGCGCGCCCGGCCTCGAGGCGGGCGATCGGCACCCGGAACGGGGAGCACGAGACGTAGTCCAGGCCCACCTCGTGGAAGAAGTGGATGGACTCGGGGTCTCCCCCGTGCTCGCCGCAGACGCCGAGGTGCAGACCCGGCTTCGTGGCCCGACCGCCCTGCACGCCGGCGCGCACCAGCGCACCCACGCCGTCGGCGTCCAGGGTCTCGAACGGGGAGATGGTGAGCACCCCGTTCTGCAGGTAGTCCGCGAAGAAGGCCCGCTCGACGTCGTCGCGCGAGAACCCCCACGTGGTCTGCGTGAGGTCGTTGGTGCCGAACGAGAAGAAGTCGGCCTCCTCGGCGATGCGGTGCGCCGTGAGTGCGGCGCGCGGCAGCTCGATCATGCAGCCGATCGGCAGGTCCAGCGGGACACCGGACGCCGCGCTGACCTCGGCGAGCACCCGCTCGGCCTCCTCGCGGACCAGCTGCAGCTCCCGCACCGACCCCACCAGCGGCACCATGATCTCCGGCCGCGGGTCCAGGCCGGCCCGGCGCAGCTGCACCGTGGCCTCGGCGATCGCCCGCACCTGCAGCGCGAACAGTCCCGGCAGCGTCAGCCCGAGGCGCACGCCGCGCAGCCCGAGCATCGGGTTCTGCTCGTGCATCCGCTGGACGGCCGCCAGCAGCACGACGTCCTTCGGGTCCGGCTCGGGGGCCACCGCCACGCGGACGGCCAGCTCGGTGAGGTCCGGGAGGAACTCGTGCAGCGGCGGGTCGATGAGCCGGATGGTGGTCGGCAGCCCGTCCATCGCCTCCAGCAGCCCGGCGAAGTCGTCCCGCTGCAGCGGGAGCAGCGCGTCGAGGGCGGCGAGCCGGGCGTCGTCGGAGTCGGCGAGCACGAGCCGCTCGATGTACTGCCTCCGCTCGCCCAGGAACTGGTGCTCCGTGCGGCACAGGCCGATGCCCTGGGCGCCGCGGTCCCGCGCGCGGCGGGCATCGACGGCGTTGTCGGCGTTGGCCCGGACCTGCATCCGCCGGACCGAGTCGGCGTGCCGCAGCACGCGGTCGACAGCCGACACCAGCGCGCGCGCCTCGGGGTCGCGCGCCGCCGCCAGCCCGGCGTCGATCCCGTCGGACACGTAGACCATGACCGGCGAGTCGACCACGGGCACCTCGCCGCGGAAGACCTCGCCGGTGGAGCCGTCGATCGCGATGACGTCCCCGGCGTGGAGCACCAGGTTTCCGACCCGGACCTCGCCGGCGACGGCGTCGACCATGAGCTCCTCGGCCCCGACCACGGCGCAGGTGCCCATTCCCCGGGCCACCACCGCGGCGTGCGACGTCTTGCCACCCCGCGCCGTGAGGATGCCGTCGGCCACGATCATGCCCTGCAGGTCGTCCGGGTTGGTCTCGCGCCGCACCAGGATGACGTGCGCCCCGGCCGTCGTGCGCTCCAGCGCCTGCTCGTTGTCCAGCACGATCTCGCCGACGGCGGCCCCGGGCGAGGCCGGCATGGCCTGCGTCAGCAGCTGCCTGGCCGCGCTGGAGTCGAACTGCGGGAAGAGCAGCTGGTTGAGCTTGTCGCCCGAGCACCGCGAGATCGCCTCGTCCATCGTGATGAGGCTCTCGTCCACCAGCTCGGTGGCGATGCGGAACGCGGCGGCCGCCGTGCGCTTGCCCACCCGGGTCTGCAGCAGCCACAGCTTGCCGCGCTCGATGGTGAACTCGATGTCGCACAGGTCGCGGTAGTGCGTCTCGAGGCGCCGCATCGCGTGCCGGAGCGCGTCGTACGAGACGGGGTCCAGCAGCTCCAGCTCCGCCAGCGGCAGGGTGTTCCGGATGCCCGCGACCACGTCCTCGCCCTGGGCGTTCGGCAGGTAGTCGCCGTAGACGCCGGACGCGCCCGTGGACGGGTCGCGCGTGAAGCAGACGCCCGTGCCGGACGACTCGCCGAGGTTGCCGAACACCATGGCCACCACGTTGACGGCGGTGCCCAGGTCGTTCGGGATCCGCTCGCGGCGGCGGTAGAGCCGGGCGCGGTCGGTGTTCCATGAGTCGAGCACCGCCTCGATCGCCATGTCGAGCTGCTCGCGCGGGTGCTGCGGGAACTCGCGGCCGGTCTGCTCGATCACGATGTCCTTGAACGTCTGCACGAGGATGCGCAGGTCCTGCGCGGACAGGTCCACGTCGGTGGCGGCGCCGACAGCCGCCTTGCGGGCGTCGAGCGCGGAGGCGAACACGTCGCCGTCGATCCCGAGCACGGTCTTGCCGAACATCTGGATCAGGCGCCGGTAGGAGTCCCAGGCGAAGCGCTCGTCGCCCGAGAACTCCGTGAGCCCCTTCACGGACGCGTCGTTGAGCCCGATGTTGAGCACCGTCTCCATCATCCCCGGCATCGAGAACTTGGCGCCCGAGCGCACCGAGACCAGCAGCGGCTCGTGGAAGTCGCCGAGCCGCCGGCCGATGACGTCCTCGATCTCCCGGACCGCCAGCGTCACCTCGACCCGGAGCTCGGGCGGTACGTGCCCGTCGCGCATGTACGCGCGGCACGCCTCCGTGGTGATGGTGAACCCGGGCGGCACGGGCAGGTCGAGATTCGTCATCTCGGCGAGGTTCGCGCCCTTGCCGCCCAAGAGGTCCTTCTGATCCTTGTTGCCGTCCGAGAACCGGGAGACGTAGCTGGCCATCAGTGAGCTCCTGTCATCACGCTGGACGAGACGATTACCCGCCTCCTTCAAGCGTCCAGGTCAATCCGGAGCGGTTTCAATGGTGTTCGACTGTCAAGAACGTGCCTTGTTGCCCTAACGTCAACGTCATGGCGACGACCTCACCCCGGCCGGTGATCGACCTCCCCACCGACCCGCGCACGGCGTCCACCGACGGGACGCAGCTGCTCATGCTCGGGAGGCGCATCCGGCACGCGCGGACCGCCCGCGGGCTCACGCTGGACGAGCTGGGCCGGCAGGTCGGGTCCACCGCCAGCCAGCTGTCGCTGGTCGAGAACGGGCGCCGCGAGCCGCGGCTGAGCCTGCTGCAGTCGCTGGCGACCGCCCTGGGCACCACGACGACCGACCTGCTGGACGCCGCCCCGCCGTCCCGCCGGGCGGCGCTCGAGATCGAGCTGGACCGCGCCCAGGGCACCGGCACGTACGCCGCACTGGGGCTGCCCACCGTGCGGCCCGCCAAGAACCTGCCGACCGAGACCCTCGAGGCCCTCGTGGGTCTGCACCGCGAGCTGGCCCGGCGCGACGACGCGGCCATCGCCACCCCGGAGGAGGCGCGGCGCGCGACCACGGCGCTGCGGCTGTGGATGCGGGAGCGCAACAACCACCTGCCCGAGATCGAGGAGGCGGCCGAGGACCTGGTCCGACGGGCCGGCTACACCACGGGCGCCCTCACCCACAGCGCGGTGGCCCAGATGGCGGCCGACCTGGGCTTCTCGCTGCTGCACGTGGACGACCTGCCGCACTCCACGCGCACCGTCACCGACCTGGCCAACGGCCGCATCTACCTGCCGCCGGCTTCGATCCCCGGCGGCCACGGCCTGCGCTCGCTGGCGCTCCAGGCGATCGCCCACCGGGTGCTCGCGCACTCCACGCCGCGCAGCTACGCCGACTTCCTGCGCCAGCGCGTCGAGATCACCTACTTCGCGGCCGCGTGCCTCATGCCGCGCACGGCCGCCGTCGCCCACCTCAGCGCGGCCAAGCGTCGCAAGGAGCTCGCGGTCGAGGACTTCCGGGACGCGTTCGGCGTCACGCACGAGGCCGCCGCCCTGCGCCTGACCAACCTGCTGACCGAGCACCTCGACATCCGCCTGCACTTCCTGCGCGTGGCCGACGACGGCACGCTGTACAAGGGCTACGCCAACGACGCGGTGCGCTTCCCCACCGACGGCACCGGCGCCATCGAGGGCCAGGTCGTGTGCCGCGAGTGGGCCGCCCGGTCGGCGTTCACGCGCCGCAACCGGGCCACGGAGTACTACCAGTACACCGACACCCCGGAGGGCACGTTCTGGTGCACCACCCAGACCGGCTCGACCTCGGCCGGGGGCTTCTCCATCACCGTGGGCGTGCCGTTCACCGCGGCGAAGTGGTTCCGCGGGCGCGACACGACGACCCGCCGGGAGTCCCGCTGCCCCGATCCCTCGTGCTGCCGCCAGCCCGACCCGGCCCTGGCCGCGCGGTGGGCGCCCCATGCCTGGCCCAGCGCCGCCGTCCACGCGCACGTGCTGGCGCCGCTGCCCACGGGCGCTTTCCCGGGCGTCGAGGATGCCGAGGTGTACGCGTTCCTCGACCGGCACGCCGGAGACCGCGCACCCGCCTGAAATGGAGCGTGAAAAGGAGCACAGTGTCGTCATGGCCCAGATCAGGGTGTTCGTGCTGGACGACCACGAGGTCGTCCGCCAAGGGCTGCTGCGTCTGATCGACGCCGACCCCGACATGACGGTGGTGGGCGAGGCGTCCACCGCGCACGAGGCCCTCGTCCGCGTGCCCCTGTGCGACGCGGACGTCGCCCTGCTCGACGTCCGCCTCCCCGACGGGAGCGGCGTGGAGGTGTGCCGCGAGCTCACGGCGACGGCGCCGTCGGTCCGGTGTCTCATGCTCACCTCCTACGAGGACGACGAAGCCCTCCTGGCCGCAATCACCGCGGGCGCTGCCGGCTACGTGCTCAAGGAGATCCGCGGTCCCCAGCTGCTCGACTCGATCCGGCTGGTCGCCGCAGGCCGCTCCTTGCTCGACCCTGCCACCACGGCCCGGGTGCTGGAACGGCTCCGGGTGTCGCAGCGGCACGACGCCCGGCTCGACCTGCTCACGGCCCAGGAGAGCGCGGTGCTCGACCTCATCGGCGAAGGGCTGACCAACCGGGAGATCGCGGACCGCATGTTCCTGGCCGAGAAGACCGTGAAGAACTACATCTCCAGCCTCCTCGCCAAGATCGAGGTCCGGGGTCGCACGCAGGCGGCGCTGTTCATCGCCGAGCAGCACCGCCTGCACCCCGAGGCCGCGGCCATCAGCGTGCCGGAGCCCCGAGAGAGCCGGGGTCGATCGGACGCAGGCCCAGCAGCAGACCGGTGAGCCCCACGCCCCACGCGCGGGCGCGGTCCAGCTCGCCGTCGCGCAGCGGGCCCTTGATCCCCATCACCCAGAAGCTCTCCGCCTCCGCCGCCACCTGGAAGCCGGCCCGACGCAGCACCCGCCAGGCCCCCACGGCGGCCGAACCGGGCACGTGCGGGCTGTGGATGCGGGTGTCGAACGTGGCCGCGTGCACCGGGCGCTCGGGCGGCTCGAGCTCGCGGAGCCACTCGCGCACGCCGATCGTGGGCGCGGCCTCCGTCTCCCCCGCCTTCTGCTGCGCGTCCGCCCGGGTGCCCGGCCGGCTCATGCCGAACGCCTGCGTCGGCGCCCCGACCACCAGCAGCTCGAGCTCCGGAGGCAGCCGCCGCGGCGCCGCGCCGACCTCGAGGAGGGCGACGTCGTGCATGCGGCTGAACATGCCCTGCCACACGGCCTGTGCCACCTGGCCCGTGTTCCCGAACGACGACTCGTACACCACCAGTGCCCGCATCGTCCCCACCTCCTCGTGTGTCGACCTGGGACTCAGGATGTCGCCGGCGGAACCCGCCGCCCCAGGGCCGAAGGGCCCTGTTCACACCGGCAGGGGCGTCGGCGCACCTATGCTCCGACCATGCGAGAGGACGGCACGGACACGGAGCGCGACGACCGGCTCGACGCCCTCATGGGCGCCGTCGTGTCCATGTCCGCGGAGCTCGACATCGCCACGGTCCTGGAGCGGCTGGTCGCCGCGGGGTGCAGCCTCACCGGCGCCCGCTACGGGGCGCTCGGGGTGCTCGGCGAGCACGGCGGGCTGCAGGAGTTCGTGCACCAGGGCATCGACGAGCAGACCGCGCGGCGGATCGGGCACCTGCCCGAGGGCAAGGGCGTGCTCGGCCACCTCGTGTCGAGCCCGCACCCGCTGCGCCTGCACGACCTGGCCGACCACCCCTCCTCCGTCGGCTTCCCGCCGAACCACCCGCCGATGCACACGTTCCTCGGGGTGCCGGTGCGCGCGCGGGGCGCGGTGTTCGGCAACCTGTACCTGACGGACAAGGCGGGCGGGGCGGACTTCACGGCGCGTGACGAGCAGGTCGCGGTCGCCCTCGCCGCGGCGGCCGGCGTCGCGCTCGGCCACGCGCGCGCCTACCGGCAGGCGCGCGAGCACGAGCTCTGGCTCGAGACGGCGGCCGCCACGTCGGCCACCCTGACCTCGGGCCTGCCGCACGACGAGGCGGTGGTGTCGGTGCTCGCGCTGGTCCGGCGGAGCGCGGGCGCCACCGGCTCGCGGCTCTACGGGGTCGTCGACCCGCTGCCGCCGGAGATCGAGGCGGACCTCGCGGGGCGGTGGCCGGCGCTGCGCCGGGTCGCGGACGGCCGGGACTTCGAGGAGGAGGGGCCGGCCTGGGTGCTCGCGCTCCCCCTGCGCAGCGGCGAGCGCTGGGTGGGCGGGCTGGCCCTGTCCTGGCCCGCGGACGACGACCTGACCTCGGCGCCGTCGCTGGACCTGCCGAGCGTCGCGGGGTTCGGCGAGCAGCTCGCCCTGGCGCTCGACGTCGCGGAGGCGCAGTCCGACCGCGCCCGGCTGGCAGTGCTGGAGGAGCGCGAGCGGATCGCGCGGGACCTGCACGACATGGTCATCCAGCGGCTCTTCGCCATCGGGCTCGACGTCCAGGGCGCGGCGCAGGACGCGGTGCGTCCCGACGTGATGCGCCGGCTCGAAGGAGCCGTCGACGACCTGGACGAGACCATCAAGGACGTGCGCACCACGATCTTCCGGCTCAGTGCCCGGGGCGGCGCCACGGGGTCCGGCCTGCGGCACCGCATCGACTCCGAGGTGGTGAACGCGCGGCACACCCTCGGGTTCATGCCGCGGCTGCGCACCGACGGCGTCACGGCCACGGTCCCGGACGACATCGCCGAGGACGCCGTCGCCGTGGTGCGCGAGGCGCTGTCCAACATCGCCCGGCACGCGCACGCCCACGAGGTGGTGGTCCGGGTGGTGGTCGGTCTCGACCTGCTGGTGGAGGTGCAGGACGACGGTCGGGGCATCCCCGACGCCGTCGCCGTGCGCAGCGGGCTGGCCAACCTCGAGTACCGCGCGGTGCGCCGGGGTGGGACGCTCGAGATCACGGCGCTGCCCGAGGGCGGCACCCACCTGCAGTGGTCGGTGCCCCTGCCCTGACGACGGTCGCCACACGCACGAGAGGCTCGGCTCCCCCCGGGGCCGGGCCTCTCTGCGTCGGCCGCTCGCGGCCCCTGCCGATCGTCCAGGGGCGCGGGCCGCCGGCGCGGGGGTCGTCCGCCACCTGCATCGCACCGGCGGCGGCCGCCCCGAACCGGGTACTCACCCGTTGTCGTGCACCACCAGCACCGGGCACGTGGCCTCACGGACCACGGCGCTGGAGACCGAGCCGAGCAGCATGCCCCGGAACCCGCCGAGGCCTCGCGAGCCGACGACCAGCAGAGCCGCTCCCCGGGCCATCCCGGTGAGCGCGTCCGCCGGGTCGTCGTCGACGAGCGCGGCGTCCACGACGAGCCCCGCGTTGTCGGCCCGCAGGTTCTCGGCCACCACGCGGGCGGCCTTGTGCGTCGGGTCGTCCTCGTCGTCGGTGGCGAGCGGAGGCAGGCTGCCGCGGCCGAACGGGTCCGGGATGGTCGGACGCGCGTGGACGACCGTCAGCGCACGCCCGCGCATCCAGGCCTCGTGCGCCGCCACGTGCGCGGCGGCCAGGGACGCCGAGGATCCGTCGACGCCGACCACGACGGGAGCTTCGGGTGTCGTCCTGGCGGCGCGGACCACGGCGACCGGGCACCGGGCGTGCGCGGCGACGTGTGCACCGGTCGAGCCGGTCCGGCCGCGACCGTCGCGCGGGCGCGCCCCGACGACGAGCAGCTGCGCGTCGGCGCTCAGCTCACGCAGGCTCGGCACGACCTGCCCGTGCAGGACGCGGGTCTCCACAGGCACGCCGGGGTGCCGCTCGAGGAGGCGCGCCTGCTGGTCGGCCAGGTACTGCACGGCCTCGCCGTCGACGTCGCTGCCCCCCACGATCGGGTACCAGCTCCAGGCCGTGACCTGCCAGGCCTCGTCGACCGTCCGCACGAGCAGCACGTCGGCCTGCCGCCGTACCGCCTCGGCCACGCCCCACTCCAGGGTGTGCGCGCTGTTCGCGGTGCCGTCGAGCGCGATGACGACCGGTCCGTCGGTACGCATGAGGTGCCTCCTTGCTCCTCGCGCGTGGCCGCACCGGCCGGTCGCCGGCCACAGCCGCGCTCCCTCCAGCCTCCTCGCCCGGCAGCGCGCCGTCCCGGGACCTGGGTCCCTGATCGGCCGACGCACGCGGGACCTTCGGCCCTGGGTGAGGACGGCGGGGCCGGACAACCGTGGACACATCGGAGTTGCACACCCCGGTCCCGACAGCGGGGCCCAGCACGGAGGGAAATCGCCATGGCCACCATCCATCCCGAGGCGCGTACCTCGACCCATCCCGCAGTCCTGGTCGAGGACGACGTCGTCACGACCGCGACGGGCCGTCGATGGCTCGCCGCCACCCGGCTCGCCACGGGCTTCATCTTCCTGTGGGCGTTCCTCGACAAGGCGTTCGGACTGCACTACAGCACGGGCGCTGCGGTGGCCGGGGCTGAGCCGACGTTGTCGTGGATCAACGGGGGCACCCCGAGCCAGGGCTTCATGAAGTTCGGCGCCACCGGACCGTTCAAGGACACCTTCGCCTCGATGGCGAGCACCGCGACCGACTGGCTGTTCATGCTCTGCCTGCTCGGTGTCGGCGTCGCCGTGATGCTGGGCATCGGCCTGCGGATCTCCGCGGTCGCCGGCTCGCTGCTGATGCTGCTCATGTGGACCGCCGAGTGGCCGTTCATCCAGGGCACCAACAACCCGCTGATCGACTACCACATCATCTACGCGCTCGTCCTGATCGTGTGCGCGACGCTCTTCGCCGGAGACACCTGGGGCCTCGGCCGCTGGTGGGCGAAGCTCCCCCTGGTGCAGCGGTTCCGCTGGCTGCGCTGACGCGATCTCGAGAGGGGATCCGGAGCGGCACCTCGACCAACGAGGTGCCGCTCTGACACGATCGGTCGGGTGGTGGACATGGACCCGGGATGGACCGAGAACACGCTCGACGTGGAGGGCCACAAGGTCTTCTACAGGCTGAGCGCCGACGTTCCGGGCGCCCTGCCGATCGTGCACGTGCACGGGTTCGGCATCTCGGGCACCTACCTGATGCCGACGGCCCGCCTGCTGGCCGGGCGGGCCACCAACGTCGTGCCGGACCTGCCCGGGTACGGCCGGAGCGAACGCTGGGGCTACACCCTCGGCATCCCCGCGCTGGCGCTCGCCCTCCTGACGATGCTCGACCACTTCGGGCTGGAGAAGGTCGTCCTGGTGGGCAACTCGATGGGGTGCCCGGTGAGCCTCGAGGTGGCGCACGCCGCGCCGGACCGGGTGGACCGGATCGTGCTCGTCTCGCCCGCGGGCGGGGTCCACAACCAGGGCCTCGGCAAGGCGATCAGGCAGCTGGCGCGTGACGGCACGCGCGAGAGCCCGGCCATGGCGCGGGTGGCCGTCCCGGACTACCTCAAGTTCGGACCCGTCAACACGTGGAACATGTTCAGCGAGCTCACCCGGTTCCCGTCGCTGGAGCGGCTCCTGCGGGCGACCGTGCCCACGCTGGTCGTCATCGGGAGCAAGGACCCCCTGATGGCGCCGCCGCTCCGGGTGCGGGAGGTCGCCCGCCTCGCCGGCCCGCACACCACGGTGGCCCTGATCGAGGGTGCCGCCCACGCGATCAACTTCAGCCACCCCGGCGAGCTCTCCCACGTCATCGGGTCCTGGCTCGACGGCGTCGAGATCGTCGACGACCCCGACTCTCCCGGGTTCACCCGGGTCCTGCAGCTGCCCCGGGACTGAGCAGCCGCTCGAGCAGCAGCGCGTCCAGCGCCGGGTCGGCCAGCGGCCGGAAGTGCCCCGGGGTCGACAGGACCACGTTCTGCGCGCCGTCGAGCGCGCTCCCGGCCGGGATGTGCGGGTCCCACGCGCTGTGCACCGAGGTGATCCGGGCGTTCACGGACCGCTCACGGGCCAGCGCCACGATCGTCGCGTTGCTCGGGATGAAGGCGCGCACCGCCGGCGCGAGGAACCAGCGGGCGTGGACCGAGCCGGAGAACGGCGTGTTGACGGCGATCATCGAGTCGATCCGCCCGTCGGGGTCCTCGCGCACCATGGCGAGCTTGCCGATGAGCCCGCCCTTGCTGTGGGCGACGACGACGACGCCCCGCAGGTCGTGGTCCACCAGGTACCGGCCGAGCACCTGCGCCGCGTGGGGCACGGGCCGCCGGTTGCTGCGCAGGTGGGGCAGCACGTGCACCCGCACGCCGCGCCCGTGCAGGAAGGTGGCGATCGGCAGCAGGAAGTGCCACGACTCGTAGACGCCGGGCAGCAGCACCACCGGGGGGCCGACCGGTCGCTCGGGGTGACGCAGGTGCTCGGGGTCGACGCGGGACATCAGGCCCAAGGCCTGCCAGCGCAGCACCGCGGCGTAGTCCCGGGCGCGCCACCACGTCCGGTGGAGCAGGCGGCCGGCCCCCGGCGTCGCATCGGGCATGCGGCCATCGTCGCGCACCATGCGTGCCTCCGTGTCCCGATTGGTCCTATCTTGGGCTGGTGCCCCGCACCCACCCCGGCAGGTCGGCGTGAACATCCTCGTGGGCGCGCTCATCACGCTCGGCGTCACGGCGTTCACCGTGACGGCGATGCTGCTGGTCCGTCGCCGCGCCCCGGAGGGCAGCTGGTTCACCGACGGCGACCGCGCGTCCGGCGTCTTCGGGGTGTTGGCCACAGGGTTCTCGGTCCTGCTCGGCTTCATCATCTTCCTGGCGTTCCAGTCCTACGACCAGGCACGGTCGGGCGCGGAGACCGAGGCGGTGATCGTGGCGCAGCAGGTGCAGACCGCGCAGTTCCTGCCGCAGGACGTCCGCGAGCCGCTGACCGGCCAGCTGATCTGCTACGCCCGCGCCGTGGTGGGCGTCGAGTGGCCCAAGATGCAGCAGGGGACGCTCGGCGACGAGTTCAACCCGTGGGCCGCCGACCTGTACCGGACGATCCACTCCGTGGACCCGCAGTCGGACGTCGAGCAGTCGGCCTACGACCGGTGGATGGACCAGACGGCCAACCGCGAGCAGGCCCGCGTCGACCGCGTGCACGGCGCCGAGGGCCTGATCCCGCTGCCGCTGTGGCTGGTCCTGTTCGTCATCTCCGCGGTGATCTTCGTGTACGTGCTGTTCTTCGCGGACTCCGGCGAGAGCGCGGTGACCCAGGGCGTGCTGATGGGCAGCGTCACCGTCACCATCACGCTGCTGCTCCTGCTGCTCGCGTTCTTCGACCACCCGCACGGCGACCAGGTCGGCAAGCTGCAGCCGGTGGCCATGGAGCGCACGCTGCGGCTGATCGACGCGCAGCTGGACGAGGTCGGCCTGACGGTCACGGCCCCGTGCGACGACGCCGGTCGGGCCCGCTGACGCCCCGCACCGGGGGTGCCGCGAGCGGGTCGTCGGGCCACGCGTGCTTGGGGTACCGCCCGCGCAGCTCGGCGCGCACCTGCGGATAGCCGGTCCGCCAGAACGACTCGAGGTCGGCGGTGACGGCGGCCGGGCGGCCCGCCGGCGAGAGCAGGTGCAGCAGGACGGGCACCCGCCCGTCGGCGAGCCGCGGCGTCGCCCGCCACCCGAACGTCTCCTGCAGCCGGACGGCCAGCACGGGCTGGTCGCCGGTGTAGTCGACCCGGACGCCGGACCCGCTGGGCACCGTGATCCGCTCCGGCGCGAGCGCGTCGAGCCGCGCGGCGTCGGGCCACGGCAGCAGCCGGCGCAGCCCGTGCAGCACGTCGACGCGCGCGAGGTCCCGCGTCCCTCGCACCCGCGACAGGTCGAGCCAGGCGTCGAGGTCGGCCAGCAGGGCGTCGTCGGACACGTCGGGCCAGGGGCTGCCGAGCGCGCGGTGCAGGAACGCCAGCCGGCCGCGCAGGGCCGTCGCGGCGTCGGTCCAGCGCAGCAGCCCGAGCCCGTCGCGCGCGAGGCCCGTCCGCACCGCGGCCGCCACGAGCCCGGCCGGGGGGTCCGTCAGCGGCACGGACGTCAGCTCGATGGCGCCCAGCCGGCGCACCCGGCGGGCGACCACGGCGCCGTCCGCCCAGGCGACCACGTCCTCGTCGTGGAGCAGGGCCGGGGCCGCCTCGGTGGCCAGGTCCAGGTCGATCGGCGCGGCCGACCGGATCGTGGCGTCGCGCCGGCCGGCACCGCGGTCGGCGTCGGCGACGGCCAGCCACGGCAGGCCCGCGAGCGCCGACCCGGCCGGCAGCGCCGCACCCGTCCCGGAGGTCATGAGGTACGTGGAGCCGCCGGGCCGCAGCCGCGCGATGCGGTCGGGGTGCGCGAGCGCGACCACGAGACCCGCGGCGAGGTCGTCCGTCAGGCGCTCGGCCGGGC
>NZ_JBGFQZ010000007.1:0-121115 GCF_041295535.1 Cellulomonas sp. ICMP 17802 | reverse complement strand
CCCTCGTCGCGCTCGCCGCCGCGGCGCTGGTGTCCGTGCGGGCGCGCGGGCTGCTCCAGACCGCCACCGGCGGGGTCGACCCGCTGCTCGCGTCGACCCCGGTACTCCTGGCGACGGCCGCGACCCTCCTCGTCGCGCGAGCGCTGCCCCCCGTCCTGCGGGGTCTGTCCCGTGCCGCGGCCCACCGGCCCGGGCTGACGCCGGTCATCGCCACCGCGCGGGCCGCCGGCACCGCCGGCACCCGGGTCCCGCTGCTCACCCTGACCGTCGCGATCGCGCTCGTCGTGTTCTGCGGCACCACGGCCGTGACGGTGCAGCGCGGACAGGTCGTCGCGGCCGACATCGTCGTCGGCGCCCCCGTGCGGCTCGACGGGACGATCCCGCCCGAGACGCTCGACGCGCTGCGTCGCGAGCCCGGGGTCACCGCCGTCGCCGGCGCCCTCGCGCTGGGCGACCGGACGTTCGGCAAGGAGAGCGGCACCAAGGCGCGGCTGCTGCTGGTCGACGCGGCCGACCTGGCGACCGTGCTGGCCGCGGCCGGGCGACCGGTGGACGCCGGGCTGGCGGGTCTCGGCGAGGGCTCCGGGGTCTCCGCGCTCATCTCGCCCTCCCTCGAGAGCACGGCCGCGCTGGTGCAGCCCGCGGTCATCGGGAAGTCCGGGTTCGTCGACCTCGACATCGTCGGCACCGCGCTGCACCCGCCCGTCATCCCCGTGAAGGCGAACAACGCCCCGGCCGGCGCGGACGCGTTCGTGATCGTCGACCGGGCGCGCTTCGCGGCCACGAGCGGCGTCGACCTGCCGGCGTCGACCGCCTGGGTCGACGGGCCCGGCGCCGTCGAGGCCGTCCGCGCGGCGGCCCTGCCCGAGAGCATCACCGTCACCGAGCGCTCCACGTGGTTGAGCACCTGGCGTGCGTCGCCGCTGACCTCCGGCCTGCTCCTGCTGCTCACGGGCGTCGGCGCGGCGCTGGCGGGCTACGCGGCGATCGCGCTGGTGCTCACGGTCGTGGCGACGTCGCGCGAGCGCGGCCGGACGCTGTCCGCGCTGCGGACCCTGGGCCTCGACGCCCGCACGGCGCGCGCGATGACCTTCGGCGAGCTGGCGCCGCTCGCGGTCGCCGCGCTGCTGGCGGGGACGGCCGTCGGGATCGCGGTGCCGTGGATGCTCACCGGCGCGCTCGGGCTCGACCTGGTCACCGGCGACCCCGCGGCGACGACGCTGCAGGTCACGTGGGTGCCGATCGTGGGCGCCGCGGCCGTCGTGCTGGCGGCGCTCGGGGTCGCCGTCGTGGTCGAGTCGGCCGTCCGCCGGCGCGACCGGCTGGGTGAGGTACTGCGGGTGGGCGAGCGATGACCGTTCGGGGACCAGGGAGGCAGACGTGACCGTCACGGAGACCACGCTCGGCGCGCTCGAGCAGCGGGCCCAGCAGCGCACGGGGGCGTTCGGCGAGCACGCGCTCATCGTGTGCGACTCGCTGGTGCGGATCTACCAGTCCGAGGGCATCGAGGTGCAGGCCCTCCAGGGCCTCGACCTGCTGGTCGAGCCCGGGGAGCTGGTCGCGATCGTCGGGGCCTCCGGGTCCGGCAAGTCGACCCTGCTGTCCGTGCTGTCCGGCCTCGACGTGCCCACGGCCGGGCGCGTGCGCGTGGGCCCGTGGGACCTCATGGCGATGTCGGCCACGCAGCGCGTGCAGTACCGGCGCTCGATGGTCGGCTTCGTCTGGCAGCAGACCGCCCGCAACGTCGTGCCGTACCTCACCGCCACGGAGAACGTCGCCTTCCCGCTCGCGCTGTCCGGGGTGCGGCGCGCGGAGCGCGACCGCCGCGCCGCCGAGCTGCTCGAGGTGCTGGGCGTCGGCTACTGCGCGCAGCGGCGCCCCGGGCAGATGTCCGGCGGCGAGCAGCAGCGCGTCGCCATCGCGGTCGCCCTGGCCAACGCGCCGCAGGTCCTCTTCGCCGACGAGCCCACCGGGGAGCTCGACTCCGCGACCTCGCACGACGTCCTCGAGGGGCTCCGGACCGTCAACCGCGAGCTGGGCACCACGGTGGTCGTCGTCACGCACGACCCCGGGGTCAGCGAGCACGTGCAGCGGACCGTGGCCATCCGCGACGGCCGCACCAGCTCGGAGACCGTGCGGCGCACCCACACGCGCGAGGACGGCACCGAGCACGTGGTGGCCGAGGAGCTCGCGGTGCTCGACCGGGCGGGCCGCGTCCAGCTGCCGAAGGACTACCGCGACGCGCTGAACCTGGTCGGGCGCGTGCGCCTCGCGCTGGAGGAGTCGCACGTCTCGCTCTGGCCGGACCGGCCGGTGCCCACCCGGGACGTGGGCGGCCCGCCGGGACGCCCCGCCGGCCGGCACTCGTCCGCCGCCGTGGTGGACGCCCCGACGACCACCGGGACGACGCGCGCCGTCAGCCTCCGCGAGGAGACCGGCCGATGACCACCACGACCGCCACCCCGGCTGCTCCCACGGCGAGCGCGACCGACGCGGTCGTCCGCGTCGAGCACGTGAGCCGCACCTACGGCTCGGGCACGGGCGCCGTGCACGCCCTGCGGGACGTCTCGTTCACCGTCGAGCCCGGGGAGCTCGTCGCCCTGGTCGGCCGGTCGGGCTCCGGCAAGACGACCCTGCTCAACGTCGTCGGGGGCCTGGACCGGCCCGACGAGGGCCGCGTCGTCGTCGACGGGCGGGAGGTCTCGACGCTCGACGAGCGCGGCCTGGTCGACCTGCGGCGCGACGTCGTGTCGTTCGTGTTCCAGACGTTCGGCCTGGTGCCGGTGCTGTCGGCCGCGGAGAACGTCGGGGTGCCGCTGCGGCTGCGCAAGCTGCCCACCAAGGACCGCGAGGACCGGGTCCGGCTGCTGCTCGACCTCGTCGGGCTCGGCCCCCACGCGCTCCAGCGCCCCGGCGAGCTGTCGGGCGGCCAGCAGCAGCGCGTGGCCATCGCGCGCTCGCTGGCCAACTCGCCGCGCCTGCTGGTGGCCGACGAGCCGACCGGCCAGCTGGACACCGAGACCGGCACGGCCGTCATGGCCCTCATCCGCGCGGTCGTCGAGGCCGAGGGCATGACCGCCATCGTCTCGACGCACGACCCGCTGATGGTGTCGCTGGCCGACCGCGTGCTGCACATCGCCGACGGGCAGCTGATCGAGGGCTGAGCTCGCTCAGGCGGGGCGCAGCACCAGCCGCCCGATCGGGCTGAACCACGCCGAGCCGTCGAGCGGGCTCTGGCGCGCCACGCTGGTGCCGGCGTCGAGGGGTTCGGCGGCCCGCTGCGCGCGCGAGAGCGCCCAGCGGAAGTCGTAGATCCACGCGCGCCCGCCGGGTCGCAGCACGCGACGGACCTCGGCCATCCCGGCCGTCGGGTCCACCCAGTGGTGCTGGCTGATCGTCGAGACCACGAGGTCGAAGGTGGCGTCAGGCCACGGCAGGCGCGCGACGTCCGCGACCGCGAACGTGACGGACCCGGTGCTCGACGCCTGGGCCTGCGCGATCATCTCCGGCGCGAGGTCGATCGCGTCGATCACCAGGTCCGGCCGGTCCTGCGCGATCAACAGCGGCAGCGCCCCCGGTCCGGTGCCCACGTCGAGCACGCGGGCCCCGGCCGGCAGCCCGAGCGCGCCGACGTCGCGGGCCACCCGCCGGTAGAGGCCGGACGCGAGGTGGCCGGCGAACCTGCCGTACTGCGCCGGGTGGTGGACGAGCCCGAGCATGCTCTCGCGTGCGTGGTGCAGCGCCGTGGTCATGACGTCCTCCGATACAGTTGTATGTCACAACTCTTAGCGAGAGCGTAGGCGAAACAGTTGTACGCCACAACCTTTCCGGACGACGACCTGCGGCGGTTCTTCCAGCAGCTCGCGCGGACCAGCGGGCTGCTCGAGGCCGTCCAGACCCCGCACGAGCACGGCGGCGTGCGGCTCTCGATGTCCGAGACCTTCGCGCTCGGGGAGCTGGCCGAGGCGGGCTCGCTCTCCCAGCAGGAGCTCGCGGCGCGCCTCGGCCTGGAGAAGAGCACCGTGAGCCGGCTCGCCGCCGGGATGGAGGACCGCGGCTGGCTCTCCCGCGAGCGGGACGCGGACGACCGCCGGCTCTACCGGCTGCGGCTCACCGCGGAGGGCCGCGACGTGGCGGACCGGGTCGGCGCCGACCTGCGGGAGCACCACGGGCACCTGCTCGCGCGCCTGACGCCGGAGGAGCGGCACGCGCTCGCCGTCGGGCTCGGCGCCCTGGTCCGGGAGCTCGACGGGCACGCCTGAGACGCACGGACGCCCGGGCTCCCCGACGCGGGAACCCGGGCGTCCGTCGAGCGTCAGACCTCGATGCCCTCCAGCAGCTCGGTGACCAGCGCCGCGACGGGCGAGCGCTCCGAGCGCGTGAGCGTCACGTGCGCGAAGAGCGGGTGGCCCTTGAGCGCCTCGATCACCGCGGCGACACCGTCGTGCCGCCCGACGCGCAGGTTGTCGCGCTGCGCCACGTCGTGCGTGAGCACCACGCGCGAGCTCTGCCCGATGCGCGAGAGGACCGTGAGCAGGACGTTGCGCTCGAGCGACTGGGCCTCGTCGACGATCACGAACGCGTCGTGCAGCGAGCGCCCGCGGATGTGGGTGAGTGGCAGGACCTCGAGGATGTCGCGGTCCATGATCTCCTCGACGACCTCCTTGGAGACCAGCGCCCCGAGGGTGTCGAACACGGCCTGCGCCCAGGGGTTCATCTTCTCGTCGGCGCTGCCGGGCAGGTAGCCGAGGTCCTGGCCGCCCACCGCGTAGAGCGGCCGGAAGACCATGACCTTGCGGTGCTGACGGCGCTCGAGCACGGCCTCGAGGCCCGCGCACAGGGCCAGCGCCGACTTGCCCGTGCCGGCGCGCCCGCCCAGCGAGACGATGCCGATCTCCTCGTCGAGGAGCAGGTCGATCGCGATCCGCTGCTCGGCGCTGCGGCCGTGCAGGCCGAACACGTCCTGGTCGCCGCGCACCAGCTGCACGTGCTTGTCGGCGGTGACCCGCCCGAGCGCCGAGCCGCGGGGGCTGTGCAGCACGACGCCGGTGTGGCAGAGCAGGTCGTTCGGGTTGGTGGTGCTGCCACCGAAGCCGGTGGGCACGTCGGCCAGCGCGACCGACTCGTGCTCCCACAGGTCGGCCATCTGCTGCTCGGCCAGGTCGAGCGCGTCCATCCCCGTCCAGCCCGAGTCCACGGCCAGCTCGGCCCGGTACTCCTCGGCCCGCAGGCCGACCGCCGACGCCTTGACCCGCATCGGCAGGTCTTTGGAGACGACCGTGACGTCCTTGCCCTCGGCGGCGAGGTTGGCCGCCACGGCGAGGATCCGGGTGTCGTTGTCGCCCAGCCGGAAGCCGGCGGGCAGCACGGTCGGGTCGGTGTGGTTCAGCTCGACGCGCAGGGTGCCCCCGTCCTCGCCCAGCGGGATCGGGGTGTCGAGGCGCCCGTGCTCGATGCGCAGGTCGTCCAGCATCCGCAGCGCCGCGCGGGCGAAGTAGCCCAGCTCGGCGTGGTGGCGCTTGGCCTCGAGCTCGGTGATCACGACGACGGGCAGGACCACGTCGTGCTCGGCGAAGCGGAGGATCGCCCGCGGGTCGGACAGCAGGACCGAGGTGTCCAGCACGTGTGTCCGACGCCCGTCGAGTGTCTCCTCGGGCGTCGTGGACTCGGTGTCGTGCTGCGCGTTGCTGACCACGGCAGGCTCCCTCCGGCGCTACGTGCGCCGCGACGGGCACCGGACGCCGGCGTCCTGCCAGAGCAGGACCACGCACCGACGAACGGCGACGGGACGGGGGCGGTCGGCCGAGGGCCGGATCCGGCCCACCTCCCGGAGCGGATGCTCCATGGGCTGGCCTCCCGGGGACGGCGGACGCCGTCCTCTACGCCGGAACATAAGCCCGGTCGGACACCCGTCCGGCACGACACGCGAAGGTGTTACACGGTGTTCACCTGTGCGGCGCGGGCGGTTCAGGGGCCGCCGACGACGCCCTCCGGCAGAGCCGCAGGTCGGAGCGCTGGAACGGCGACGGAGGCGTTCCCGGGCCCTCGAACATTTCGCCCGGTCGCCACCCGCGCGTCTTCAGCGCCCCCCGCGACGCTCCCGGGCCGCGTACGCACGGACCGCGCGGAGGAAGTCGACGCGCCGGAAGTCGGGCCAGTAGGCCTCGCAGAAGTAGAACTCCGAGTGCGCGCTCTGCCACAGCAGGAACCCCCCGAGCCGCTGCTCGCCGGAGGTCCGGATCACCAGCTCGGGGTCGGGCTGCCCCTTGGTGTACAGGTGCTCGGCGATGTGCTCGACGTCGAACGCCTCGGCCAGCTCGTCCAGGCTCGACCCGGCCTCCGCGTGCTCCCGCAGGAACGACTTCACGGCGTCCGCGATCTCCCTGCGGCCGCCGTAGCCGACCGCGACGTTGACGTGCAGGCCCACCACGTCGGCCGTGGCGTCCTGCGCGGCGACGAGGGCCTTGACCGTCTGGTCGGGCAGCAGCTCGAGGGAGCCCACCGCCTGGATGCGCCACCGCCGCGTCGCCGCCAGCGAGCCGACCGCGTCCTCGATGATCTCCAGCAGCGGCTCGAGCTCGTCGGCGCTGCGGGCGAGGTTGTCCGTGGACAGCATCCACAGCGTCACCACCTCGACGCCGATGTCCTCGCTCCACTGCAGCAGGTCCGCGATCTTGTCCGCGCCCGCCTGGTGCCCGTGCCGGGTGGACTCCCCCTGGTTGCGCGCCCACCGCCGGTTGCCGTCGAGGATCACCCCGACGTGGCGCGGGAGCCCGTCCTTCGGGAGCGACGCCGCCAGCCGGCGTTCGTACAGCCCGTAGAGCGGGTGGGGCAGACGCACACGCACTCCTTCGACCGGGCGACGGGACTCGCTCACCGTACTCGCCGCGGGGGCCCGCGGAGGGACCTTCGGTCGTGCCCGCGGCCATCTCGCGGGGTACGTTCGGTGGGGTCGGGACGACCGCGTCACATCGCGTGCGCCGTGGTCGACACCCTTACCTACGGTGTCGTAACCTACGGTCTCGTAGGTTCCCGCTGACGAATCGAGCCCGGTCCCATGAGCCCCTCCCCCGCGCCCGCCCCGGGACCCTCCGGTGCGCAGCCCGCGGCCCCGTCGCCCACCGCGACCGAGGAGCAGGCCGGGATCGTCGAACGCGTCACCGAGTCGGTCAAGCCGCACCTGCGGGGCTGGATCCACGCGGGCGTCTCCCCGTTCGTGCTGGTCGCGTCGATCGTGCTCGTGGTGCTCTCGCCGACGCCCGAGGCCAAGTGGTCCACCGCGGTCTTCGGAGTGACCGCCGTGATGCTCTTCGGCACCAGCGCGTTCTACCACCGGGGGCACTGGTCGCCCACCACCGCGGCCGTGCTGCGGCGGCTCGATCACACCAACATCTTCCTCATCATCGCCGGCACGTACACGCCGCTGGCCGTGCTGCTGCTGCCGGCGACCACCGCCCGCGTGCTGCTCATCGTCGTGTGGTCGGGGGCCCTGATCGGGCTGCTGGCGCGCATCTTCTGGCTCGGCGCCCCCCGCTGGGTCTACGTGCCCGTGTACGTGGCGCTCGGCTGGGTGGCCGTCTGGTTCTTCCCCGCGTTCTACCGGGCCGGTGGCACCGCGATCGTCGCGCTCATCGCGGTCGGCGGGCTCGCGTACACCCTCGGCGCCGTGGTCTACGGCACCAAGTGGCCCAACCCGAGCCCGCGCTGGTTCGGGTTCCACGAGATCTTCCACGCGCTGACCGTCGTCGGGTTCACGTGCCACTACATCGCGGTGTCGATCGCGGCGTACGGCTCGGCCTGAGCCGTCAGGCGATCGGCACGACGGTGTAGCGCCGGTTGGCCAGCGACGGGTTCTGCTCCCGCACACCGAGCAGCGCCGCGCCGTCGACGTCCACGGTGCGCACCTGCGGCTCCTCGTCCATCTCCAGCCCGACCACGCCGTCGGGCGCCACGACGATCGAGCGACCCGTGACCCCCTTGCCGGCCTGGCCGACGGCGACCACGGCCGCGGTGTTCTCGATGGCCCGGGCGATCGCGAGCGTCCGCCAGTGCATCGCCTTGAGCTCCCCGGCCGCCCACGCGGCGGGCACGACCAGCACCTGCGCCCCGGCGTCGACCACCCGGCGCGCCGACTCGGGGAACCGCAGGTCGTAGCAGGTCAGCACGCCGAACGTCAGGCCACCCACCTCGAGCACGAGCGGCGGCGCGTCCGCGGGCCCGGGCGCCAGGCGGTCGGACTCCCGCTGCCCGAAGGCGTCGTACAGGTGCACCTTGCGGTAGACGCCGACCAGCGCACCGCTGCCGTCGACCGCCACGACCGCGTTGACGGCGCGCGGGTCGTCGCCGTCGGCCGGCATCGTGACGCCGGCCAGCACCGCCACGCCGGTCGCGGCGGCCCGCGCGCGGAGCATGTGCACGAACGGGCCGTCCAGCGGCTCGGCGTGCTCGACGCCCACCCCACGCGGGTCGAACCCCGACGCGTACTCGGGCACCACGAGCAGGTCGGCCCGGGCGCGCGCGGCGATGTCGAATGCGTCCTCGACCACCTGCCGGTTGGCGCCGTGGTCGTCGCTGACCCGCAGCTGCGCCACGGTGACCCGGACGGACGGCCGCCGCGGGGGCTCGGGCG
Source organism: Cellulomonas sp. ICMP 17802 (assembly GCF_041295535.1). NCBI lineage: Bacteria > Bacillati > Actinomycetota > Actinomycetes > Micrococcales > Cellulomonadaceae > Cellulomonas > Cellulomonas sp. ICMP 17802. The sequence goes on along the minus strand of NZ_JBGFQZ010000007.1, from coordinate 112,486 downwards.
CGGTGCTCACCGGGGGTCGCGCGGGGTCTCGGGACCGGGCCGGTCGGGCGCCGTCGGGTCGGCCGGCGGCTCGTCGGCGAGGTAGTCCCGCAGCGCCACCTCGACGTCCGCGTCCACCTCGGAGTCGGGGCCCGCGGCACCGGCGTCGACCAGCCCCCGGTCCGCGTGGGGGTCGTCGGCCTGGTCGTCCGCGTCGTCGTCGAGGCCCAGCTTCTTGGCCCGCCGGTCGACCACGCGCAGCTGCTTGGTCAGCGAGAGGAACAGGAAGACGAGCGCCACCGCGAGCAGGAACGTGAACACGAACCCGAGGAACCCCGGGGACCCGACGGGCGTGCCGTCGATGTTCACGTCCGTCGGCGAGGGGCTGGGCGCCGGCGCGGCCAGCAGCAGCGCGGCGATCACGAGCGCAGTCCCGCGAACAGGTCGTCCTCGGGCAGCGAGACGGGCACGCGGGACGTCGCCAGCTCGTACTCCTCCGTGGGCCACTGCGCGATCTCGAGCTCGCGGGGGACGGCGAAGAAGAAGCCGTCCGGGTCGATCTGCGTCGCGTGCGCGCGCAGGGCGTCGTCGCGCTGGTCGAAGTACGCCGAGCACTCGATCCGCGTGGTGATCTCGCGCTCGGGCACCTCGCGGGCCTGGCGGGAGTCCAGCCAGTCGCCGAACGGGGACTCCCGGCCGGCGGCGACGATCGCGTCGTGCACGGCCCGCATGCGCGCGAGCGAGAAGCCGTGGTTGTAGTACAGCTTCGACGGCGTCCACGGCTCGCCCCGGCCGACGTACCGCTCCGGGTCGCCCGCCGCCTCGAACGCCTCGACCGACACGCGGTGGCACATGATGTGGTCGGGGTGCGGGTAGCCGCCCGACGGGTCGTACGTGGTGATCACGTGCGGACGGAACTCACGGACCAGCTCGACCAGGGGGGCCGACGCGTCCTCGAGCGGGACCAGCGCGAAGCACCCCTCGGGCAGCGGGGGCAGCGGGTCGCCCTCGGGCAGCCCGGAGTCGACGAAGCCGAGCCACCGGTGCTGCACGCCGAGCGCGGCCGCCGCGGCGGCCATCTCGTGGCGCCGGTACTCCCGCATGCCGTCCAGTCCGCCCTCGACCGGCGGGTGCTGCGGGTTGAGCACGTCCCCGCGCTCGCCGCCGGTGCACGAGACGACGAGGACCTCGACGCCCTCCGCCACGTACTTCGCCGTGGTCGCGGCGCCCTTGCTCGACTCGTCGTCGGGGTGGGCGTGCACTGCCATCAGGCGCAGCCGCTCTCCGGTCACCTCGGGGCCTCCCGTCGGTCGCCCGGCTTCTCGGCTCAGGCGGGTGGTTGGACGAGAGACAATGATCGCCTACGCGGCACCCCCGCCGCGCCATCGCACCGCGCGCCCTGCAGGGCCGCTCGAGGAGCCCCGTGACCGACACGCCCGCCACCCGACCACCGGCCGGGCGCTACGGGCCGGAACCCACGGAGCGGTCGGCCCGCCGCGGCCGCCTCGGCCTCGTGGTCGCCGCCGTGGTCGGCGTCGCCGTGGTGATCTGGATCGGCCTCAACATGGCGGGGCAGCCGGTGTCGTGGAAGGACGTCGGCTTCGCGGTGGACGGGTCGCGCTCCATCGACGTCACGTTCGAGGTGACCAAGCCCAAGGAGGCGACGGTGACCTGCACCGTCACCGCCCTCTCGGAGTCGTACGGCGAGGTCGGCGTGCGCACGGTGGACGTCGGCCCCGCCGACACCGCGACCCGGCGCGTCACCGCGACCGTACAGACCACGGAGCTCGCGGTGAGCGGCACGGTCGAACGCTGCGACCTGGTGGACGACCCGGCCGGAACGCCCTGAGCGGACCCCTCGGACGGGTGATTCTGGGCCTCCCGCCGCGCCACCTTGCTATCCTTGTCGTTTCGACGCCGCCCCGGTCCGGCACCAGCAGCGGTCGACGCGACCGAGAGGGAACGGCGGAGCACCCCTTCAGTACCCGATCACCGGACGTGTCCTTGGATGCCTCCGGCCGACCGGACTGCCGAGCGCACGCCCCCGCGGCGTACCGCCCTGCATCTCCGGCACACACGCAAGGAAAGGAGCGATCGTGACCGATACGACGGCGGCCACCTGGCTGACCCAGGAGGCCTACGACCGCCTCACGGCTGAGCTCGCACGCCTCGAAGGAGAGGGCCGCGCGGAGGTCACCTCGCGCATCGCCGCTGCCCGCGACGAGGGCGACCTCAAGGAGAACGGCGGCTACCACGCCGCGCGCGAGGAGCAGGCGAAGCAGGAGGCTCGCATCCGCGAGCTCAAGGAGAAGCTGCGCAACGTGCAGATCGGCACGCCCCCGGACGACGGGGTCGTCGAGCCCGGCATGGTCGTCACGGCGGTCGTCGCCGGCGACGAGATGGTCTTCCTGCTCGGCTCGCGCGAGATCGCCGGGACCTCGGACATCGAGGTCTTCTCCCCGACGTCCCCGCTCGGCGAGGCGATCAACGGCTGCAAGATCGGCGACTCGACCAGCTACACCGCCCCCAACGGGCGCGAGATCCCGGTCGAGATCACGGACGCGAAGCCCTTCGCGGGCTGACCCCGCCGCACGTCGGACGAGGCGCCATCCCCGCGGGGGTGGCGCCTCGTTCGCGCGTCAGCTGTCCGTGAGCCGGTAGCCCGCCGCCTTGAGCTGCTGCACCACGTAGCGGCAGTGGTCGGGGCCCTTGGTCTCGACCTGCACCTCGATCGCGACCTCGTACAGCTGCAGGTCCCCGACCGTCCGGGCGTGCGAGACGTGCATGACGTTCCCGCCCGTGTCGGCCAGGTCCTTGAGCAGCGCCGCGAGGGCTCCCGGGGTGTCGTCCAGCCGGACCCGCAGCTGCAGGTACCGGCCGGCGGACGCGAGGCCGTGCCGCACGACGCGCATGAGCACCAGCGGGTCGATGTTGCCGCCCGACAGGATCGCGACGACCGGCCCCTTCACCTCGCCCACGCCCGCCATCAGCGCGGCGACGGACGCGGCGCCGGACGGCTCGACCAGCATCTTCGCGCGCTCGGCCACCAGCAGCAGGGCCTGCGACAGGTCCTCCTCGGAGACCGTGCGGACCTCGATGTGGTGCTCCGCGAGGATGCCGAAGGGCACGACGCCGGGCGTGCCGACCGCCATGCCGTCGGCCATGGTCCGCAGCTCGGGCGCCGGGATCGGGTGTCCCGCGGCCAGCGAGCCGGGGTAGCTGGCGGCCCGCGCCGCCTGCACGCCGATGACGCGCACCTCCGGCCGCAGCTCCGCCAGCGTCGCGACGACGCCGGCCGCCAGCCCCCCGCCGCCGATCTGCACCACCACGGTCGCCACGTCGGGCACCTGCTCGACGATCTCGAGCGCGATCGTGCCCTGCCCGGCGACGACGTCCTCGTGGTCGAAGGGGTGGATGAGGATGGCCCCGGTCCGCTCGGCGTACTGCCGGGCGTGGATGAGCGCCTCGTCCACCGACGCCCCGACGAGCTCGACGTGCGCGCCGTAGTCCCGGGTCGCCGCGATCTTGGGCAGCGCCGCGTCGGCCGGCATGTACACGACGGCGGTGATGCCGAGGATCCGGGCCGCGAGCGCGACGCCCTGGGCGTGGTTCCCGGCGCTCGCGGCGACGACCCCGCGCGCCTGCTCCTCGGGCGAGAGCCGGGCCATGCGCACGTACGCGCCGCGCAGCTTGAACGACCCCGCGCGCTGCAGGTTCTCGCACTTGAGCCAGACGTCGGCGCCCACCAGGTGCGACAGCGCTCGGCTCAGCTGGACCGGGGTCCGGTCCGCGACGCCCTCGAGCAGCTGGGCGGCCGCGCGGACGTCGTCGAGCCGGCTCATCGCCGGCTCGCGTCGTCGTCGGCGCCGCCGGGCTCGCCCGCGTCCCTCGTCTCCGTCCCCGCGGTGGGGGCGTCGGGCTCGTCGCGGTCCTCGGCCTCGGCCTGCGTCGCCACCCGCTCGGACGTCGCCTCGGCCACCTGCGCGATCGCGCGGTCGAGCACCGGGTGGCCCCGGCCGCGGACGGGCACGTGGTCGTCGGTGCCGAGCTGCGGGAACTTGTCGTGCCCGTGCAGGTAGAGGAGCACCGTGTTGACGGTGGCCACGAGCGGCACGGCGAACAGCGCGCCCACGATCCCCGCGACGAACGACCCCGCGGCCACCGAGAGCAGCACGGCGACCGGGTGCAGCGACACGGCGTGGCCCATGAGGAACGGCTGCAGCACGTGCCCCTCGAGCTGCTGGACGAGGATGACCACGACCAGCATCCAGATGGCCGACGCCGGACCGTTGGAGACGAGGGCGACGAGGATCGCGACCGAGCCCGTGACCACGGCGCCGACGATCGGGATGAACGAGCCGAGGAACACCAGCACGGCGAGCGGCAGGGCCAGCGGGACCTGCAGGATCGCGGCGCCCAGCCCGATGCCGAGGGCGTCGACGGCCGCGACCAGGATCTGCGTGCGCGTGTAGGCGCCGAGCGTCACCAGCCCGCGCCGGCCCGCCTGGTGCACGTGCTCGCGGGAGCCGCGCGGGAGCAGGCCGACCACCCACGCCCAGATCGAGCGGCCGTCGAGCAGGAAGAAGAACGTGCAGAACAGCGCGATCAGGGCGCCGGCCGCCACGTGGGCGACCGTGGTGGTCGCGTGCAGCGCGCCCGAGACGAGCTCCGAGCTGCCGCCGCTGAGCGACCCCTGGATCTTGTCGAGCCACCCCGAGATGTCGGTGGTGGTCAGCTGCAGCGGGCCCTGGGCCAGCCACGCGGTCAGCTTGTCGATGCCCTGCGCCGCCTGGTCCCACAGCTGGCCGAACCCCTTGACGATCGACCGCCCCGCCAGCGTGAGCAGCCCCGCGACGACCAGGACCAGCCCGGCGACCGAGATCGCCACGGCCGCCACCCGGGGCACGCGCAGCGTGCGCTGGAGCCAGCCGACGAACGGGGTGAGCAGCACGGTGAGCAGCAGGGCGACCGCGATGGGGACCACGACGACCTTGAGCTCGTTCAGCAGCCAGAGCAGCACGGCGAGGGCCGCGCCGATGAGCAGCAGCCGCCACGACCACGCCGCGGCGTTGCGCACCGAGGGCGGGACCGGCTGACCGTCCGCCGCCGGGACGACCCCGGTCGTCGCCGGTGCACCCGGACCGGGCGCCCCTCGCCTGCCCGCGACGCGGTCCGCGTCGTCCGACGTCGCGGACCCGTCCCCCACCGCCAGGCCGGAGCTGCTCACGCGTCGCGCCCAGCGGCCAGCGCGGCCTCGAGGTCGGCGATCAGGTCGGCGACGTCCTCGATGCCGACCGACAGGCGCACGAGGTCGTCGGGGACCTCGAGCTCGGTGCCGGCCACCGACCCGTGCGTCATCTTGTGCGGGTGCTCGACCAGCGACTCCACGCCGCCCAGCGACTCCGCGAGCGTGAACACGTGCGTCGCGGCGCAGAACGCGAGCGCCGACGCCTCGCTGCCCGTGCGGAAGGACACCATGCCGCCGAACCCGCTCATCTGCCGCGCGGCGACCTCGTGCCCGGGGTGGCTCGGGAGCCCGGGGTAGATCACCGAGGTCACGGCATCGTGCCCGGCGAGGAACTCCGCGACCGCGGTGGCGTTGCGGACGTGCCGGTCCATGCGCACGGCGAGCGTCTTGAGCCCGCGCAGCGTCAGCCAGGCGTCGAACGGCCCCGCCACCGCGCCCGAGGCGTTCTGGTGGAACCGGACGGCGTCGGCGAGGCTCGTCGTCCCGGTGGGCGCCGCCAGCCCGACCGGCACCTGGGCCCCGTCGGCCACCACGAGCGCGCCGCCGACCACGTCCGAGTGCCCGCCGATGTACTTGGTCGTCGAGTGGACGACGACGTCGGCGCCCAGCGCGAGCGGCTGCTGCAGGTACGGGGTGGCGAAGGTGTTGTCGACGACGAGCAGCGCCCCCGCCGCCCGCGCGTGCGCCGCGAGCACGGCGATGTCCGCGATGCCGAGCAGGGGGTTGGTCGGGGTCTCGACCCAGACGACCTTCGTGCGGCCGGGCTGGATGGCGGCCAGGACGGCGTCGGCGTCGGACAGGTCCACCGGCGTGTGCTCGATGCCCCACGGGCCGAACACGCGCGCGATCAGCCGGTACGTGCCGCCGTAGGCGTCGTTCGGGATGACGACGTGGTCGCCCGGGCGCAGGGTCGCGCGCAGCAGGGTGTCCTCGGCGGCGAGGCCCGACGAGAAGGCGAAGCCGGCCGCGCCGCCCTCGGCGGCGGCCAGCGCCGACTCGAGCGCGGTACGGGTCGGGTTGGCCGAGCGCGAGTACTCGTACCCGCCGCGCAGGCCGCCGACGCCGTCCTGCTTGTAGGTCGAGGTGGCGTAGATGGGCGGGACCACCGCCCCGGTGGTGGGGTCCGGGTCCTGACCTGCATGGATGGCGCGGGTCGAGAAGCCTGCGGAGGACCAGTCGTCGTCGTGGGGGTGCGCGTGGTTCGTCACGCGTCCCAGGCTAGGCGCTCGGGACGCCGAGTCCCTGACGAGCCCCGCCGGGGCGCTCTCGGTGCGCTCTCGGTGCGCTCCAGGTCATGGAAGGGTGCGGTCTTGGTCTGGTATTCGTTCGGTCAAGAGATTCCCAGGATCCGGGCCATCCCGCGGGAACAGGGGCAGGATGGATGCCGTTGAGATCGCCGGGAGGACCCAGGTGACCAACCGGGCTCCCGGAGAGGAATCAGAGTCATGAGCTGGCTGTTCGGATCCGCACTCAAGTCCACGATGGTCGAGCCGGAGCGCGCCCTCGCCGGTCGCGACCGCTACGCGTACACGATCCCGTCGACGCACACCGTCCTCGGCACCCCGCTGCAGGGCCCCTGGCCCGAGGGCACCGAGGTGCTCTACGTCGCGATGGGCTGTTTCTGGGGTGCCGAGCGCACCTTCTGGAAGATCCCCGGCGTCGTGACGACGGCCGTCGGCTACCAGGGCGGGTTCACGCCCTTCCCCACCTACGAGGAGACCTGCACCGGCCAGACCGGGCACACCGAGATGGTCATGGTCGCCTACGACCCGTCGGTCGTCTCGGCCGCCGACCTGCTCCGCACGTTCTGGGAGTCGCACGACCCGACGCAGGGCTACCGGCAGGGCAACGACGTCGGCACCCAGTACCGGTCCGCGGTCTACACCACCACGCCCGAGCAGGAGCTGGCCGCCCGCACCACGCGCGACGAGTACCAGCCGCGGCTGACCCGGGTCGGCTTCGGCCCGATCACCACGGAGATCCGGTCCGCCGACGAGGCGGGCACGTTCTACTACGCCGAGGGCTACCACCAGCAGTACCTCGACAAGAACCCGAACGGCTACTGCGGCCTCGGCGGCACGGGCGTCTCCTGCCCGCGCCCGACCGGCGCCTGACCGCACACCCCACGCCCCGCTCGCCGTCCCGGCGGGCGGGGCGTCTGCGCGCCCGGAGACGTACGGGCGGGTGACCGAGGCGCCCCCGACGTCGGTCACCCGCCCGCCGCGCGGCCGGCCCGGGGTCCCCCGTCACCCGTGCCGGCCGCCTTCGGCGTCGTCCGTGGTGGACCGGCCGGGTCGTCCCGGGTGCCGGTCCGACGCGAACGTATCGACGCCCGGCGCGGCTCGTCCACAGCCGTCCACGTGGCGCTGGACCCCGGTCCACCTGCACGAACGTCCAGGTCGGAGCCTCGCAGCGGTCCACGTCTCGCCCCGCGCGCCGCGAGCGGACAGACTGCACCCCGTGACCCCCGAGCCCCCTGCACGCGCCCTCGACGTCACGTGAGCGACGTGGCGAGCACGCACGAGACGCGCAGCGACGGGGCGGCCCTCGCCCCGGCCGCCCGGTCCGCCGCCCGCGTCGTCGCCGCCGCGCTCGTGTGCGGCGCGGCGATCCTGATCTTCGCGGTCCACGTCCGCCCGCTCGGCTACCTCCCGCTCGTGCTGGGCGTGGGCCTCGGGCTCCTCGTCGACAAGGGCCTGGGCAAGGACCTGGCCCTCGTCGCGCTCGGCCAGGCGATCATCAGCACGATCTCGCTCAAGGCGGACCTCTCGAACGCGGGCATGGCGCGGTTCACGATCGCGCTCGGCCTGGCCGTCGTCGTGCCGACCCTGCTGAGCCGACGGGTGTTCCGGGACGACACGATCCACTTCCCCGTGCGCACCGGGCGCCGCTGGGAGCGCTGGCAGTGGGCGTACCTGGGCGCCGTCGCGGTGGCCGCGTACCTCATCCTGCCCGCGTACTTCCTGGGCTCGGGGGTGTGGCGCAACTGGCCGGACCTGGACGGCACGCACGACATCGTCCGGCTGTTCGTCGGCGTCAACGCGGTGGGCATCTGGGACGAGCTGTTCTTCATCTGCGTGGTGCTCGCGCTGCTGCGGGCGCACTTCCCGTTCTGGCTGGCCAACCTGCTGCAGGCCGCGGTGTTCGTGTCGTTCCTCTGGGAGCTCGGGTACCGGTCGTGGGGCCCGCTGCTCACCATCCCGTTCGCGCTCATCCAGGGCTGGATCTTCCGGCGCACCTCGTCGCTGAGCTACGTCGTGGCCATCCACCTGACCTTCGACCTGGTCGTGTTCCTCGTCCTGGTGCACGCCCACGACCCCCACCTGTTCGACATCTTCGTCACCGGCGGGCCGTAGGTTGACCTGGTGACGCTGACGAACTGGGCCGGCAACTACACCTACGGCGCGACGGAGGTCCACCGCCCGCGCTCCGTCGAGGAGCTGCGCGAGCTCGTCGCCCGGTCTCCGCGGATCCGCGCCCTGGGCACCCGGCACTGCTTCAACGACCTGGCCGACGACCCCGCCGCGCTGGTCGCGCTCGACGGCCTGGAAGCCGCGCCGGAGATCGACGAGGCCGCGCGCACGGTCACCGTCACGGGCGGCACCCGGTACGGCACGCTCGCGCAGGCCCTGCACCCGGCGGGCTGGGCGGTGCACAACCTGGCCTCGCTGCCGCACATCTCGGTCGCCGGCGCGGTCGCCACGGCCACGCACGGTTCGGGCGACCGCTCGCGGAACCTTGCGGCCGCCGTCGCGGGCCTCGAGCTGGTCGGGCCCGACGGGTCCCTGCGGACCGTCCGGCGCGGTGACGCCGACTTCGACGGCTCGGTCGTCGCGCTCGGCGCCCTCGGCGTCGCAGCCCGCGTCACCCTCGACATCGAGCCCACCTACGACGTCGCCCAGGAGGTCCACCTCGACCTCCCGTGGCGCGAGGCGCTGGCGCACCTGGACGAGATCACCGGCAGCGCCGACTCGGTCAGCCTCTTCACCGACTGGACCGGCGACAGCATCCAGCAGGTCTGGCGCAAGACCCGCGTCACCGACTCGTACGCGCTGCGGACGGACTTCTTCGGCACCACGCCCGCCGACGGTCCGCGCCACCCTCTGCCCGGCATCGACCCCGTCAACTGCACCGCGCAGCTGGGCGAGCCCGGACCGTGGCACGACCGCCTCCCGCACTTCCGCATGGACTTCACGCCGAGCAACGGCGACGAGCTCCAGTCGGAGTACCTGGTCCCCCGCGCGCACGCCGTCGCCGCGCTCGAGGCAGTTCGCGCCCTGGCCGACCGGATCGCGCCGCTGCTGCAGGTCACCGAGGTCCGCACGATCGCCGGCGACGACCTCTGGCTGTCCACGGCGTCCGGCGGCGACCGCGTCGGGCTGCACTTCACGTGGCTGCCGCGGCAGCCCGAGGTCGCGGCCCTGCTGCCGACGATCGAGGCCGCCCTGGCCCAGTTCGACGCCCGCCCGCACTGGGGCAAGCTCTTCGCGGACGCCGACCGGGATCTGGCCCGCCTCTACCCCCGCTGGGACGACTTCCGGTCCTTGGTCGCCCGCACCGACCCCGACGGCGTCTTCCGCAACGCCTACCTGGACCGCCACGTCCTCTAGCCCTAGGCCCCGCAACGTCCGAGGATCCGAGCTCTCCTCTTCGGACGTTGCGCCATCCCCTCCCTAACGTCCGAGCATCGGAGCCCTCTAGCGCTCACTTCCTCGGACGTTGCGCAGCCTGCTCGGTAGCGTCCGCGGATCCGGGCGCCCTGGCGCTTCGTACGTCAGGGCCGCCTACGGGCGCCAGTGGTTGACCTTGGCCACGAGGTCGGCGTCGCCGACGCGTCCCGTCGGCGAGAGGGTCACGACGCCGGTGCCGGGCTGCAGCCGCGGGTCGGTCGCGTACCGCTCCGCCAGCTCCTGCTCGGCCGCGGCGTCGCCCGCGTCGGCGGCGACCAGCAGCGCGGCGACCTCGTCGGCGAGCCGGTCCAGCTCGGCGGCGGGCGTCGGCGTCTCTGGCACGGTGTCGCCCCACACGTCCCACAGCAGGAGCTCGTCGCGCTGCCGGTGGGCCAGCTCGGTCACCACGTACCCGCGCACGAACTCGGGCCCGCAGAGGAACGGGAGCGACGGGTCCACGCCGTAGGTCGACACGTCGAGGCCGTCGCGCCGGTGGGCCAGCCAGACCTCGGCCGCGGTCTCGAACGGCGCACCGAGCCCGGTCGCCATGTCGTGCGAGTCGAACCCGAACCAGTTCTCGGCCATGTTCAGCTCGGGGTCGAACCGCACCCAGCGCGCCCCGTCCCAGTACTCGCCCACCACGTGGTCGTGGTGGAACCCGGGCCGGAAGTAGCCGGAGAACCCGACGCGGCTGCGCGCCGGGATCCCGTGCTCGCGCAGCACCGCCACGGCGACCAGCGTGTGGTCGCGGCAGCACCCGGCGATCTGCTGCGCCGGCTCCCGCGGGCCGGTCAGCGGTCCGGACGAGCGCCGCTGCGCCTCGTCGAGCAGGTCGGCCAGCCACCGCAGGTCGATGTCCGCGTCCTGCCCCGGCACCAGCTGGTCCGCGGCGCCCCGGTAGTGGATGACCAGGGAGCACGCGGCCTGGTGCAACGACCCGGGGTCGGTGTCGACGGCCGCGAGCAGCGGCGCGTGCGGGCCGGGGTCGGAGTAGCGGCTGTGGGTGGCGTAGTCGGCGAGCTCTGGCATGCGGTCAGCCTGAGGCCTGCCCCAGGGGCAGGGTCAAGCGACCGGCCGGGCGACGTGCACGACGACGCCCTCGTCGGACCACGGGACCGGGTAGATCTCGCGCTCGGGACCGCCCTGCGCGCGGCCGCCGGAGACGAACCAGGTCTCCAGCGCCACGTACGCGCCGATGATCTCCGGGTACCGGCAGTCGGCGGCGGTCACCGGGACGTACGCCAGGGTCTGCGCGGGCTCCTCCCGCAGCGTGACGGCGCCGGCGGGGGTGATCGCACCCTCGTACGGCACGCACGTCTCGATGGGCCCGTCGCCGTCGAAGCCCACGGCGCCGTGGAACAGCACCCAGAACTCCGGACCGTAGGTGGCGCCGCCGGCGTCGAGGAACGCGCGGAGCTCGAGCACGTCCGACGCCAGCGACGCGACCAGGTCCTCCTGCAGCACGTGGTGACGGACCGACGCCACCGTCCGCGCGCGGACGGGCTCGACCACCACGTCGTCCACCCCGAACCGGCCCGTGCGGGCAGGCCCGTCCGGCTCGCCGAGCGCGTGCAGCACCAGGTCCAGCTCGGGTCCGCGCTCGGCGAGCTCCCGCTGCCGCCCGTCCCACCAGGACCGGATCGCGGCCGCCTGCCCGTTGCGCGCGGCGAGCACGTCGGCGATCGACCCGAGCGGCATGTCGAGCCGCCGCAGCAGCGAGATCGTGTGCGCGCGCTCGAGCTGCGCGAGGTCGTAGTAGCGGTACCCGCTGGCCGGGTCCACGCGCACCGGCTCCAGCAGCCCGCGGGCGTCGTAGAGCCGCAGCGCCTTGAGCGAGAGCCCGGACCGGCGCGCGAACTCGCCGATCGTCACCACGCCGTCCGCCACGGCCCGAGGATAGCGACGGGCGACGACGGGGTGCCGGGCCTCCCCGTCAGACCGCGGCCGCGCGCTCGAGGGCGGCCCGCAGGTCGTGCAGCCCCGGAACTCCTCGGAGGCCGTCCGGGGTGCGGTAGAGCCGGCACGCGAGCGCGGCGGGCGCGGACGCGCGGGCGAACGGGTCGGCGCCGTTCACCAGGATCGTCGGGGAGCCGGTGAAGCCGCGTCGCTCGGCGTCGTCCTGGCTGGCGACGGTCGTGACGGCGACGGTGGCCACCACGCCGCTGTCCGCCAGCGCGGTCGCGATCAGCTCGGCCGCGGCCGCCTGGTTCGCGCAGTCGGGCACCACCAGCAGCTCGATCTCCACGACCTCGTCGCTCATCCCGCCAGTGTGCCCGAGCGACGGGCCCCCTCCCCGTGATCGAGAGGGGGCTCGTCGCGGGTGGATCAGTTGCTGGTGCCGACGATGTCGACGACGAAGACCAGCGTGTCCCCGCCCTTGATCCCGGCCTGCGGGACGCCGCGGTCGCCGTAGCCCAGGTGCGACGGGATCGACAGCAGCACGCGCGAGCCGACCTGCTGGCCGACGAGCCCCTGGTCCCAGCCGCCGATGACGGCACCGACGCCGATCGGGAAGCTGATCGAGGAGCCGCGGTCGTACGAGTTGTCGAACACGCCACCGTTCCACGACTGGCCGAGGTAGTGGACCTCGAGGTCGTCGCCGGCCTCGACGAGGGCGCCGTCGCCCCGGGACAGGACGAGCACCTCGAGCTCCTGCGACGCGGCCGCGTCCGGGAAGGTCAGGGTCGGCTTCTGGCCGAAGGAACCCGAGACCTCGGGCAGCGCTGCGGACATGACGTACTCCTTCAGTGGATGACAGTGCGCGAACCATCTTGCCAACTCCGACCGACACCCGTCGCACCGAGGGGGTTGACCCCGCTGGCTAATGCCATTAGCTTTCTTGCCATGACCTCCATCCAGCACCTGCAGCGCCCCGAGGGGCGGATCGCCTACACGCTCGACGGCCCGACCGCGGGGCCGCTGGTCGTCCTCATCCCCGGCATGGGCGACCTGCGCAGCACGTGGCGCGAGCTCACCGGCCCGCTCGCCGACGCCGGCCACCGCGTCGCGGTCATGGACCTGCGCGGCCACGGCGACTCGGACACCACGTTCAGCACCCACGGCGACGTCGTCACCGGCCAGGACGCGCTCGCGCTCGTCGAGCACCTGGGCGGCCCGGCGGTCCTCGTCGGCAACTCGATGGGCGCGGGCGCCGCCGGCTGGGCTGCCGCCGAGCGCCCCGACCTCGTCGCGGGGCTCGTCCTCACCGGACCGTTCCTGCGCGAGCGCCCGATGCCCGCGATCGCCGTCGCCGCCATGCACGGCGTCATGCGGGCGCTGTTCGCCCGCCCGTGGGGCGCCGGCGTCTGGGCGTCGTACTACCGCGGCTACCTCAACCGCGGCGTCAAGGCGCCGTGGCTCGACGAGCACGTCGCGGACCTGCGCGCCGCGATGAAGGACCCCGCCCACCTGCGGTCCTTCCGGCACCTCACGGTCCAGCTGACGCACGCCCCGGTCGAGGCGCGCGTGCCCGAGATCGTGGCGCCGGCCGTCGCCTTCGTCGGCGCGATCGACCCCGACTTCGTGGACCCCGCGGCCGAGGCCGAGTGGCTCCGCGGCGCGATCGACGCCGACGTCACCCTCATCCCGGACGTGGGCCACTACCCGCAGAACCAGGCGCCCGAGGTCGTCGTGCCCCGCACGCTCGAGTTCCTGGCGGACCTCCCGCGCGACGCGGCCGGCCGCTTCCAGGTCCGCGAGAGCGCCCGTGCCTAGGGCCGGCCTCGACCGCGCCGCCGTCGTCGACCTGGCGCTCGCGGTGGTCGACGACGGCGGCCCGAGCGGCTTCGCGGACCTCACGCTCTCGGCCGTCGCGGCCCGGGCCGGCGTCGCGGTGCCGAGCCTGTACAAGCACGTCGCTGGGCTGCCCGCGCTGCGCCGCGAGGTGGCGCTGGTCTGCGTCGACGAGTTCGAGACGACCCTCGCGGCGGTCCGCGCCCGGTGCACCGGCGCCGACCTGCTGCCCGCCTACGCGCGCGCCATCCGCGGCCTCGCCCTGCGCTCCCCCGGCCGCTACCAGGCCGTCCAGGGCTCCAGCTGGATGCACGACCCCGACGCCGCAGCGGTCCGCGCCACCGGCGAGCGCGTCGTCGCGGAGCTGTCGGACGCGGTCGCGGCCCTCGGCGTCCCGCACGACCGGCGGATCGACGCCGTCCGCGCCGTCCGGGCCGCGGTGCACGGGTTCGTCGTCCTCGAGCTCGATGGCGGCTTCGGCATGCCCGACGACGTCGACGCGAGCTTCGACTTCCTCGTCGCCGGGCTGGTGGGCGGCCTGGAGCGCCTGGCGGTCAGCTCCGGGGCGTGACGGCGGCTGCCGCCGCGTCGATCGCGGCGCGGTAGGCCGCCTCCTCGAAGACGAACGGCCCGAAGCCCGCATAGTCGCGCTGCGGCCGGTGCGGCTGCCGGAACTCGTCCCACACGACGCGCCCGCCGGCGACCGTGACGCGCGCGTCGAGGGGCCAGCACCCGACGTCGCCGCAGTCGCAGCCGAGCAGCGACGCGGTGCCCCGGCCGGGCCAGTCCTCGCCCCCGAGCAGGTAGCTGTCCAGGTCGCCGAAGCGGAACTGGTCGAGCACCAGCCCGTCGTACCCGCCGGCCACCTCGTACCCCGCCGCGGCCTCGAACGCCCCGACCAGCTCGACGAGGCTGACCCCGTCCACGACGGGCGTCAGCCGGACGGCGGCCCGGCCCTCGAAGTCACCCACCTCGAAGGAGACCGCCGAGGTCACCGACGGGCTCCCGCGCTCTCCGACGCGGGCAGCCCCGCGAGCACGTCCCGGAGCCAGTGCAGCTGGCGGGCCACCTGGAACGCCTGGCCGCCCTCGTGCTGGTTGTAGGTGTAGACCTCGATCTCGGTCGCGGGCCGCACGGGCGCCAGGCCCGCGTAGTGGTTGTAGGCCGCGAAGACGGTCGACGGCGGGCAGGTCTCGTCCCGCAGCGCGACCGAGAACAGCGCGGGAGCCGACGCCCGCCGGGCGAAGTGCACGCCGTCCAGGTAGGACATGGTCCGGAGCACGGTCGCCCCCTGGTCGCGGTGCACCGCGAGGTACTGCACGAGCTCGCCGTACGGGAACGCGTCGGTGATGGCCAGCGCGCGCGGGTAGTGGCACAGGAACGGGACGTCCGGCATCACCGCGACCAGGTCGTCGGCAAGACCGCCGACCGCGAGCGCGAGCCCGCCGCCCTGGCTGCCGCCGGTGACGGCGACGCGGGAGGCGTCCACGCCGGGCAGCGCCCGCGCGGCGTCGACCGCCCGCACGGCGTCCGTGATGAGCCGCCGGTAGTAGTGGTCGTGCGGGTCGAGCACCCCGCGCGTCATGACGCCCGGCGACGCCGGCCCGGAGCCCGCCGGGTCCGGGGTGTGCCCCCCGCCGCCCCAGACCGAGCCCTGCCCGCGCGTGTCCATCACCAGGTGCACGTACCCGGCGGCGGCCCAGGCGAGCCGCTCGTGCGCGAAACCCCGGCCGCCCCCGTACCCGAGGAGCTCGACGACGGCCGGCAGGTCCCCGACCGCACCCGCGGGCCGCGTCACCCACGCCTTGATCGGGTGCCCGCCGAACCCGGAGAACGTCACGTCGAACGCGTCGATCACCGTCAGCCCGGTCTCCACCGGCACCACGGACAGCCCGAGGTCGAACGTCCGCGCCTCGGCGAGGGTGTCGGCCCAGAACGAGTCGAAGTCCTCCGGCTCGTCCAGCTCGGGCAGGTAGCGCTCGAGCTCGGGCAGGGGCAGGTCGAACAGGGCCATCGTGCTCCTTCGGATGAGGGGTGGCGGGTCGCGCGTCAGCGCGCGAGGAACCCGAGCAGATCGTGCCGCGTCAGCACCCCGACGGGCGAACCGTCGTCGACCACCATGAGCGCGTCCGCCTTCTGCAGCGCCGACCGCGCGGACTCCACGGACTCCCCCGAGCCGATGAGCGGCAGCGCGGCGGACATGTGACGGTCCACCCGGTCGGACAGCTCGGCCTCGCCGGAGAACACGGCGTCGAGCAGCTCGCGCTCGCTCACGGCGCCGGCCACCTCGCCGAACTTGACCGGCGGCTCGGCCCCGACGACGGGCATCTGCGAGACGCCGTACTCGTGCAGGATCTCGATGGCGTCGCGCACGGTCTCGTTCGGGTGCGTGTGCACCAGGTCGGGCAGCGTGCCGGTCTTGGTGCGCAGCACGTCGGCCACGGTCGCGCCCTCGTCGGCGGCCAGGAACCCGTACGAACGCATCCAGGAGTCGTTGAAGATCTTCGACAGGTAGCCGCGCCCGCTGTCCGGCAGGAGCACCACGATCACGGCCTCGGCCGCGGCCGCGGGGTCCTCCTCCTGCAGGCGCCGGGCGTACCGCAGCGTCGCCTCGACCGCCATGCCGCACGAGCCGCCGACCAGCAGGCCCTCCTCACGCGCGAGCCGGCGCGTCATCGCGAACGAGTCCGCGTCCGACACGGCGATGATCTCGTCGGGCACCGTCGGGTCGTACGCGGTCGGCCAGAAGTCCTCGCCCACACCCTCGACCAGGTAGGGACGCCCGTCGCCCCCGGAGTACACCGAGCCGGCGGGGTCGGCGCCGATGACGACCACCCGCCCGTCGGAGACGTCGTGCAGGTAGCGACCGGTGCCCGTGATGGTGCCGCCCGTGCCGACGCCCGCGACCAGGTGCGTCACGCGCCCGTCGGTGTCGGCCCAGATCTCCGGGCCGGTGGTCTCGTAGTGGCTGGCCGGCCCGTTCGGGTTGGCGTACTGGTTGGGCTTCCAGCCGCCCGGGATCTCGCGCGCCAGGCGGTCGGACACCGAGTAGTACGAGTTCGGGTGGTCCGGCGAGACGGCCGTCGGGGTCACGACGACCTCGGCGCCGTACGCCCGCAGCACGTCGCGCTTGTCCTGGCTGACCTTGTCCGGGCAGACGAACACGCAGCGGTAGCCCTTGCGCTGGGCGACCAGGGCCAGGCCGACCCCGGTGTTGCCGCTGGTGGGCTCGACGATGGTGCCGCCGGGCTGCAGCTCGCCGCTCGCCTCCGCGGCCTCGATCATCTTCAGCGCGATGCGGTCCTTCACGGAGCCGCCGGGGTTCATGTACTCGACCTTGGCGAGGATCGTCGCCGTCAGGCCTGCCGTCACTGCCGTGAGCTGGACGAGCGGGGTGCCGCCGACGAGCTCGGTGATGTGCTTCGCGTACTTCACTGCGGTCTGCTCCCATGGGTGGCGGGGCGGGCGGACGCACGTCGGCCCGGGTGCGATCGATCATCGCACCCGGGCCGACGGGTTGGCCTGACGCTGGGGTCAGTTGCGCAGGATGGCGAAGATCCGCAGCAGCTCCAGGTAGAGCCAGACCAGCGTCACGACGAGGCCGAACGCGGCCGTCCACGCGAGCTTGGCCGGCACGCCGGCGTCGACCCCGCGCTTGATGGAGTCGAAGTCGACGATGAGGCTCGCGGCGGCCAGGCCGACCGCGATGAGCCCGACCGCGACGCCGAGCCAGCCCGAGCGCAGCGGGCCGTAGTCGCCGCCGCCCACGCCGAAGAGCATGAGCACGACGTTGATCAGCGAGAACACCAGGTAGCCGACCATCGCGAGGATGAGCCCGCGCGTGAACTTGGGCGTGACCCGGACCTTGCCCGAGCGGAAGAGGAACAGCGACACGGCGAACACCGAGAGGGTGGCGAGGACCGCCTGGCCCACGATGCCGTCGTACGCCGACTCGTAGAACGCGCTGATGCCGCCCAGGAACACGCCCTGCGCCGCCGCGTACAGCGTGATGAGCAGCGGGCTGGGGCTCCGGCGGAACGCGTTGACCAGGCCGAGCACCAGGCCGACGATGGCGCCGAAGATCCAGAGGCCCGGTGCGAGCACCCAGGTCGCCGCGCCGGTGACCACGAGGATCGCCAGCAGACCGGCGGTCTTCATGATCACGTCGTCGTAGGTCAGCCGGCCGGTCTCGCGCGTGGTCGCGGACGGGGCGTTGTACAGGGTGTCGAGCGTCGCGGCGTCGGCCACCTGAGCGCCGGCCGTGCCGTAGGACACCGTCGACGCAGGCGACTTCTGGCCCCGGCGCTGCACGGGGTCCTGGAAGACCGGACTGTTGTTGAACACGGGATTGGCCATGGCGTCCTCCTGGACGGATCGGGCGCTGTCAGACAAGGCTGTCACCGTAGCGAACGTGGACAGGGGCGCGTTCGTTCCCACCGTCCCGGCGCCTCGGCCATTCGGCTGGTCAGCGCTCCCCCCATGGTCCGATGCACGGCCTGGCGCCCCACCCCTAGGGTCGTCAACGGTTCTGCTCCCGACGACGAGGAACGGCTGATGATCGAGGCCCACGACCTGACGAAGAGATACGGCACGAAGGTGGCGGTGGACGGCATCTCGTTCACCGTCCAGCCCGGAAGGGTCACCGGATTCCTGGGGCCCAACGGCGCCGGCAAGTCCACCACGATGCGCATGATCATGGGCCTCGACAAGCCCACGCACGGCACGGTGACGGTCAACGGCCGGCCCTACGCCGAGCACCACTCCCCGCTCACCGAGGTGGGCGCGCTGCTCGAGGCCAAGGCCGTCCACACCGGCCGCAGCGCCCGCAACCACCTGCGCGCGATCGCCGCCACGCACGGCATCGGTGACAAGCGCGTCAACGAGGTCATCTCCATGACCGGCCTCGACACCGTCGCCAAGCGGCGGGTCGGCGGGTTCTCGCTCGGCATGGGGCAGCGGCTGGGCATCGCCGCGGCTCTCGTCGGCGACCCGCAGACGCTCATCCTCGACGAGCCGGTCAACGGGCTCGACCCCGAGGGTGTCCTCTGGGTGCGCAACCTGGTCAAGTACCTGGCCGCGTCCGAGGGCCGGACCGTCTTCCTCTCGTCGCACCTGATGAGCGAGATGGCCGTGACGGCCGACCACCTGATCGTCATCGGCCGCGGCAAGATCATCGCCGACGGGCCGGTCGACACCGTCATCGCGCAGGCCACCACCGCCACGGTCCGCGTCCGCTCGCCCCAGTCCACCGACCTCGCGGGCGTGCTCGCGGGGCCCGGCGTGACGGTCACCCCGTCGTCCGACGGGCTGCTCGAGGTGCGGGGCGCCACCGCGGCCGAGGTCGGCGAGGCGGCCGCCCGCGCGGGACTCGTCCTGCACGAGCTCACGCCGCTGACCGGATCGCTGGAGGAGGCGTACATGTCGCTGACCTCCGAGTCGGTGGAGTACCACTCCGCCGCGCTGCCCGGCGAGGAGTCCAGCTCCACCGGGGCCCACGCCGCCACCACCGCCACCGCCACCGCCACCGGAGAGGACGCCCGATGAGCGCCGCCGTCGCCACCGAGCCGCACCGTCACGCCACGGCCGCGAAGCCCGCCAAGCTCACGTTCGCGCACCTGCTGCGCGGCGAGTGGATCAAGTTCTGGTCGGTCCGGTCCACGGCGTGGACCATGTCGATCTTCCTCGTCGCGATCGTCGGCCTGGCGCTGCTGTTCACCCTCGCGGTGCTCAACGCCCCGTCGCCGGACCAGGGCGGCCCGCCGGCGGGAACGCCGCTGAACCCCCTGGACGCGTACACCCCGGCGGTCTACCTCGGGCAGTTCGCGCTCGCGGTCCTCGGCGCGCTGACCATCACCGGCGAGTACACGACGGGGATGATCCGGTCCAGCCTGACCGCCGCGCCCAAGCGCCTGCCGGTGCTCTGGTCGAAGGCCGTCGTCCTCGGTGTCGTCACGCTCGTCGCCGCCGTCCTGGCGGTCGCGCTCGCCGCCGCGCTGCAGGCGCTGTTCTTCGGTGGCCGGGACATGGCCGTCGACCTGGGCGCCGACGACACCCTCCGGGTGCTGTTCGGCACCGGGCTCTACCTGGCCACGATCAGCCTGCTCTCGTTCGCGTTCGGGGCGCTCCTGCGTCACTCCGCCGCGGCCGTGGCCACGGTGCTGGGCCTCCTGCTGGTGCTGCCGATCGTGTTCCAGCTGGTGCCGTGGAACCCGCTGAAGTACATCGCCCCGTTCCTGCCGGGCGCCGCCGGGCAGCAGATCACGCAGACCGACGCGGCCATCCAGGCCCAGGACGCGGCGACCACGGTCGGTGTCACCCTGAGCGCGTGGGAGGGCTACGGCGTCCTCGCGGCGTGGGTGGTCGTGGTCCTGGTGATCTCGGCCGTCCTGCTCAAGAAGCGCGACGCCTGACCCCGGGCGCGCGGCGAAGGGGGCGGTCCTGCACAGGACCGCCCCCTTCGTCATGGGGTCAGACGACCTCGCCCAGCGCCTCCTCCGGCACGCCCTCGAGCGCCTCGGCCCCCCGGTTCCAGCGGGACCAGAGCACGCGCTCGCCGACGTTGCGGGCCATCATGTGGCCGAACGCGAGGAACGTGACGATCCCGACGGCGAGCACGGCGACGGCCACCCAGAACGGCGAGCGCATCCCGACGTGCTCGGCCAGCAGCCCGGCCACGACCGGCGCCGGAGCCGCGAAGCCCCAGCGGACCAGGTTGAACGCGCCGGTGGTCACCCGACGGTCCGGCGAGCCGGTCGCCAGCGCCAAGTCGGTGAGGTTCGCGTTGCAGATGCCCATGCAGACGCCGGCGACGACCAGCACGACCACCGACTGCGCGGTGCTGTGCGAGGTGGCAAGCCCGATCAGGGTGAGCAGCAGGACCACGAGGGCGAACCCGACGGTCTGCACCGCGCCGAACCGGTGCGCGAGCCGGTGGCCGACCACCAGGATGCCGACGGCGAGGCCGACGCCCCACGCGGTGAACACGAGGCCCAGCGGCACCACGTCGAGGCCCAGGAAGATCGGCGTGAAGCCGAGCACGATGAAGAACACGAAGTTGTAGGTCGCGGTGATGACGCAGAGCGCGACGAAGGCGGGACGGCGGAACGGCTGGAACACCTGGCCGAGCCGCAGCGGGGCCGGCATCTCCTCGGGGTCCTTGAGCCGCGTCAGCGAGATGATCAGCGCCGCGATCATGAACAGGCCGCACAGGAAGAACGGCACGCGCCAGCTGATCTGCCCCAGCAGGCCGCCGATCAGCGGGCCGATGGCGAACCCGAGCCCGACGCAGGTCTCGAACAGCTCGACGACCCACTTCTTGTCGTTGGCCAGCGAGACCAGCAGCACCATGGCGGTGGCGAAGAACATCGCGTTGCCCAGGCCCCACAGCCCGCGCAGCAGCGCGAGCGGGACGATGCCGCTGGACAGCGACGCGAGGATCGCGGCGACCGCGACCGTGCTGACGCCCGCGGCGAGGACCTTCTTGTAGCCGAGCTTCCCGGTGGCCATGACCGCGGGGATCATGCCGACGGCCATGACCGCGATGTACGCGGTGAACAGCAGCTCGATCTGCCAGGTGGTCGCGCCGATGGCGGCGCCGATGGCCGGCAGGATCGGGTCCACGATCGCGATGCCCGCGATGGCGAAGAACGCCGTGAGGGCCGTCGAGTAGATCGCGGTCTTGTTCGGTTCGATGCGGGGTGACGCCACGGGTGCCGGTCCTTCGTGCGATATCTGTATGGGGCAGGTAACTCCATGTATGCTACACCTAGGTGATCGAGGAGGAGAACCCCATGAGCGACGACGCCGTGACCGCGGTCGAGGCCCAGGTGGCGCTGCTGCTGCGCCTGGCGGACCGCAACCGCCGCACCACGCGCCTGGCCAGCACGCTCGAGCGCTCGGCGTACCTGGCGCTCCGGCTCCTCGACACCACGGGCCCGGCCGGCATCAACGAGATCGCGGACCACCTGCGCCTCGACGCGTCGACGGTGACCCGCCAGGTGCTCGCCATGGAGGCCGCGGGCTACGTGACCCGCGAGCGCGACGTGCACGACGGCCGCCGCGCGGTGGTCACCATGACGCCCGCGGGCACCGCTGCCCTGGCCCAGACCCGGACCGCCCGCGCCGACGTGTACGCCGACATCCTCGCGGAGTGGTCCCCGGACGACCGCCAGCACCTGGCCGAGCTGCTGACCCGCCTCAACGCCGACCTCGACGCGCACGCGACCCGCACCTGACAGCGGGCTCGGCTAGCGTGGGCCGCCGCACGACCGACCGCCCCGACGAAGGACCTCGATGACCGACGCACCGGCCCGCCCGCGCCCCGCCCCGCTCGTGGGGGTGGTCGTCCGGACGGAGTTGATCGCCGCGACCATGGTCCGGGTGGTCGTCCGGGCGCCGGGCTTCGAGCCGTCCCCGCACGCCGACTCGTACGTCAAGGTCGTGTTCCTCCCGGCCGGGTCACCGCGCCCGCTGCGGGAGGACGGCCGCCTCGACCTCGACGCCGTGCGCGCGGCCCTGCCGCCCGACCAGCAGCCCCGCCAGCGCTCGTACACCGTCCGCGCCTGGGACGCCGCCGCGGACGAGCTCACCCTCGACTTCGTCGTCCACGGCGACGAGGGCATCGCGGGCCCGTGGTCGGCGTCGGCGCAGCCCGGCGACGAGGTGCTGCTGGTGGGTCCCGGCGGGGCCTGGTCACCCGACCCCGCCGCGGCGTCGCACCTGTTCGCCGGCGACGCCAGCGCGCTGCCCGCCATCGCCGTCGCGCTCGAGCGGTTGGCCGACGACGCGGTCGGCCACGCCGTCATCGAGGTGCACGGACTCGAGGACCAGATCCCGCTCGCGTTCCCGCCGGGCGTCCACGTGAGCTGGGTGCACCAGGGCATCGCCGTCGCCGGGCTGGCGCTCGTCGACGCCGTCACCGCCCTGCCGGAGCTGCCCCGCCCGGTCAGCGCGTTCGTGCACGGCGAGGCCGGCGTGGTCCGCGAGCTGCGCAGGCACGTGCGCGTCGACCGCGGGATCACGCGCGACCAGCTGTCGGTCTCCGGCTACTGGCGGCTGGGCGCCGACGACGAGGGCTGGCGCGCGACCAAGCGCGACTGGCTGGCCACGATCGAGGAGTCGGAGCAGGGGCTCGACTGACCGGCGGGCGGGTGCGGGTGCCCCCGCCCGGGTTCGAACCGGGACTGTGCCGGGTTTAAGCCGGCTGCCTCTGCCAGTTGGGCTACGGGGGCCGCGCCACATCCTGCCAGGGCGCGCACGAGCCCCCGACCGACGTCGGGGGCTCGTGCGCGAGGAGCTCAGGCGCTCTTGGTGCCCTTGGCGGCCTTCGGCGCGGCGGCGGACGCCATCGACGGGTCGGCCTCGCCCGGCTCGACGGCGCGGGGCTTGGCCGGCACCGAGGCGGAGCGGAACTCCGCGCGCGGGTCGTGCAGGCTGCCCAGCGCGACGACCTCGCGGCGCAGCAGCAGCGAGCCGGTCCAGCCCGCGGCGATCTTGATCTTGCGGTTGAAGGTCGGCATGGCGGCCACGTGGTACGAGCGGTGCAGCACCCACGCGAGGAAGCCGCGGACCTTGATCCGGCCGAACATCTGGGCGACGCCCTTGTACATGCCGAGCGACGCGACGGCGCCGATGTTCTTGTGCTTGTACTCGGTCGGCTCGGCGGAGCGGAGCACCCGGGAGAGGTTGTCGCCCAGGTGGTTGCCCTCGCGCAGCGCGTGCTGGGCGTTGGGCGGGCAGAACTTGCCGGGGTTGTACAGGTCCGGCACGGCGGCGCAGTCACCCGCGGCGTAGGCGTCGGGCACCACGGTGCCGTCGGCGTCGACCACCTGGAGGTACGCGTTGCACGTGACCCGGCCCATGGCGTCGAGCGGCAGGTCGGAGTTCTGCAGCACCGGGTTCGCCTTCACGCCGGCGGTCCACACGAGCGTCTCGGCGTCGAACTCGACCTTGTTGGACAGGACGATGTGGCCGTCGACGCAGCTGCTGAGGAAGGTCGACAGGTGGATCTCGATGTTGCGCTTGCGCAGCTGCTCCAGCGTGTAGCCGCCCAGCTCCTCGCTCACCTCGGGCAGGATCCGCGGCGAGCCCTCGACCAGCACGAACCGCAGCTCGTCCTGCTCGACGGCCTTGTAGTACTTGACCGCCGCGCGGGCCATGTCCTCGACCTCACCGAGCGCCTCGATGCCGGCGAACCCGCCGCCCACGAACACGAACGTGAGCATGCGGCGGCGCAGCTCGGGGTCCCAGGTGCTCGCCGCGACGTCGATGCGGTTGAGCACGTGGTTGCGCAGCGAGATGGCCTCTTCGACGTTCTTGAAGCCGATGCCGAAGTCCGCCAGGCCCGGGATGGGCAGCGTGCGGGCGACAGCGCCCAGGCCGACCACCAGGTGGTCGTACGTGATCCAGTACGCGTCGCCCTCCTCGGGCGTGATCTCGACCGTGCGGTCGGCGTGGTTGATCTCGGTGACCTTGCCCTGCAGCACGTCGACGCCCTTGAGCGCGCGGCGGTGCGGCGCGACGACGTTGCGGGGGTCGATCGAGCCGGCCGCGGCCTCGGGGAGGAACGGCGCGTAAGTCATGTACGGGCGCGGGTCGACGACGACGATGGCCGCCTCGCGCTTGCCGAGACGCTTGCGCAGCCGGCGGGCCGTGTACAGGCCCACGGTGCCGCCGCCGAGGATCACGACGCGGGGCACCTTGCGAGGCTTGCTCGGGCGGGCCGCCGCGTCCGCGGTGGCCTTCGTGGGTGCGACGTCGGAGGCAGACTGAGGCATGCCTTCAACGGTAGCGGCGTCAGGTCCCTTGCGCCCTGCCCAAGCCGGTGATACTGCGCACAGTGGGCACTCAGGACGGGGCGACGGCGTTCGCGCGGACCACCGACGAGTACCACTGCGCGCTCGCCTTCGGCGTCCGCTCCTGGGTGTCGAAGTCGACGCGCACCAGCCCCCAGCGCTGCGTCATCCCCTCGGCCCACTCGAAGTTGTCCAGCAGGGACCAGGCGTAGTAGCCGGTGAGCTGCACCCCGTCGCCGATCGCGCGCGCCGCCTGCTGCAGGTGCGCGCGCAGGAACTCGCGCCGCTCGGGGTCGTCCGTGGAGCCCTCGGGCGTGGGGTCGGGGATCCCGTTCTCGGTGATCACCAGCGGCGGCGCGTCCGGGTAGTCGATGAGCAGGTCCATGAGCAGGTCGTACAGGCCCTCGGGGTGCACCTGCTGCCAGGTCGCGGCCGAGGTGGGGTAGATCGGCACCTGGTTGCCGGCGTCGTCGACCCCCGTGACCCCGTAGTACTGGATCGCGAGGTGGTCGAGCGGGGCGCTGATGGCGTCGAGGTCGCCGTCCTGCACGAGCGCCTCGAACGCGTCCCGGTCCGCCGGCAGCTGGCCGGCCTCCCGCCCGATCGCGTCGTCCGGGTAGGTGCCCAGCAGCACGGGGTCGAGGAACAGCCGGTTCTCGACGGCGTCGACGCGCACCGAGGCCGGGTCCGCGCCGCGGTCCACCGGGTAGACGGGGATGAGGTTGAGGGCGATGCCGATGCCCCCGGCGCCCCCGCCGGCCCGGAACGCGCTCACGGCCCGGCCGTGCCCCAGCAGCTGGTGGTGCACCGCGGCCGCCGCCTGGTCGACGTCGGAGATCCCCGGCGCGTGCGACCCCCAGCGGTAGCCGACGAATGCCGTGGTCTTCGGCTCGTTGATCGTGAGCCAGGTGGCGTCGACGTCGCGCAGGGCGTCGAACACGATCGCCGCGTACTCGCCGAAGCGCTCGGCGGTGTCCCGCACCGCCCAGCCGCCCGCGTCCTGCAGCGGCTGCGGCAGGTCCCAGTGGTAGAGCGTGATCGCGGGGTGGATGCCGCGGGTCAGCAGCCCGTCGACCAGCCGGCGGTAGAAGTCGACGCCGGCCTGGTTGACCCGGCCGGACCCGGTCGGCTGGATCCGGGGCCACGCGACCGAGAACCGGTACGCGGGCAGCCCGAGGTCCTTGATCAGGTCGAGGTCCGACTCCCACAGCCGGTAGTGGTCGGCCGCCGGGTCGCCCGTGGAGCCGTCCCGGATGGTCCCCGGTCGGGCCGCGAACGTGTCCCAGATCGACGGCCCCCGCCCGTCGGCCGTCGTCGACCCCTCGACCTGGAACGCCGACGTTGCCGCGCCCCAGACGAACCCGGCGGGGAAGGCCATCGGCTGCGCGGGCGGGCTCCAGGACGGTGCAGCGGTCGCGGACGGCGCCGGCCCCGGCGCCGCGGGCGTGCAGGCGGCCAGCAGCCCGGCGGCCCCGCCGAGCTGGAGCAGCAGGCGGCGGTCGAGCACGGGACCGGGCATCCGCTCCTCCTCGAGCGACGGCGGGCTGACATGGGCGCTGGAAGCGCTCCCAACGCCCATCGTACCGCCGCGACCTGCGGCGGCGCCCCGTTCCTGCGGGGCGCCGCCGGCCGTCAGGGGGTGGGGGTCGGGCCCGGCGTGGCGGACGGGCTGGGCGTGGCGGACGGCCCCTCGGCGCCGATCGTCGAGGTCTGCGGGGCGTCGAGCGCCGGTGCCTTGGCGAACGGCCACGGCGGCGTGGACGGGCTGGTCCCCGCCGGGAGCACCTGCATCCCGGCGTCGTCGTAGCTGAACGCGGACGTCGGCGCGCCCTGCAGCGGGTAGAGGTTCCAGCGGGAGCGGCCGTCGGCGTCCGTACTGCTGACGAACGACCACGGCTCGTCGCCCTCAGGCAGCCAGTACGGGTCGAGGCCGTTGTCGAACGTCGTCCGCACGGGCCGTCCGCGATCGTCGTAGATCTGCACGTCGGTGAGCGGGTTGCCCTCGGCGTCGTAGGCGAAGAGGTTGCTCACCTGCATGCCGTCGACCACGACCCCGTCGACGGGCTTGTCCTGGTAGATCGTCTGGGCGCCGCCGGCGTAGGCGCCCGCCTGGGCGTACTGCCACTGCAGCTGCCCCTGCACCCAGCCGACCACGGGCAGCAGGGCGACGACCGCGACGACGTTGGCCGTCACCGCGAGCCAGTGCGTCCGCGGCCCCCGCAGCCACACCCCGCGCCCGTACTGCACGCTGACGACGACCGCCGCCAGCAGCACCGCCTTGCTCAGCAGCGAGCGCGGCACTCCGATCGATGCAGCGCTGCCGAAGTACATCGCGACGAGCTCGTAACCGATCCAGCCGCGGACCAGCCACCAGACCGGCCGCAGCGCCACGAGGAACGACTCGACCGGCCCCCACCATGGCTGCGCCCGCAGGCTCCGCAGGGTCCAGGCACCCAGGCGGCGCGCTCCGCGCGCGGGGGCTCCGAGCGCATACCTGAGGTCCTGCCGCGGACCCCGCGAGACCGCCGGCGCGAGCCCCGCCGCCGCGCGCAGCTCGGCTGCGTACTCCTCCGGCGACCCGAACTGCTCCAGCAGGCCGCGCCCGTGGGCCGTGTGCCGCTCGTCGGCCATCGCCTCCGCGAGGTCCGCCTCGAGGTCGTCGGTGAGGTCCTCGACCACCTCCGGGCCGAGGTCGGCCAGGCTGCGCCGCACCGCCGCCGCGTAGCCCGCGACGTCCAGCACGTCCGTGGTGTCCAGCACGCTCATCGCACGCCCTCCGTCCCGAGCAGGCGGCCCATCGTGCCTGCGAACTCCTGCCAGTCCTTGCGCTGCGCCTCGAGCATCGCCCTGCCCTGGGCGTTGATCCCGTAGTACTTGCGGTGCGGCCCCTCGTCGCTGGGCACCACGTAGGAGGTCAGGGCTCCCGACGAGTACAGCCGCCGCAGCGTGCCGTACACCGACGCGTCGCCGACCTCCTCGATGCCCGCCGACCGCAGCCGCCGGACGACGTCGTACCCGTACCCGTCCTCGTCCGCGACGACGGCGAGCACCGCCAGGTCGAGCACGCCCTTGAGCAGCTGTGTGGTGTCCACGGGACCTCCCGGTCGACGTCCCGGGCGGCCGTCCGCCCGGCTGGGCGACCGACGGCACCGGGGCGGCAGTCTGGTGCGGAAGCCCCCTCCGGCTCCCGCAGGCGCGACGCTATTACACATTGCGCACTACCGTCCACCACGCGCCAGCCCCGGCGTGTCGCGAGTGTTCCCCACCAACGTCCGCACTCGTGCGGGCCAGAACCCACCGGAGTGCGGACGTCCGGGGATCTCTCGGTCCGCGGGTGTCAGCGGGTGGCGATGCTCCACGCGATGCCGTCGAGGATGTCGTGCTCCGAGGTGACCACGTGGTCCAGCCGGCCGCCGGCAGCGGCGACCTCGTCGCGGACGCGTCGCACGACGTCGCCCCAGACCAGCGCGCCCGCGCCGATCACGTCGACGCGGCCCGGGTGCATGAAGCCGAGGGCGGCGCGGGACTCGCGGGTGCGGCCCAAGAGGTCGTCGCAGGCGGCGAGCACGACGTCGACCGGCAGCACGGACCGGTCGATGATCGCGGGGTCGTAGGCGGGCAGGCCCAGCCCGTGGGCGGTCACGGTCGTCACGCTGCCGGCCAGGCCGACCAGCGTGACCGTCTTGCCCAGGGGCACCACGGCGGCCGCGGTGTCGAGCGCGGCGGCGACGTCGGCGTGCGCCGCGGCGATCTCGTCGGCGGTCGGCGGGTCGCTGCGCAGGTGGCGCTCGGTCATCCGCACGCAGCCGACGTCCATCGAGAAGGCGGCCTCGGGCGTCGTCGTGCCCAGCACCAGCTCGGTCGAGCCCCCGCCCAGGTCGACCACGAGGAACGGCCCGGGGTGCTCGCCCGCCAGCACGCCGGTGGCCCCGCGGAACGACAGCTCGGCCTCCTCCTGCCCGGCGACGACCTCGGGCTCGACGCCCAGCGCGGCGTGCACCCCGTCGACGAAGTCGGCCCGGTTCTCCGCGTCGCGCGATGCCGACGTGGCCACGAACCGGATCGCCTCGACGCCCAGCTCCGTGCACACGTCGTTGTACCGCCGGGCCGCGTCGAGCGTGCGCGCGAGGGCCTCCGGGGCGATGCGGCCGGTCCGGTCGACGCCCTGGCCCAGGCGGACGACCTCCATGCGGCGGTCCAGGTCCACCAGGGTCCCGGCCTCGGGATCGATGTCGGCGACGAGAAGTCGGATCGAGTTGGTCCCGCAGTCGATGGCAGCCACACGCGTCACGCGCCCATCCTCGCACCCGCCCCGGACCGGACCGTCCGCACGTCCGGTCGCCCCGACGCTCGATCCTGCGGACGTTGCGTGGTCGCCGGCGCGACGTCCGCACATCCGGTCGCCCCGACGCTCGATCGTGCGGACGTCCGCGGAGATGGGGCGCTGACCCGGAGTCAGGGGCGGGTCAGCAGGTGCAGCGGTCCGGGCGCCAGTCGTCGCGGATGAGGGCGAGGGCCTCGTCGCCGATCGGGTTGACGCCCGGGCCAGCCGCCAGAGCGTGGCCGACGAGCACGTGCAGGCACTTCACGCGGGTGGGCATGCCGCCGGCCGAGATGCCGGCGATCTCCTCGACGTGCCCGAGCGCCTCGCGGTCGACCAGGTAGGCCTCGTGTGCGCGGCGATAGGCGGCCGCCAGCTCCTCGTCGTCGGCGAGCCGGGCCGTCAGCTCTTTCATGAGCCCCCCGGCCTCGAGCGTGCTGACCGCGGCGACCGCGGGCGGGCAGGTGAGGTAGTAGGTGGTGGGGAACGGGGTGCCGTCGTCGAGGCGCGGCGCGGTGCGGACCACCAGCGGCCGGCCGCAGACGCACCGGGCGGCGATGCCGACGACGCCGCGCGGCGGGCGCCCCAGCTGCTCGGCGAGCACCGTGAGGTCCTGGTCGCTCACGGCGTCAAAGGAGGGGGTCACAGCGGCGGTCCGTTTCGTGCGGGGGTGAGGGTCAGCCGCCCGCCGGGGCCGTGGGAGACGTGGCGGGCGTCCCATTGTCGCCCGTGGCCGGCGTCTGTCCGGCCACCTGCACCGACTCCCAGACGGTCGCGTACCAGGGCAGGGTCGAGCCCGCGTCGAGCACGGAGGCCGGTCCGTCGGCGGCGGGCGCGGTGTCGGGCACCGTCTCGGGATCGACCACGCGGAACGCCTTCTCACCCGGCAGCACGAACGAGAGCCGCTCGCGCGCCTGCGCGGCGACGTACGCGGGGTCGTCCCAGCGCTTGAGGTCCGCCTGGAGGTCGTCGTTGCGCTGCCGGGCCGCCTCGACCTGCCCCCGCAGCTGGTCCACCTCGACGCGCTGCTGCAGGTAGGAGTGCAGCGTGGGGTACACCAGCACGAAGGCGAGCAGCAGCACGCACGAGAAGACCATCGCCCGGACCGTGAACAGCCGCGGCACGCGCACCTGCACCCGCTCGGCTCGCGGTGTGCCGCGGGGCGGCGTGGGGGCCGTGCCGCGGGAGGCCGGCCGGGAGGCGGCGGGTCGCGACGAGGACGGCCGTGCCGACGACGACGGCGCCGGGCCGACCCGCGGCGTGGCCCCGGACCGGGGGGCGGACGACCGGCTGCCCGTGTTCCCGCGCGGCACGTTCGCCCCGGCGGTGGGCGTCCCGGGCCGCGGGGACGCCGGACGCCGACCCGGGGCGCTCGGGGACGCCGGGCGTCGGGGGGCAGACATGCCGTCGATTCTGCCCCGGACCTGGCTGACCTCGGCGGACGTGGGGATCCGTGGCGCGCCGGAGGCCGGCCACCCGTGGGTGACCGGCCTCCGAGGGTCGTGCGTCAGGCCGTGAACCGCGGGAAGGCGGAGCGACCGGCGTAGCGCGCGGCGTCGTCCAGCTCCTCCTCGATGCGGAGCAGCTGGTTGTACTTGTTGATGCGCTCGCCGCGGGCGGGCGCACCGGTCTTGATCTGGCCGGCGTTCGTGGCCACCGACAGGTCGGCGATCGTGGTGTCCTCGGTCTCGCCGGAGCGGTGCGAGGTCATCGTGGTGAAGCCGCTGCGCTGGGCCAGCTCGACGGCGTCGAACGTCTCCGTCAGCGTGCCGATCTGGTTGAGCTTGACCAGCAGCGAGTTGGCGGCCTTGAGCTCGATGCCCTTGCGCAGGCGCTCGGGGTTGGTGACGAACAGGTCGTCGCCGACGATCTGGACCTTGTCGCCGATGGTGGCGACCAGGTGGGACCAGCCCTCCCACTCGTCCTCGGACAGCGGGTCCTCGATGGAGACCAGCGGGTAGTCCTTCACCAGCTGCTCGTAGTAGGCGGACATCTCCTCGTTCGACAGGGCCTTGCCCTCGAACTGGTAGGCGCCGTCCTTGAAGAACTCGGTGGCGGCGACGTCGAGCGCGAGGCCCAGGTCGACGCCCGGCGTGAAGCCGGCCTTCTCGATGGCGATCAGGATGAGGTCGAGCGCCTCGCGGTTGCTGCCCAGGCTGGGGGCGAAGCCGCCCTCGTCGCCGAGACCCGTCGACAGGCCCTTGCCCTTGAGCACGGACTTCAGCGAGTGGTAGACCTCGACGCCGGTGCGCAGCGCCTCGCGGTACGTGGCCGCGCCGATGGGGGCGACCATGAACTCCTGGATGTCGACGTTGGAGTCGGCGTGCGACCCACCGTTGAGGATGTTCATCATCGGGACCGGCAGCACGTGGGCGTTCGGGCCACCGAGGTAGCGGAACAGCGGCAGGTCGGCCGAGTCGGCCGCGGCCTTGGCCACCGCGAGCGAGACGCCGAGGATCGCGTTGGCGCCGAGCTTGCCCTTGTTGGCGGTGCCGTCGAGGTCGATCAGCGCGGCGTCGACCAGGCGCTGCTCGGTGGCCTCGAAGCCGATGAGCTCAGGGGCGATCTCGTCGATGACGGCCGCGACGGCCTCCTCGACGCCCTTGCCCAGGTAGCGGGCGGAGTCGCCGTCACGGCGCTCGACGGCCTCGAAGGCGCCGGTCGAGGCACCCGAGGGGACGGCGGCACGGGCGATGGTGCCGTCGTCGAGAGCGACCTCGACCTCGACAGTGGGGTTGCCGCGCGAGTCCAGGATCTCGCGGGCGCCGACGGCCTCGATGCTGGCCATGGGTGCTCCTTCTGAAGCGGGTGGGTTTACGACCTCACCCTACTGGCGTCGTCGCACGGGTGCCGTGGGCCCTTCGACTGGTGGGACGCCGGTTCAGAGGCCGAGCATGATGCGCTCGACCTGGTCCTTGGCGTCGCCGAACAGCATCGACGTGTTGTCGCGGAAGAAGAGCGGGTTCTGCACGCCGGCGTACCCGGTGGCCATCGACCGCTTGAACACGACGACGCGCGCGGCCTTCCACACCTCGAGCACGGGCATGCCGGCGATCGGGGACGAGGGATCGTCCAGGGCCGCGGGGTTCACGGTGTCGTTGGCGCCGATGACGAGGACGACGTCGGTCTCCGCGAGGTCGCCGTTGATCTCGTCCATCTCGAGCACGATGTCGTACGGCACCTTGGCCTCGGCGAGCAGCACGTTCATGTGGCCCGGCAGCCGGCCCGCGACGGGGTGGACGCCGAACCGGACGTCGACGCCCCGGGCGCGCAGCTTGGCGACGAGCTCGGCCACCGGGTACTGCGCCTTGGCCACCGCCATGCCGTACCCCGGGGTGATCACCACGGTGCGCGCGTCGGCCAGCAGCTCCGCGACCTCGGGCGCCTTGACCTCGTGGTACTCGCCGAGGTCGACGTCGGACGCCACCACCGTGCCGCCCTCCGCCCCGTACCCGCCCAGGATCACGCTGATGAACGACCGGTTCATGGCCGTGCACATGAGGTAGCTGAGGATCGCACCGGACGAGCCGACCAGCGCGCCGGTGACGATGAGCAGGTCGTTGCTGAGCATGAAGCCGGCCGCGGCGGCCGCCCACCCGGAGTACGAGTTGAGCATCGAGACGACCACCGGCATGTCCCCGCCGCCGATCGAGGCGACCAGGTGCCAGCCGAGCGCGAGCGCCACCACGGTCATGAGCAGCAGCGGCAGCACGCTCGCGGTGCTCAGGAACCAGACCAGGAGGCCCGCCGACGCCAGGAGCATGGCGAGGTTGAGCACGTTGCGGCCCGGCAGCATCAGGGGCGCCGAGCGGATCCGGGTGGACAGCTTGAGGTAGGCGACGATCGACCCGGTGAACGTCACGGCGCCGATGAGCACGCCGAGGAAGACCTCGACCAGGTGCGCGGGGTCCGCCGGCTCGGTGAGGAACGAGTTGTAGCCGACCAGGACGGCCGCGAGCCCGACGAACGAGTGCAGGACCGCGATGAGCTCGGGCATCTGCGTCATCTCGACGCGCCGCGCCTGCCACGTGCCGACGGTCGACCCCACGAGCAGCACGACGAGGATCAGCGAGCCGGTGACGGCGACCGACCGCTCGGAGCGCTGGAGGGCGAGCGCGATCGTCGCAACGAGGGCGAGCGCCATGCCCACCATCCCCGCGACGTTCCCGCGGCGCGCGGTCTCCTGCTTGGACAGCCCCGCCAGGCTGAGGATGAACAGGATGGCGGCGGCGACGTAGACTGCCTGGGCCACGGAGGTCAGCACGGGGTCAGGCGTCCTTCCGGAACATGCGGATCATGCGGTTGGCGACGAGGAACCCGCCGAAGACGTTGATGCTCGCGACCGACGCCGCGATCACGGCGAGCACGGTCACCAGCCAGCTGTCGTCGCCGATCTGCAGGAGCGCGCCGACCAGGATGATCCCGGAGATGGCGTTGGTCTGCGCCATGAGCGGCGTGTGCAGCGAGTGGCTGACGTTCGAGATGACGTAGTAGCCGACGATGACCGCCAGCACGAACACCGTGAAGTGGCCCAGGAACGCGGTCGGCGCGAACGAGATGCCCAGCAGCACGAGCACCGCGACGAGGGCCAGCACGACCGACCGGCGCTGCCGCCGGCGGGTCTTGTCCTGCAGCAGCGCGACCGCGGCCGCCGCCCGCTCCTCCTCGGAGGGACCGGCGGGGGCGACGGGTGCCGCCGACACCTGGACCGGGGGCGGCGGCCAGAGCACCTCGCCGTCGTGGGTCACGGCCATGCCGCGCTGCACGGGGTCGTCGAGGTCCAGCACCAGCTCGCCGTCCTTGCCGGGGGTGAGCAGCTGGAGCAGGTGGAGGATGTTGGTGCCGAACAGCTGCGAGGTGTGCTGCGGCATGCGGCTGGCCAGGTCGGTGTACCCGACGATCGTGACGCCGCCGTCGGTGACCACCGTCTGCCCGGGCACCGTCAGCTCGCAGTTGCCGCCGCCCGAGGCCGCGAGGTCGACGATCACGCTGCCCGGCCGCATCCCGGCGACCATGGCCGCGGTGATCGTCGTCGGCGCCTGTCCCCGCACCAGCGCGGTGGTGATGACGATGTCGGCGTCGGCGGTCTCCGCGGCGTACATCTGCGCGGTGAGCTGCTCCTGCTCGGCGGTCAGCGCGCTCGCGTACCCGTCGGCGCTGACCGCCTGCTGAGCGGCCGCCGCCTGCACGAACGTGGCGCCCATCGACTCGATCTGCTCGCCCACCTCGGGCCGGACGTCGAACGCGCGCACGCGCGCGCCCATGCTGCCGGCCGTGCCGATCGCCGCGAGCCCGGCCACGCCCGCGCCGATCACGAACACCCGCGCCGGCGGCGTCTTGCCCGCGGCGGTGACCTGGCCGGTGAACATGCCGCCGTACGCCTCGGCGGCCTCGACCACCGCGCGGTAGCCCGCGACGTTGGACAGGGTGCTGAGCACGTCCAGGGCCTGCGCCCGCGAGATGCGCGGCACGGCGTCGAGCGCGAGCGCGGTGACGCCCCGCGCGTGCAGGCTCTCGACGAGGGCCGGCGCGGACGCCGGCGCGAGCATCGCGACCAGGGTGGCGCCGGGGGTCAGCGACGAGACCTCGGCGTCCGTCGGCGCGTTGACCTTGGCGACGACGTCGCTTCCCCACACCGCCGCCACGTCCCCGACGGTCGCACCGGCCGCCTCGTAGGCCCCGGCGCCGAAGGTCGCGGCGTCGCCGGCCCCGCGCTCGACGACCACGTCGTAGCCGAGCCCCACCAGCTGAGCCACCGTCGTCGGGGTCGCCGCGACGAGCCGCTCGCCGGCCCGGCTCTCGGTCGGGATGCCGATGCGCATCGCTGCGGTCCTCCGTGGGGTCGGGTGGTCGTGGTCGGTCCGGGCTCATCATGTCGGCCACGGGCAGGCTACGGGTGCCCGACGCTCGTCGGCAAGCGCTTTCCTTCCGTCTTTCGGAGGATCGCCCGAACCTCCTATCAGGGCCAGGCGGCCGCCTCCCGGGCCCGAAGGTCCCGGCACCGCCGCTCGCACGGGTCGTCCCGAGGCACGACGACGAGGTGGAGGGCGACCTGCGCCCTCCACCTCGTGGCGTCTCGACGTGCGGTGCGGTCAGACGGGCGTCGGCTCGAACCAGGCCCGCGAGAGGGCCGGCACGTACTCGGGCGCCTGCGCGCACGACCGCAGGCGTTCGGCCTGCTCGAGAGCCCGGCTGCGATACCACCCGCACGAGTGGGACGTGGTCGAGCGCGCGGCGTACAGCTCCGCGCACGTCGGCGCTGACGGCCACGGACCCGGGCTCGGGCCCGGGCCTGGGTCCGGGGTCGACGACTGCAGGGCGCCCGCCGTGAGCAGGACGGCGACGACGACGCCGGCGGCGAAGGCGACGAGACGAGAGAGGAGGGACTCGGTGAACGGACGAGAGGTGCGGCCGGTAGGGGTCGCGACCGGCGCGGCGGTGCGGTGCTCGGTGTGCGGCGAGGTGGTCATGCGACGACCGTCGGCCCGCGCGCCCCTCGTCCCGCCCCGGTCCGGTATCCGTCCGGTATCCACGGCATTGACCTGCAGGTCCGCGCGCTCGGACAATCACGGCCATGAGCATCTCGGTGCTCGGCCCACTGCGTCTCGACGACGCCGGCGCGCTCGGCCCTCGGGAGCGCGTCGTGCTCGCCGCGCTGGTCGTGCACCTGGGCAGCCCCGTGGACGTCGACACGCTGGCGGACGCGGTCTGGGGACAGCGGCCGCCGACGACGTGGAACAAGCAGCTGCAGGCGGCGGTCGCTCGGCTGCGCCGGGCTCTGGGACCCGAGGCCATCGAGACGACGTCGGCCGGCTACCGGCTGGTGGTCGACCCCGGGTCGATCGACGCCCACCGCTTCGAGGAGCACGTCGCCCGCGCCAGGACCCACATGGCGACCGGCGAGCCGGAGCGGGCCACGTCCACGCTCGAGCGCGCGCTGGGGCTGTGGAACGGACCCGCCTTCGTCGAGGTCCTCGACTGGGACGAGGGCCGCTCCGAGGCCGAGCGCCTGCAGGAGATCCGACGGATCGCCGAGGAGGACCTCCTCGAGGCGCAGCTCGCCGCGGGCGACCACCGCACGGTCGCAGGAGACGGCGAGTCGCGGGTACGCGCGGAGCCGCTGCGCGAGCGCAGGTGGGCCGCCCTCGCGCTGGCGCAGTACCGCTGCGGCCGGCAGGCTGACGCGCTGGCCACGCTGCGGCGGGCGCGCCGCTCGCTGTCCGACGAGCTCGGGATCGACCCGGGCCCGCAGCTGTCCGAGCTCGAGCTGCGGATGCTGCGGCAGGACCCGACCCTGCTGCAGACGCACAGCCCGGCACCGATCAGCCCCACCTGCCCGTACAAGGGTCTGGCTCCGTACGGCGAGCGCGACCAGGACGACTTCTTCGGCCGGGACGCCGAGGTGGTCGCGTGCCTGGAGCGGCTGCGCGCGGCGCCGCTCCTGGTTCTGGCGGGCGCCTCGGGCTGCGGCAAGAGCTCGCTGCTGCGCGCCGGGATCGTCGCCGAGCTTCGCCGCCGCGGCCACGACACCGTCGTCGTCGTGCCGGGCACGGACCCGGTCACCGCTCTCGAGTCCGCGCTGTCGTCCTGCGGCGCGGACGCGGTCCTCGCGGTCGACCAGCTGGAGGAGCTCTTCGTGCTCCGCCAGGAACCCGGCCAGGTCCAGCGGTTCTGCCGGACGCTGGTCGAGCGGGCGCAGGCCGGGGCGGGGGTCGTCGTGGCGATCCGCTCCGACCAGATCACGGGTCTCGGGCGAGACGCCGACCTCGCGGCGCTCGCGGACCTCGGCATGCACCTGGTCCCACCGCTGGTCGGCGACGCGCTCCGCGATGCGGTCGAGCGGCCGGCGGAGCGAGCCGGTCTGCGCCTCGAGCCCGGCCTCGTCGACGTGCTGCTCCGTGACGTGGAGGGCGACGCCGGTGCCCTCCCGCTGCTCTCGCACGCGCTGGTCGAGACCTGGCGGCGGCGCGACGGAGGCGTCCTCACCCTTGAGGCCTACCGTGCCACCGGCGGCATCTCGGGGGCCGTCGCGCGCTCGGCGGACCAGCTCTACGAGCACCTCGATCCCCACGAGCGCGACCTCTGCCGGTCGCTGATGCTCCGGCTCGTGGCGCCGTCGCCCGACGGCCCGCCGACGCGCCACCGCCTCGCCAGCAGCCACCTGAGCGGCGACGCCGGCCGCGACCGCGTGATCGCCGGCCTCATCGGCGCACGGCTGCTCACCGCCGACGAGGGCTCCGTGGAGATCGCGCACGAGTCGCTCGCCCACGCCTGGCCCCGCCTGCAGGCCTGGCTCGACGAGGACGCCTCCGGTCTGCGGATCATGCGGCACCTCGTCGCGTCCGCCGAGGGGTGGGAGTCGCTCGGCCGGCCCGAGGGCGAGCTCTACCGCGGGGCACGCCTGGAGGCCACGCTCGAGTGGCGGTCCCGCGCGGACGTCGACCTCACGACCGTCGAGGCAGCGTTCCTCGACGCCGCCGTCGCCCGCAGCGACCGAGAGGCCACGCTCGCCGAGGCCCGGGCACGCCGTGATGCGGCGCGCGCCCGGCGGCTGCGGGTGCTGCTCGGCGCGACCGCCGGACTCCTGGTCGTCTCCTTGGTGGCCTCAGGCTTCGCGCTGGCGAACGGGCGGTCGGCGAAGCGGCAGGCGGACTCGGCGCGCACCGCCCGGGACGACGCCCAGTTCGTCGACCTCGTCTCCCGGTCGCTCGCGCTGCGCAGGACGGACCGTGCCGTCGCCGCGCTCCTCGCCGCCGAGGCGTACCGTCGCCGCCCGGCGTCGGCCCAGGCCCGCTCGGCGCTGCTGGGCACGTTCACGGCCGATCCCGGCTTCCTGGGGTACTCCTGGGTGGACGGCACGGACGTCCCGTCGCCCGGAGCGCTCCTGCCCGGAGGCACCACCGCGCTCGTCGCGCTCGCCGGCGCCACGCCCGCCATCGTCGACGTCGCGACCGGAGCCGTCGAGCGCACGTTCGACCCTGTCGGGCCCACGCTGGGTCGGGCCGGCTCCGCCGTGCGGCTCAGCGCCGACGGCACCGTGGCGGTCCGGTTCGCCGTCGGCTCGAACGACGAGCACTGCGACGAGGACCGACCGGTGACGGCGGTGCGCGACCTGCTCGACGGCGAGACCTCTCTCGCCTGCGCGGTGGTGACCACCTACGACGTGGCGTCGGGCTCCCCGGTCGACCGGTCGGTCGTGCTGCCGTGGCAGTCCGGCGAGGTGGCCCTGAGCCCGGACGGCTCGACCACGGCGGTCACGCGGATCATGGACGGCACCACCCTGCTGCTCGGCGCCCGGGACGGTCGCGTGATCGGGACGGTCCCGGCGCCCCCGGCGATCGA
The DNA here is from genome assembly GCF_041295535.1 of Cellulomonas sp. ICMP 17802. NCBI lineage: Bacteria > Bacillati > Actinomycetota > Actinomycetes > Micrococcales > Cellulomonadaceae > Cellulomonas > Cellulomonas sp. ICMP 17802. The sequence continues at coordinate 74,401 of NZ_JBGFQZ010000007.1, read as the reverse complement.
GAGCCACGACTGGGGCAGCGCGGCCCTCGCGTTCGGCCCGGACGGAAGCCTCTACGTCGGCTCGACCACAGGCCCGGTCCGCGTCGTCGACCCGACGACGGCGGCCGTGATGCGCACCTACGACGTCCCCGAGCTGTCCACGAACGTCAGCCTGTCGGTGGCCGACGGGGCGCTCATCGGAGTCGGCCACCGCCGCATCGTGTCGCTCGACCTGGCGTCCGGCGCGATCCGGTGGGATGTGCCGATCAGCGGGCGCCGCGAGTCGCCGTGCCCGTGGGTCGCGGTGTCCGTCGCCGCAGGCCGCCTGTGGTGCGGGACCTTCCATGGCGTGATCGAGGAGCGCCTCCTGTCGACCGGCGAGCGCACCGGGATCAGCCGCGAGAGCGGCCTGGGCAACGTCGGCTGGATGGAGGTCACCGCGGACGGGCGGGAGCTCGTCACGTTCAGCGTCGACGCCCCGGCGATCACGCGCTGGCGGCTCGACGGCTCGGGGCCCGTGACCCGCCTGGTGGCGCCCCGCCACGTGCTCGTCGACCGGTACCAGCCCGGTGGCGGTCTCCTGCTCACGGCGGTGCGCCCCGACGGTCCGGCGTACGTGCGCGACGACTTCAGACAGTTCGAGATCTGGGACCCCGACACCGACACGGTCGTGCAGCGGATGCCCGGACTCCTCGACCCCACCTGGATCACGGCCGGCTCGGTCCTCGCCTTCGACCCGGACGCCGACGCTTCCGTCGTGGTCGACGCCGCGAGCGGAGGACGCCACGAGGTGCCCGACCTCGGCGCCGACGTCCAGATCATCCGACCGGCACCCGACGGGGAGTCGACCTTCGTCGTCACGTCCGAGGGGACGGTCGACCGCGTGGACGTCGCGACCGGTGAGCACGTGGGCCCGACGATGCGGGCGCCGGGGTGGCCGCTCGACTTCTCGGCGAGCCCGGACCTCTCGCGCGTCGCCGTCACCGTCTACGGGGGGCTCAACACCGCCTCGACGTACCTGTTCGACGGGCGGACCGGTGAACAGGTCGGAGCGCATGTCGACGGCTGGTCGCTGACGGAGCTCGGAAGGTCGACGACGGTCGTCAGCAGCGGCGTCGAGGTCGAGGTCCACGACCTGGCCGCCGGGGGCCAGGCGCGGGGTGCGTTGCCGAGCACGATCGGCGAGGTCGACTCCCTCCAGCTCAGCACCGACGGCGACGTCCTGGCCGCGACGTCCCGCGACGGCACGGTGTCGGTCTACGACGTGCGCAGCCGCATCCGCCTGGCCGACCCGCTGCCGACGGACGGGCCGAACTTCGTGTCGGCGACCCTGCGCCCTGACGGGACGGCGCTGGCGGCCACCGGCCGGGACGGGATCCTGGTCTGGGACCTGGACGCCCGGCACCTGTTCGACGCGGCCTGCCGCTTCGCGGGCCGCGAGCTCACGGCCGGCGAGTGGGAGACCTACCTGTCCGAGCTGGGGTCCCGCCGGGCGACCTGCTCGTCGGCCCTGACCGCGTCCTCGAGCTGACGGATCGCCCCCCGCAGGGCCGCCTCGGCGTCGATCCCGCGCCCGTGGGCGTCGACGAGCACCGCGAGCAGACGTGCCGCGACATCGTCCTCGGCATCGACTCGCGAGGCGAGGCCACGGGCATCGATGCCTGCCCGCTCCGCGCGGCCCAGCACCTTCTGGCCGCGCGCGAGGGCGCCGAGCGCCAGCGGGATGCCGTCGAGCGCCGAGCCGCGCTGCTTCTCGGCGTTCTTCAGGCGGTCCCACTGCACGTGCGCGTCCCCGTCCAGCTCCGCGTCCTCGAACACGTGCGGGTGCCGGCGGACCAGCTTGGCGACGAGGTCCGCCGCCACGTCGTCGACGTCGAACGGGTCGGTCGGGTGCTCCGTCGCGATGCGCGCGTGGAACACCACCTGGAGCAGCAGGTCGCCCAGCTCCTCGCGCAGGCCCGGGCGGTCGCCGGTCTCGATCGCCTCGGCCAGCTCGTAGGCCTCCTCGAGCGCGTACCCCACCAGCGACTCGTGGGTCTGCTCCGCGTCCCACGGGCAGCCGCCGGGCGAGCGCAGGCGGTCCATCGCGCGCACGAGCGCGCGCAGGGGGTCCGCCTCGGTCACGACGCCGAGGGTGAGGGGGTGGGCGTGGGCTCGGGGGTCGCGCCGTCGGTCGGCGCCTCCGCCTTCGCCTTGACCAGCCACGGGGCCGGCGTCGGGTCCGCCACCTGGTTGCCGTCCTCCAGCGAGCCGAACCGCGGGTTCACGTCCACGTCGAGCGCGCGCAGGCGCTTGTCGATCTCCTTGCCCACGGCCGTGGCGTCGGACAGGCCCTGGAGGTTGGTGTACGCGATCGAGTACTTGGCCACCGCCAGCGACGGCGCGGTGAAGGTCGCCGTCGAGCCCTTGACCTTCTGCTGCACCACCGAGTCGAGCAGGGCCTTGGCGTCCTGGTCGGAGACCCCGACACCCTTCTCGTCCGCCAGCTCGACGACTGTGGGCTCCTGCACCAGGACGGCCAGCACGTTCGTCGTTGTCACGCCCTGGAAGTACGGGGCCAGCTCCTCGAGCGCGGCGCGCACGTCCGCCGTCGGGATCGCCGTGCCGTCGACCACCGCGGCGGCACCCGGCTGCCCGGTGCACCCCGCGAGCACCGCCGTCGTCGCGAGCGCGACCAGCGCACCCGTCGCCCGCACACCTGCATGCCACCGCACCGCCACCAGGGACCTCCCGCGTCCTCGCTCGTCGATCGGGGTCATCGTAGGGCCCTCACCTGCGCGCGGTGCCCACCTCGGCCGCGACGGCGACATCCCCGCGGACCACCGCGTCGATGAACTGCCTCGCCCAGAGCATCACCTCGCGGCCCTGGACCGGCTTGCCGCCGATGCGCGCGGTCATCGGCCACGGCACCAGCACCGTGCGCACGGCCGGCTTGAGCACCGAGCCCGGGTAGAGCCGCTTGAGCCGCAGCTGCGCCGACTCCGGCAGGTCGACGGGTGCGAAGCGGATGAACTTGCCCTGCGCCGTGACGTCGGACAGCCCCGCGGCGCGCACGTGCAGGCGGAACTCGGCCACCTCGAACAGGTTGTCGACAGCCGCGGGCACGGCGCCGTACCGGTCGACCAGCTCGGCGCGCGCGTCGCCCAGCGTCGCCGTGTCCAGCGCGGCCGCGATCTTGCGGTAGGCCTCGAGCCGCAGGCGCTCGTGCGCGATGTAGTCGTGCGGGATGTGCGCGTCGACGGGCAGCTCGATGGTGACGTCCGGGACCTCCTCCTCGACCTCCCCGCGGAAGTTGGCCACCGCCTCGCCCACCATGCGGATGTAGAGGTCGAAGCCGACGCCCTCGATGTGCCCCGACTGCTCGCCGCCCAGCAGGTTGCCGGCGCCGCGGATCTCGAGGTCCTTCATCGCCACGGCCATGCCCGCGCCGAGGTCGGTGTTCGCGGCGATCGTCTGCAGCCGGTCGTGCGCGGTCTCCGTCAGGGGCTTCTCCGGCGGGTACAGGAAGTAGGAGTACGCCCGCTCGCGCCCGCGGCCCACGCGCCCGCGCAGCTGGTGCAGCTGCGACAGGCCCAGCAGGTCCGCCCGCTCGAGGATCAGGGTGTTCGCGTTGGAGATGTCCAGGCCGGTCTCCACGATGGTCGTGCAGACCAGGACGTCGAACCGCTTCTCCCAGAAGTCGACGATCACCTGCTCGAGCTGGTGCTCGTTCATCTTGCCGTGCGCCACCGCCACCCGGGCCTCGGGCACCAGCTCCATCAGGCGGGACGCGGTCTTCTCGATCGAGTCCACCTTGTTGTGCACGTAGAACACCTGGCCCTCGCGCAGCAGCTCGCGCCGGATCGCGGCGCTGATCTGCTTCTCGTCGTACGCACCGACGAACGTGAGCACGGGGTGCCGCTCCTCGGGCGGGGTGGCCAGCGTCGACATCTCGCGGATGCCCGTCACCGCCATCTCCAGCGTGCGCGGGATCGGGGTCGCGCTCATCGCCAGCACGTCGACGTTGGTGCGCAGCGCCTTGAGCGTCTCCTTGTGCTCGACGCCGAACCGCTGCTCCTCGTCGATCACCACGAGGCCGAGATCCTTGAACCGCACCTCGCCCGTGATCAGCCGGTGCGTGCCGATGACCACGTCGACCGTCCCGTCGGACAGGCCGGCGACGACCTCCTTCGACTCCTTGGGCGTCTGGAACCGGCTCAGCGCCTTCACCGTCACGGGGAACGCGCTGTACCGCTCGCTGAAGGTGTCCAGGTGCTGCTGCACCAGCAGCGTCGTCGGCACCAGGATCGCCACCTGCTTGCCGTCCTGCACCGCCTTGAACGCCGCCCGCACCGCGATCTCGGTCTTGCCGTAGCCCACGTCGCCGCACACCAGGCGGTCCATCGGGATCGGCTTCTCCATGTCGGCCTTGACCTCGTCGATGGTCGCCGCCTGGTCGGGCGTCTCCACGTACGCGAACGCGTCCTCGAGCTCGCGCTGCCAGGGCGTGTCCGGCCCGAACGCGTGCCCGGCGGTCGCCATGCGCGCCGAGTAGAGCCGGATGAGCTCCGCGGCGATCTCCTTGACCGCCTTCTTGGCACGGCCCTTGGTCTTGGCCCAGTCGCCGCCGCCCATCTTCGACAGCGACGGCGCCTCGCCGCCCACGTACTTGGTCACCTGGTCCAGCTGGTCGCTGGGCACGAAGAGCCGGTCGCCCGGCTGGCCGCGCTTGCTCGACGCGTACTCGATGACCAGGTACTCGCGCGTCGCCGCGTTGGCGCCCGTGCCGATGGTCCGCTGCACCAGCTCGACGAACCGCCCGACGCCGTGCTGCTCGTGCACCACGTAGTCGTGCGGCCGCAGCTGCAGGGGGTCGACCACGTTGCGCCGCCGGCTCGGCATCCGGCGCATGTCGCGCGTGCTCGTCCCCGCGCGGCCCGTGAGGTCCGACTCGGAGAACACCGCGAGGTGCAGGGGCTCGGCGACGAACCCGGGCCCGACGGGCGCGGGCACCACCAGCACCACGCCGCCCTCGGGCTCCTCGGTGACGGTGGCGACGAGCCGCGCCGGCACCTCGGCGGCCCGGAGCTGCTCGACCATGCGCTGCGCCGGGCCGTGACCCTCGGTCGCCAGCACCAGGCGCCAGCCGGCCTGCTGCAGCACGCGCACGTCGGCGACCGCCCGCGCGACCTCCCCGCGGTAGCGCTCGACGTCCCGCGCCCCGATCACCAGGGTCTGCGCGGTCGCGGCGAGGTCGTCCGCCATGGCGGCCAGGTGCGGGGCGAGGTTGCGCGCGGCGGTGTGCCCCGTGCCCGTCGACCCCTCGTAGAAGTCCTCCGGCTTGGCGGCCTCCGTCGCGTCGACGTCGAGCGAGAACGGCGACAGCGTCCACCAGCCGAGGCCGCGCACGGCCGCGAGCGCCCGGATCTCGGCGAACGAGGCGAAGCTCGCCGCCGACAGGTCCAGGGGCGTCGCCGCGCCCGCCGCCGCGGACGTCCACGCCGCCTCGAGGAACTCCTGCGTCGTGGCCACCAGGTCGTGCGCGCGCCGGCGCACGCGCTCGGGGTCGACCATCACCAGGAGGCTGTCGTCCCCCACCAGGTCGAGCACCGGGACCATGTGGTCGACCAGCGCGGGCGCCAACGACTCCATGCCCTCGACCGCGATGCCCTGCGCCAGCTTGTCGAGCATGTCGACCGCGCCGGGCAGCTGCGGGATCAGCTCGGTGGCCCGGGCCCGCACGGCGTCCGTCAGCAGGATCTCCCGGCACGGCGGGGCCCACACGCCGTGGTCGGCCACCTCGAGGCTGCGCTGGTCGGCGACGGAGAACCAGCGGATCTCCTCGACGTCCTCGCCCCACAGCTCCACGCGCAGCGGGTGGTCCTCGGTGGGCGGGAAGACGTCGACGATCCCGCCGCGCACGGCGAACTCGCCGCGCTTCTCCACCATGTCGACCCGCGTGTAGGCGGCCGCGACCAGGCGCTCGGCCAGCTCCGCGAGGTCGACGCGGTCGCCCGTGCTGATCGCGACGGGCTCGAGCTCGCCCAGGCCGTCGACCACCGGCTGCAGCAGCGCGCGCACCGGGAGCACCAGGACGCGGACCGGGCCGGCGTGGCCCTCCGTCTCGGGGTGGGCCAGCCGGCGGAACACGGCCAGCCGGCGCGCCACGGTGTCGCTGCGCGGCGAGAGGCGCTCGTGCGGCAGCGTCTCCCAGGAGGGCAGCACCGCGACGTCGTCGGCCGGCAGGTAGCAGCGCACAGCGGCGGCGAGCTCGTCGGCGTCGCGGCCGGTCGCGGTGACGACGACCAGGGGCCGCCCGCTCGCGAGCGCGGCCAGCAGCGGGGGCCGGACGCCCGCGGGACCGACGACGTCGAGCTCGCCGCGGGCGCGGACGTTCTCGACCGCGGCGGCGGCGGCCGGGTCGGCGAGCAGGGCGGGCAGGAGGCCGGTCAGGTCCATGGAGTCCTTCACATGGTCGGGGGCGTGCGCACAGCACGACCGCCCCGGATCCGTCGGACCCGGGGTGCGTCGCAAGTCTACGAGCCGCCACCCACACGCGACCGCTAGCCTGCGCGCAGGCCCGGAGACGCAGGGCTCCGGAGCGAGGATCGGGAGGCGCCGTGCACGTCGTGGTGGTCGGGGCCGGGATCGTCGGGCTCGCGGTGGCGGCGCGCCTGACCCGCGACGGCCACCACGTGACGGTCCTGGAGAAGGAGCGGGCCGTCGCGGTGCACCAGACCGGCCGCAACTCGGGCGTGATGCACTCCGGCCTGTACTACGCCCCCGGCAGCCTCAAGGCGACGATGGCGGTGGCCGGCCAGCGGAGCATGACGGCCTACGCCCGCGAGCACGGGGTCGACGTCGAGATCACCGGCAAGCTGGTCGTCGCCAGCACTCCCGAGCAGGTGCCCGGGCTGCACCGGCTGGCCGAGCGCGCCGTCGCCAACGGGGTGCCGGCCCAGCTGGTCGGGCGGTCGGGTGCCCGGGAGCGCGAGCCGCACGTGGCGTGCGTGGACGCGCTGTGGGTCGAGAGCACCGGGATCGTCGACTACACCGGCGTGTGCCGAGCCCTGGCGGCCGAGGTGTCGGACGGGGGCGGTGAGGTGCGGCTCGGCACGTCGGTGGTCGGGGCGACCGAGACCGAGGACCGGGTGCACCTGCAGGTCGAGAGCGGGGGGACGACGACCGAGCTGCGGGCGGACGCCGTCGTGGCGTGCGCCGGGCTGCACGCCGACCGCGTCGCACGGGCGTGCGGGCTCGAGCCGACCGCGCGGATCGTGCCCTTCCGGGGCGAGTACTACGAGCTCTCCGCGACGGCGGCCGAGCTGGTCAACGGCCTGGTCTACCCGGTGCCCGACCCGCGGTTCCCGTTCCTCGGGGTCCACCTCACCCGGATGCTCGCCGGCGGGGTGCACGCCGGGCCCAACGCCGTGCTGGCCCTCGCGCGCGAGGGGTACACGTGGCGCGACGTGAACCTGCGCGACGCGGCCGACGCGCTGACGTGGCCCGGGCTGTGGCGCATGGGCGCCCGCAACGTCGTGCCGGGTGCGCGCGAGGTGGGCCGGTCGCTGTCCCGGCGCGCGTTCGCGCACTCGCTGGCCGCGCTGGTCCCCGCGATCGTGCCCGACGACCTGGTGCCCTCCCCGGCGGGCGTGCGCGCCCAGGCGGTGGCCAGGGACGGGCGGCTGGTCGACGACTTCCTCCTGCAGCGCACCGCACGCCAGGTGCACGTGCTCAACGCCCCGTCGCCCGCGGCGACCTGCGCGCTGGAGATCGCCGACCACGTGGCGGGGCAGCTGCCGGTCGCCTGAGCGGCTGTGCCTGGACCGAACGTGTGACGGCGCCGCCCGGGCACGGGTGAAAACGTCTGCCGACCGTCCCGACGGGTATTCCCGTAGGTACCGTGAGCACGTTCCTGATGTCCGCTTTCTGGCCTTTTGGTCGTTCGTCGACCCGCCGGATCCCGCCCCCTCGAGGTCGTCGATGCTCCCGCCGCACCGCCCGTCCCGGGCACCCGTCGCAGCCGCTGCCCGCGGCCGCGCCCTGGTGCTCGCCACGGTGCTCGTGCTCGGCGCGACGGCCGGCTGCACCGCGCCGCGCCCGACCACCGAGGACGGGCCGTCGTCGTCCGCGAGCGCCGCACCGCACCGGGCTCCCCGGGCCGGCGCCTCGGCCGCGCCGACGGACGCACCCGCACCCGCGGCGACCGGCTCCTCGTCGGACGGCGGCGCGGCGGGCGCGCTGGCCAGCGAGATCCTGCCGTCCCAGGCCCCTGCGCCGGGCAGCCTGTCCGACGTCGCGGCGGCACCCGCCGGGCCGTCGCTGACCGGCCCGCTCCCGGCGACGGGCGCCGCCAACGGCGCGGTGGTCAAGGGCTTCCCCAGCGACGTGGTGCCGATCCCCGCCGGGCTCACGGTCGTGTCGACCTCGGTGTCCGCCTCCGGCAACCGCCTCCAGGTGGGGCTCCAGGCCAGCAGCGACGCGGCACCGGCCGACGTCCAGGCCGCCTACGTCGCGACCCTCGGCGCGGCGGGCTTCACCGTCGGCGACTCGCCCGCGCTGCCCGGCTCCACCGCCACGGCCTTCACGCGCGGGCCGGACGCGCTGGTGCTCACGGTCCGCGACCGCACCGGCGGCGGCACCGAGCTCTCCGTCTCCGGCACGCTCACGACGGCCGGGTGACGCCGTGTACCTGTCCCTGCGTGACCGGCCCGGCCGAGCCGACGCGGGCTCCGCGGACGAGGCCCGGGCCGCCAGAGCGGCGCGGCGGACCCGCGTCTCGTCGGTCGTGGTCACCCTCGGCGTCGTCAGCATGCTCACGGACATCTCGTCGGAGTCGGTCGCCGCGGTCCTGCCGCTGTACCTGACCACGGCGCTGGGCCTGTCGACGCTGGCCTACGGGTTCGTCGACGGGCTCATGCAGGGCGCCAGCGCCCTGGTCCGGATCGCGGGTGGCTGGGCCGCCGACCGGGGCGATCACCCGAAGTGGGTCGCGGTGGTCGGGTACGGCCTGTCGGCCGTGACGCGCGGCGTGCTGCTCGTGGCCAGCAGCTTCGGCGCCGTGACCGCCATCGTCGCGGTCGACCGGATCGGCAAGGGCATCCGGACCGCGCCGCGCGACGCGATGATCACCGCGTCCAGCGACCCGCGCACGCTCGGGCGGTCGTTCGGCGTCCACCGCACCCTGGACACGATCGGCGCGGCGCTGGGCCCGCTGCTGGCGTTCGTCATCCTGTGGGCCATCCCCGACGGCTACCAGACGGTCTTCGTCGTCTCGTTCGGCGCCGCGGTCCTCGGGCTCGCGGCGCTGGTGCTGCTGGTGCCCGACCTGCGCCCCCGCCGCGCGGCCTGGCTCACGCAGCACCGCACGCGCGAGGCCCGCAAGCTGCCCAAGTGCAAGGGCTGCAGCTGCGACATCGCGGGCCTCGAGCCCGCGGGCCGCCCGTTCAGCTGGCGCTTCCTCACCGAGCCCGGCCTGCGCCGGCTCTTCGTGACGGCCGGCGTCCTCGCCCTGCTGACGGTCGGCGACGGCTTCATCTACCTGTCGCTGCAGTCGCGCGACGGCTTCGCCACCCAGTGGTTCCCGCTGCTGTACGTCGGCACCAACATCGCCTACATGTCGCTCGCGCTGCCCGTCGGGCGCCTGGCGGACCGGGTGGGCCGGGCCCGCGTCTTCGTCTGGGGCCACGTGGCCCTCGTGGCCGCCTACGTGTGCGCGGGCGTCGCCGCCGTGTCGGCCGCCTCGACGATCGGGGCGCTGCTCCTGCTCGGCCTCTTCTACGCCGCGACCGACGGCGTGCTCGCCGCGCTCGTCGGGCGCCGGGCCGCCCCGAACGTCCGGGCCTCCGCGATCGGCACCGCGCAGACCGTCGTCGCCGTCGCCCGGATGGCGTCGTCCGCGCTGTTCGGCCTGCTCTGGTACACCGTCGGCCGGGGCCCCGCGATCCTGTCGGTCGCCGTGCTGCTGGCCTGCGCGGTCCCGGTCGCCTGGTTCTTCGTCCGCGGGCTCGACGCCCCGTCGCCGGACGAGGAGGAGCCCGCGCTCGCCGTCGCCGGTGACGAGCGATGACGCGCGTGCCCTCGCGCGTCGCCGTCCTGGTCGCCATCACGGTCGTGGTCGTGCTCGGCGTGGGCGGCTACGCCGTCGCCGCGTGGCGGGGGCACCGGGCCGCGGTCGCGTCCGCTCCGCCCGTCGCGTCGACCGCCCTGGACGCCGTGCTCGCCGGGCCGCACATCGTGTTCCGCTCGACGCTGCCCGGTGATGAGTACGGGCTCGTGGGAGCCGTCCCCCTCGACGACCCGGCCGGCCCGCGCGCGTTCACCGACGTCGCGTGCGACCGCGTCGACGTCTCCGGGCCGCTCGCCTCGTGCCTGCGCACGATCGCCGGCATCGCGACCCGCTGGGAGGCCGAGCTGCTCGACGCCGACTGGCGGCCCGTCGAGACCTGGGGGCTGCCCGGCATCCCCAGCCGGACGCGGCTCTCCGACGACGGCTCGCTCGTCGCGACCACCTCGTTCGTCACCGGCCACTCGTACGCCACCGTCGGCTTCTCCACCCTCACGGAGATCCACCGCAGCGACGGGACGGACCTGGGCAACGTCGAGGACTTCGCCCTCACGGTCGACGGCCAGCCGTTCGCGGCGTCCGACCGGAACATCTGGGGCGTGACGTTCGTCGACGACGACGAGTTCTACGCCACCGCCGCCTCCCAGTCGGCGGGGAAGACGTGGCTGGTCCGCGGCTCGGTGTCCGACCGCACGCTGACCTCCGTGCGCGAGGACGCCGAGTGCCCGTCGATCTCGCCGGACGGCACGCAGGTCGCGTACAAGAAGGTGGTGGACCACGCCGCCGGCCAGCCCGTCTGGGCGCTCGCCGTGCTCGACCTCGCCTCCGGGACGGAGACGCTGCTGCCGGCGACGAAGGGTGTCGACGACCAGGCGGCGTGGCTCGACGACGACACGCTGCTGTACGGCCTGCCGCGGGAGGCCGAGCCCGGCACGACCGACGTGTGGGAGGTCGACACCTCCGCCGACTCGGTGCCCGCGGTGCTGATCCCCGGGGCGTGGTCACCGGCGGTGGTGCGGTGATGACGTCCTCGGCGCCGGGCACTGCGCGACCCCCGACGCGGGGGTACTCGCCCGCCCTGGACGGACTACGGGCGCTCGCCGTGCTCGCCGTGCTCGCCTACCACAGCCTCGGTGAGCTGTTCCCCGGCGGGCATGTCGGCGTCGACGTGTTCTTCGTTCTCAGCGGCTTCCTCATCACAGGAATCCTGATGCGCGAGGTGGAGCGGACCGGATCGATCTCCTTCAAGGCTTTCTACGCGCGGAGAGCGATCCGACTCTTTCCCGCTCTGGTCCTTCTTGTCGCCGTCGCTGCAGTCGCCTTCGCCGTCATTCCCGTCGGCGACCGCGCCGACGAGTTCCGAGGACTCGTTGCGGCGGTGACCTACACGTCATCGCCGCTCCAGGCTGCCGGCGTCAACCTCAGCTCGCTGGGTCACGCGTGGTCGCTCTCGGTCGAGGAGTACTTCTACCTGGTGTGGCCGCTGCTCCTCTTGGCCGTCGCTCGTTGGTGGCCACACCGCCTCCTGGCCGGAACCTTGAGCATCACCGCCGCAGCCGTCTTGTACCAGGCAGCGATCGGGACCTTCACGTCGTGGCCGGTCGACCGCGTGTACTACGCGCCCGACACGCGCGCCGCGCAGCTCCTCGTCGGCTGCTCGCTCGCCGTCCTGGTCGCGCGCGGGCGGGCTGTCGCCCGTCCCTTCATGGCGATCGTCGCGATCGCACTCATCACCGCATTCGTGCTCGTCGAGGCCATGATCGGGCCGCGCTTCTACCGGGACGGGGGGTCCACGCTGGTCGCGCTGGCGGCAGCGGTCGCCATCTCCGCGGTGGTGCATCAACCCGAGTCACGCGTTGCGCGCACGCTCGCGATCGGGCCTCTCGTGTGGATCGGACGCCGGTCGTACGGGATCTACCTCTGGGGACCGGTGCTCGCGACGATCGTCGCGACGGTTGTTCCGCACTCCGCGCCGCTCCTGCCCATCATCCTCGTCCTGACCTTCGTCGTTCCGGCACTCTCGTTCCGGTTCGTGGAGAAGCCCTTCCTCGAGCTGAAGTCGCGCTTCGAGCCGCGGACGAATCGCGCGGATGAGCGGCCCACCCCACGCGTGCAGTCCGCGCAACCGGAGCGACAGTGAGGCACCCCTGCGCCGCGCATCGTTGCCCCCGCTGCCGTGCGCATCGCTCATCGGGCCCCCAGCTCGAGCAGCGGGCGGGTGAATCCGCTGGTGGAGTCGCCGACGGCGGACTCGCGACGGCTCGATCCGCAGGTAGCGTCACGATGTCGGCGCGTCCGACTTGGACCAGATCGTGTCATCCAGTCCCTGCGTCACCACGAGGACCGAGAGATGCCCTACAACGTCCGCTATCTGCGTCGGTCGTGGCGAAGCTCGCGGCGTGTTGCGCGTTCGCCACGGTGGTTGTCGCACCGGTCGACGGGTGCGTCGCACAGTCACCGGTAGCGGAGGGGCGAGGATGACACCCGACGCAACGGAGACGGCTGGTGCGCCCTCGTGCCTCACGCTCGCGCCGTACTCCTTCTCCGGCCGTGGGCCCGCGCAATCGTGTGCCCAGATCGCGCAAGCGATGGTGGCCGCCGGTCTGCGCACGCGCGTCGTCGCCGGTCGCGTTCGCTCACCGCTCGGGCAGGGCGTCGAGACGCGGGCCCCCTGGGCGCCGGTCGTCCGCCGCCTGCCGTGGGGACGCGTCGAGCCGGCCGCGCTGCGCCTGTGGGAGGCTGCCGCGCGCGCCGAGCTGAGCTCGGCCGATCCACGGACCACCGTCGTCCACGTATGGCCGGGCACACCAGCGACCCTGGTTCGCGAGGCAAACGACCGCGGCTTCGTGACGGTTCGCGAGATGATCAACTCCGCACTCGCAACCTCCGGGCCGATCCTCGATGCCGCGTACGCGCGCCTGGGGCTGCCCCCGACACATACGGTGACCGCACAGGGCATCGCCGACGAGACCCTCGAGCTGGCGCTGTACGACTACGTGTTCGCGTCCAACCCTGAGGTCGAGCGCTCGCTCCAGGCCGTGGGGATACCGTCCGCCCAGATACTCACCACCACTTTCGGGTGGTCCCCCGATCGGTTCGCCGATCCCGGGCCGGTCGTGCGCGACGTGCCGTTCCGCGCAGTCTTCGTCGGGCGTATCGGCGTCCGCAAAGGCGTACCAGAGCTGCTTGACGCGTGGGCAGACGCCGCCGTCGACGGTGAGCTGCTCCTTGTGGGCGAGGTCGACCCCGAGATCGCCTCGCTCGTTCAGGCTGCCACGCGATCGGGAACGGTCCGCCTGGCCGGCTACGTCGAGAGACCGGCTGCGGCCTTCGCCGCCTCCGACGTCTTCGTGTTCCCCACGCATGAGGAGGGCGGTCCGCAGGTGACGTACGAGGCCGCCGGGTGTGGTCTGCCTGTCATCACGACACCGATGGGGGCAGCCCGGCTGATCGTCGACGACGTGAACGGGTTCATCGTCGACCCCGGATCCTCCGACCAGCTCGCAGCGTCGATCATGCGCGTCGCGGGCGATCCGCTGGGGCGCCGGCGATGGGCCGCAGCCGCACGATCCGGTGCGGCGGAGTTCGTCTACGAAGCGGTCGGGGCACGACGGGCGCTGATGCTGCGCGCGCTGTTGAGCTGAGGACCAGGCACCCCGGTGCTCGCGCTGCGGGGACCACTCGCCGGGGCATGGTTGTAGCCCCGCAGCTCAGCGGGCCGGGCCGCGCGTCCGGACGAACGCCTCGAGCGCGCCCGGCCGGTCCAGGTCGACGTACTGCCGTCCCCAGGGGTCCGCCGCGTCGGGCGCGGGGTCGTCCGCCGGGTCGTGCGACCGGAACCGGAGCAGGCCGTCGAAGACGCCGAGGTACCGGCGCCGCTGGGGACGCCAGTCGAGCTCCGCGACGACCCGCTCGCGCGCGGCCAGCGACAGGGCGACCCGGCGGTCCTCGTCGTCCAGCAGGGCCTCCACGGCGTCGGCGAACGCCACCACGTCCCCGGACGGCACGATCACGCCGGTGTCGCCGGCCGAGTAGCGCGTCTCGGTGAGGTCGAACGACACCGCGGGCACCGCGTACGCCATGTACTCCATCGTCTTGTTCATGGTGGACGCGTCGTTCAGCGGGGTGTTGCGGTCGGGCCCCAGCCCGAGGCTCGCGGCGCTGAGGTACTCGCCGATCTCCCGCGGACCCACCCGCCCGGTGAACTCGACCACGTCGTCCAGGTGCAGCGACGTGCACTGGCGGCGCAGGTCCTCGAGCGTGTCGCCGAACCCGAGCAGCGCCGCGCGGACGTCGGTGCGCCCCCGCACGTGCACCAGCTCGTGCATGACCTCGAGCACCACGTGGACGTCGTCCTGCGGGCCCATGATCCCCAGGTAGACCAGCAGGTGCCCCCCGCGCGCCGGGTCCCCCTCGGGCACGACGGGGCGCATCCGGCGGGTGTCGGGCCCGCTGCGCACCACCTCCGTGTGCTCGCGGGGCACGCCGCCGCGCTCGAGCGCGACACGTCGGTAGGACTCGTTGGTCGAGATCACGCGGTCCGCGGCCCGGAACGTGCGCCGCTCCAGCCAGAGCAGCCCGCCGTACTGCGCCCGAGCGCCGGCCGTGCGCGGCTCGCCGAACCTCGATCGGAAGAGCTCCGGGTTGAGGTCGTGGTGGTCGAACACGAAGCGGACCCCGGCCACGCGCCAGAGCAGCGCGAGCAGCCAGTAGGTGTCCGGCGGGTTGCACGCCTGGATCACGTCGAACCCGCGCTCGCGCCGCACGACGACCGACAGCGCCGCCGTCCGCAGCCACGAGTACGCGAACTCCACGACGAACCCGAGCAGCCCGCTGGCCTCGGGGGCCGGCCGGTACTTGTAGATCCCGACGCCGTCGAGCACCTGCCGCGCGGGGTCGCCTGGCCCCTTGGGGCAGATGACACTCACCTCGTAGCCCGCGGCCGTCAGGGCCTGGGCCTCGAGCCACACCCGCCGGTCCAGCGGGACCGGCAGGTTCTGGACGATGATGAGGACGCGGGGCGGACGCATCAGGCCGGCGGGAGCTTGCCCTCGACGAACTGGGTGAGCGACCCGAGCGTCTCGAAGATCTCGCCGGAGAACTCCTCGTCGTCGATCGTGATGCCGAAGTGCGACTCGAGGGTGGTGACCACCTCGAGCACGCCCAGCGAGTCGAGCTCCGGGACGGCACCGAACAGCGCGCTGGACGCCGTCAGGCTGTCCGCGCGGTCCTGGATGCCCAGCGTGGTGACGACGACGCCCTTGACGTCGTCGATCAGTGCGTCGGTCATGAGGCTCCTTGGTGGTGGGTCAGACGAGGATCTCGACGGGGGCGGGGTGCCCCAGGAAGGCCGTGGGGCTGGCCGTCAGGCCGTACGCCCCGGCCTGGAAGACCACGACGAGGTCGCCGACGTCGGCCCGCGGCAGCTCCACGCGGTCGCCCAGCAGGTCGAGCGGGGTGCACAGGCAGCCGACGACGGTCGCGGTCTCCTCGGGCTCGGCGGACACCCGCTCCCCGATCGCGAGCGGGTAGTTGCGGCGGATCACCTGGCCCAGGTTGCCGGACGCGGCGAGCTGGTGGTGCATCCCGCCGTCGACCACCAGATAGGTGCTCCCGCGGGAGACCTTCCGGTCGACCACGCGCGTGACGTAGACCCCCGCCTCGGCGACGAGGTACCGGCCGAGCTCCACGACGAAGTCGGCGTCGGGGAGCGCCGGGGCGAGCCGGCCGTCCACCTGCTCCGTGAGGTTCGCGGCCACCGCGGCGATGTCGAGCGGCGTGTCCTGGGGGAAGTAGGGGACGCCGAACCCCCCGCCCAGGTTCACGTACCGCACCGGCTGCGGGGCGTCGGCGCTCAGTGCGAGCACCAGGTCGACCGTGCGCACCTGGGCCTGGGTCAGCAGCTCGGCCGAGAGGTTCTGGGAGCCGGCGAAGACGTGGAACCCGAGCAGGTCGACGCCCGCGGCGTCCAGCTCGCGCAGCAGGTCGGGCACCTGCTCGGCGTCGACGCCGAACTGCTGGGGGCCGCCGCCCATCCGCATGCCCGACCCGCGGACGGCGAAGTCCGGGTTGACGCGCACCGCGACGCGCGGCCGGATGCCGAGCTCCTCGCCGGCCGCGACCACGCGCCGCCCCTCGCCGCTCGACTCGACCTCGATGGTGACGCCGGACGCGACGGCCTGCTCGAGCTCCGCCACGGTCTTGCCCGGTCCTGCGAAGCTCACGCGCGTCGGGTCCGTCCCGGTGTCGAGGGCGACCCGCATCTCGTACGCGCTGGCCACGTCGAGCGAGTCGACCAGCGAGGCGAGCAGGTGCACCACGGCCGGCATGGGGTTGGCCTTGACGGCGTAGCCCAGGCTGAGGCGCGCGGGGAGCAGCGAGCGCAGCAGTGCCACGCGCTCCTCGACGAGGCGCCGGTCGTAGGCGAAGAACGGCGTCGAGCCGACGCGCCGGGCCAGCCGGTCGACGCCGATCCCGCCCACGCTCAGCACGCCGTCGACCTCGCCGAACGCGGTCACGGTGGTGGAGGCCGTCACGACTCGTACTCCGCCCGGACGCGGGGGCGGTCGTACTTGCCGTTCGGCGACCGGGGCACGGCGTCGCGGACGACGATCTCGGCGGGGACCATGAAGCCCGGCAGCGCGCTGCGCAGGGCTGCGAGGAGCGCGTCGGGGTCGAGCGTGCCGCCGGCCGCGGGGGCGACCACGAGCACGATGCGCTGGCCGAGCCGCGGGTCGTCGGCCCCGAACGCGACCGCGTCGACCGCGAGCTCCGTCCGCAGGGCGGCCTCCTCGACCTCGGTGGGGCTGACCCGGTACCCGGACGTCTTGATCATCTCGTCGGCACGCCCGACGAAGTACAGGAAGCCGTCCTCGTCCGCCACGACCGTGTCGCCCGACCACACCGCGAGCTCGGGCAGCCGGTGGCCCGTGGTCGGACCCGGCACGGGCCGGAACCGCTGGGCCGTGCGCTCGGGGTCGCCCCAGTAGCCCAGCGACACCAGCGCGCCGCGGTGCACCAGCTCGCCCGGCTCCCCCGGGTCGCAGCGCGTGCCGTCGGGCCGGACCACCAGGATCTCGGCGTTGGGGATGGCCTTGCCGATCGAGTCCGGGCGGCGGTCGACCTCGGCCGGGTCGAGGTACGTCGAGCGGAACGCCTCGGTCAGGCCGTACATGAGGTAGGGCCGCGCGTCCGGGAACAGCGCGCGCAGCCGGTCGAGGATCGTCTTGGGCATCCGGCCGCCCGTGTTGGCGAAGTACCGCAGCGACGTCCGCGCGTCGTCGGGCCACTCGAGGGCCGAGATCTGGATCCACAGCGGCGGCACGCAGGTCAGGCCCGTGACCTTCCAGCGGGCGCAGGCGCGCGGCACGTCGGCGGGGACGAGGTAGTTGAGCAGGACCACGTGCGCGCCCACGGACAGGGCGGTGGTGACCTGCGAGAGGCCCGCGTCGAAGCTCAGCGGAAGGACCGACAGGATGACGTCGTCGGCGGTGTTCTCGAGGTACTGGCTGACGCTCTGGGCGCCGACGACGAGGTTGCGGTGGCTCAGCACCACGCCCTTGGGCAGCCCGGTGCTGCCCGACGTGTAGAGGATCGCGGCCACGTCGACGTCGATGCCGGGCGGCGGGGGCTCGGTGGCCGCGTCCCGCATCAGCTCGGTCCACCCGTGCACGGCGGCGGCGGTGCCGGTCGGAGCGGCCGAGCCGTCGACCACGACGACGTGCTCGAGGTCCTGGCACTGCGCCAGCACCTCGGCCAGCAGGTCGAGCCGCGGCGCGGACGTCACCAGCACCCGGGCGCCCGAGTCGGTGAGGATGTGCGCGACCTGCTGGGGCTTGAGCAGGGGGTTCACGGGGACGAAGGCGCCGCCCGCCACCGACGCGCCGAGGAACGCCGTGACGGTCTCGGGGCGCTTCTCGAGGAAGACGGCGACGCGGTCCTCGCGCGCGATGCCGAGGCCGGCGAACGCCGATCCGCAGCGCCGCGCCGCGGCCCACAGCTCCCCGTAGCTCAGCGTCTCCGTCTTGAAGGAGAGCGCAGGAGCGTCGGCGGCCGTCTGCGACCGCGATTCGAGGAGCTCGTGCCAGACCGTCGCCACGGCGTCAGCGTAACGACCGCCGTGGGGCAGATCCCGGACACATGGGGTGAAGTCACCACGTCACGCAGGTGATCTCGCTGTACAGGTCGTCGATGTCCGCGGCCTCGACGTCGGCCCCGCGGAAGAGCTTCGGGCGGCCCTGCACGGTCCTCGAGAACCCGACCGGCCCGCCGACCACGCGGCGCTCGGCGAGCAGCACCGGCATGCCCCGCACGAGCAGGTGCGCGCCCAGCCGCCCGACGCCGCGGGCGAACAGGGCCGCGTCCCCCACGTGGACCAGCGCGGCGAACAGCGGCATCCGCTTGCGGCGCACCCGCCGGTACATGACGTAGCAGGGCATCCCACCGACGAGCAGGACCACGTGCGAGACCGCGGCGGCGCCGGCGTGGTCGCGGAAGATCTCGGCGTCCCGGCCGGTGAGCAGGCCCGCGATGCGGCGCTCGTCGCGGACGAGCCGCACCCGCGGACGCCAGAACGGCAGGTTGGGACGCACGTCGGTCGTCGTGTCGAGCGGCTGGAACCCGAGCCGGAGGTCGATCGGCACCACCGAGCCGCTGGGCGACAGGTCGGTGAACACGTCGGCCCCCGACGCGAGCAGCGCCCGCAGCAGGCGCAGGCCCTGGGCCCCGTGGCCGTCCAGCACGCACCAGGCCGCCAGGTTGCACACCCGCCGCTGCCGGCCGCCGATCACCCGCTCCGAGTAGAAGGCGGCGTAGACACCGACCAGCCGCCCGTCCTCCTGCAGGCAGAACCCGTGCGTGGGCTCGGCCGTCTGCCACGGGGGGACGAGCGCCCGCGCCCAGCCCTCGACCGACAGGCCGCCGTTGAGGTTCTCGTGCAGGAACCGGGCGACCTCGAGCAGGTTCTCGTCGTCGACGGGGGTGATGCGGACCGGGGGCGTCACGGTCGTGCAGCCTGCCATGTCAACCCGGGCATGTCATCGCCCGCAGGGCCCGTCGGGGGTGTCACCCGACCGGGCGAAGGATGTCCGGAGATGCCCGGTTTCATGGGGCAACCGCCTCAGTTCGTCTCACATCATGAGACAAATCTCGGATCGAGTTTCGTTGGACATTCGCCCAGTTCAGGGAGGGATCCGAGGATAATTCCGATTGCTCCGTCCGGGTGAAGGTTTGTCGGTAAGTTCACCCATGCCAGCATGAGGGCCGCTTCGTTATCTGAAAGTGACAAACGGCGCCCCTCCGCACGGAGACATGGGACATCGGTCGATCCAGACCTCCCGGCGGCGCCGCGATGGGTTGGGAGACACACCACGTGAACCGTACGAGAACGCACCGAGCGCCCATGCGGCGCGCGACCCTGGCGCGAGTCGTCGCCACCGTCGCAGCAGCAGCGGTGGCTGGGGTCACCCTCAGCATCGCCAGCTCCGGCGCCACCCTCACTGCCGCGCAGGCGGCACAGGCGATCAGTGGCAAGGTCACGGTCTGGGGCGACGCCGCCCCCTCGACCGGCGCGGTGGACAGCGACACCGACAGTGTCGAGCTGGGCACGCCGTTCACCCCGACGAAGGACGGCATCGTCCTCGGGGTCCGCTTCTACAAGACCGCCGAGAACACGGGCACCCACGTCGGGAACCTCTGGGACGGCACCGGCAAGCGCCTCGCGTCCGTGACGTTCACCGGCGAGACCACCAAGGGCTGGCAGACGGCCTACTTCGACAAGCCCGTGAACCTCAAGGCGTCCTCGAGCTACGTCGCGTCCTACCTCGCCCCGAAGGGCCGCTACTTCCAGGCGCAGCAGTTCTGGTCCGGCTCCACCACGGACCTGCTCGCGGTGCCGCGCGGCAGCTCGGGCGTCTACTCGTACGGCAAGAGCAGCGCGTTCCCCACCAAGACCTGGAACCGCAGCCAGTACTGGGTCGACCCGGTCTTCGCCCCGTCGACGGGTGACGCCGGCACGCCGACGGCCACGCCGTCGCAGACCCCGTCCTCGACGCCGACCAAGACGCCGGTCCCGACGCCGACGGCCACCCAGACGCCGACCCCGACCGCGACGCCGACGGCCACCCCCAAGCCGACCGCCACCCCGACGGCTACCCCGAAGCCGACGGCCACCCCGACGCCGACCCCCACGACGTCGCCGACGACCCCGCCCGCGAGCAACGGCTTCCCGAGCGCATCGACGACCGGCGTTCCGGCAGGCGTCGCACTCACTCCGTACACGGGCCCCTCGCGGATCACCCAGCCCGGCACCGTGATCGACGGCAAGCTCATCACGACGACCCTCGTCATCGCGCCTGGCGCTGACAACGTGACGATCCGGAACTCGAAGATCAAGGCAGAGGGCTTCTGGCTGATCCTGAACGACGGCGGCGCCAAGAACCTGCAGATCGTCGACAGCGAGTTCGACGGCATGGGCAACACCGCGAACGACTCCGCCGTGGGTGGACACAACTTCACCATGACGCGCGTCAACATCCACGGGACGGTCGACGGCCTCAAGGTCGGCGACAACGTGACGGTCCAGGACACCTACATCCACGACCTCGTCGTCACCGCGGACTCGCACAACGACGGGATCCAGTCACTCGGCTCGGACGACACCAAGATCCTGCACAACACGATCATCGTCGGTGAGGGCGCGACGTCCGCGATCATCCTCTCCACGGGCTCGGCCGACTCGATGCGCCGTGTCACGATCAGCGGCAACCTGGTCGGAGGCGGTTCGTACGCGATCTACGGCGGCTACCAGCGGGGGACCGACGACCTTGCCAAGGTGTCCGACATCTCCATCTCGGGCAACTACTTCACCACGGTCATCCATCCCCAGAGCGGCGCGTTCGGGCCGATGACCTCGGTGGACTCACCCGCAGTGACGGTCACCAACAACTACTGGTACGACGGGCCCAAGGCGGGGCAGCGCCTCTAGGCGCGTTCGCCACAGGCTTGTAGCGCGACAGTCGCGAGCGAGAGCCTCCGGTGCGTGGAGTGATTCACATGCACACACCGGAGGCCCTCGCTCGTTGCTCGCCCTCCCTCAGCGGGACGCCGGTTGCCGTGCGCGTATCGACGGGAGGGTCGTTCCCTCCGAGTCGAGTCGTCGCGACCGACGGCGTTCGAGCTCCACGACGGCTGCCGTGGCGCCGCCCGCGGCGATCAGCCAGATCATCGCGATCGCTTTGGTCTTGCTCCCCGACATGTAATAGACGTTGGGGGGATCCGGCACGACGGTGGTCGTGATGAGGTCGCCCGCAGCGACGCCCTGCTGCATGTCGGCCAGCTCGGCGGCGATCCGCTGGAACAGGTCCTGCTGCCGTGCGCGTACAGCGTCCTCGGTGGGCCCGCTCACCTCGACGACGAGCACCTGCCGGGGGTAGTAGCGGCTCCACTGACCGCCGTTGTCCGGCAGTCGCACGATCCACCCGTCGTACACGCCCTCGCCGACGATCGTGGCGGCGGGATCGGACACCTTGTTCCAGGTGAGGTTCCCGTTGATGCGCTTCGCGACGATTCCCGCGGTGATCACCAGATCGGTCGAGGTCGTCTGCAGGGCGTTGGGGTTGTTCGAGCTCGTCGGCGCGAGAAACGTGACCTCCGCGCGCGACCAGTAGACGCCCCGACTCTGCTTGACGACGTAGCTTGCGCCGAGCGCGAGAGCAACCACGAGCATCAAGACGTACCACCGACGTACGAACGCCTGCAGCACGTCCCAGATGCTCACCGATGCCTCCCGGCTCGATTCTCGCAGAGACGCGCGCGCATCGGCGCTGGTGAGAGCGTGGAGAAAGAGTGACGGACCGGGCGAACTTCCGCGTGCACGCAGATCGCCCAACACTCGAACGGTTAGCCTGGGAATGCCGCCGGACAGCCCCGGTGTACATCCGTTGCACGGTCTCAGGACCACCGATCGAGCAGGGAGCACGTGGACCTCACCGCAGTCATGGCGTCGCTCCTGCGGCGGTGGTACGTCGTCGTCGCAGGGGTGCTGGTCGGTGGCGCGCTCGTCGTGGCCGCGCTCCAGTTCGTGCCCCCGAGCTACAGTGCGGCCGGCAGCATGTTGCTCCTCCCTCCGCAGGCTGACGTGAAGGAGGGCACGAACCCGTTGCTCCAGCTCGGCGGGCTCGAGCAGCCAGCCTCGCTCGCGGTCGCCTACCTCTCCGCCTCCGACGTGCAGCAGAAGTTCGGCGAGGACTTCCCCGGGGCACTCTTCACGGTGCAGGTCGACCCCCTGTCGCGCGGACCGCTCGTCGTGTTCACCACCGAGGCGCCCACACCCGACGGGGCGATCTCATCTCTCCGAGGAGCGGTTGAGCTCCTCCCGGATGCGCTGCAGACGCTCCAGGACAACGTCGACGCGCCCCAGGAGTCCCGGGTCCGAGCCGTGCCCCTGACGATCGACGAACGGGCGACGATCGTCAGAGGGTCGACTCTCCGCGCTGCGATCCTTGCGGGTGGGGCTGGGCTCGTGCTCGCGTTCGCCGGCGCCGTCGCCCTGGACAGCCTCCTCGTGCGTCGTGCGTCCCGCCGCTCCGGACGGCGACGTTCGACGCCAGGCGAAGCGCGCGGCGCTTCCAGCACCACCGCCGCCGACGAGCCGACGCCAGCCGAACCGTTGAGCGCGCAGTGGGCACAACAGACGGCCCCAGCTCCACAACGCCGATAGGCGCTGATCGGTGCCGACTCCGCGACCGCAGCCGATCCATCGTGCGGGCATTCTCACCCTCGTCACGGTCTACCTCGTCCTGCTGCTGGGGATCCCCACCAGACTGACGGTCCACGCGCTCGGAAGCGCTGGAGCCCCCTCCCTGCTCTTCGGGCTGAGCTGCGCATTCATCTGGTTCCTCGCCCAGCTGTGGCGCACGTCGAGCGAGTCCGGGGAACGCCGGCCCATCCGACTAGCCCTCGTGTGCTTCCTGCTCGTCGTCGGCGTCAGCTACGTCTTCGCGATGATGCGACCGATCGAGTCCGACGAGGCCAGCCAGGCCAACGTCGCGCTGCTCTCGACGTTGTCGATGACCGGTGTCCTGCTGGTCGCGCACGACGGGCTCGTGCGGGGCGTCGACATCGAGACGATCGTCCGGCGCTTCGCCCTCGCCGGTGGGCTCATGGCAACTCTGGGTATCGCGCAGTACGTCACGCGTCAGTCTCTGGTCGACCGCATCGCGATCCCTGGGCTCACGGCGTCCTACGAGAGCGGGACCAACTTCCGGAACGGGTTGATCCGGGTCGCGGGGACGGCAACCCACCCGATCGAGTTCGGCGCGTTGCTCACCATCCTGCTGCCGATCGCGCTCCACGTGGCCCTGCACTCGCACGGACTCGGCAGGTTCCGGAGGTGGTTCCCGGCGGCGACGATCTTCGTCGCACTCGGGCTCTCAGGATCCCGCTCGGCGTACATCGGACTCGTCGTCGTCCTGGTGGTGCTGCTCCTGGGCTGGCCGCGAAGGCTCCGGATGGTCGTCGGCCCGACGTCGGTGGTCGTTCTCGTCCTCATGTGCCTAGCGCTGCCGCCGCTCTTCCGGTCGGTTCGCAACATGTTCGTCGGCGCCAAGGACGACCCGTCGATCGCGTCACGCACCGACAGCTACGCCATCGCGGTCCAGTTCGTCGAGCGGTGGCCCTTCTTCGGCCACGGGCTCGGGACGTTCCTTCCGAAGTATCGGGTCTTCGACAACGCCTACCTGGGGCTACTGGTCAGCGTGGGGATCGTCGGGACGATCGCCTTCGTCGCGATACCGGTCACCGCGATCTGGCTGCTTCTGCGGCGCCGTCGCCTGTGGATCGACGAGCGCTCGCGCGACCTGGCGCTGTCGCTCGCGGCCGGGATCGCCGCGGGCTCCGTCTCCCTCGCGTTCTTCGACGGTTTCGGGTTCCCCATGATGATGGGGACGATGCTCCTGACGCTCGGCATCTCCGGCGCACTGCTGGCCGTGCGCGGGCGGAGCCAGCTTCCCCCTCCCGACTGGTGGCCGCCGTCGGGCAGGGCCGAACCGCGACATGCCTCTCAGGATCCCGTCGAGCTTCCGGTACCGCGCGCTCACGGCGATCAGTCGGGGGTGCTCAGCGACGGCAGCCGGGCACCCTGAGGAACGCGCACGGGCGCGGTCCTGACACTCGCGGCGATAACGGACTGTCTGGGTACTCCCCTGAGCCGCGAGCGCTCGGCGCCCGAGCGACGCACGAGAATCTCGTCCTTGCCTTGTGCGGTGGGCTCGGGCAACGTGTGCCGTGGTCCGCGTACAGAAGCCCACAGGACACTCAGGGAGCACCCATGAACCGCGCGGACGAGCTGGCGCACCGGCGATGACGAGCATCGTGATCCCCGCACACAACGAGGCCAGCTCCATCGGAGCGAACCTCGATGCCCTGCTCGCCGGCGCTGTGCACGGGGAGTTCGAGATCGTGGTCGTCGCCAACGGCTGCACCGACACCACGGCCGCGGTCGCACGCGCCAGGGGCGTCGCCGTCATCGATCTCGCGGAGCCTGGGAAGGCGGGCGCACTCGACGCGGGCGACGCCGCGACGAGCAGCTACCCACGCGTGTACCTCGATGCCGACATCATGACGGATGCTCACACCCTCAGGGAGGTCTGCTCCGCATTCCGTCCGGGTTCGGACTCGTCCGGCGCGGTTCTCGCGGCGGCACCGGGCCGTCACCTGGTCCTGACCGGGAGGCCGTGGGCCGTCCGCTCCTACTATGCGATCCAGTCCCGCCTTCCTGCCGCCCGTAACGGCCTCTACGGTCGGGGCATGATCGCCTTGTCCGATGCCGGTCGCCAACGGTTCGGGACGTTCCCTCGCTTGATCGCAGACGACCTCTACCTGGACTCGCTGTTCTCGTCCGATGAGAAGCGCATCCTCTCGTCCGTGTCGACGACGGTCGAGACACCGATGCGTACACGGGACCTGGTCCGCAGACTCGCACGCGTGCGGCGTGGCAACGCACTTCTGCGGAAGGCGGCCGCTGAGGGCAAGGTCGACGTCGCCATCAGGCAGTCCGACAGGACCAGCTGGCTTCGGGACGTCGTCCTGCGTGAGCCGTCACTCGCGGTAGCCGCCGTGGTCTATGTCGTCATCACGGTGGCCGCAGCCGTGCGTGCGCGCAGCCTCTCGTCCGACTCGTGGCTGCGGGACGACTCGTCGCGAGAGAGCGCCGGAGGACGGGTTGCCTGACTCGCGTCGGCTCAACGTCTGCTTCCATGGGATCGGCGATGCGGGTCCAGCGATCCCCGCCGCCGACGCGGCGTACTGGGTTCCCCGGTCGACCTTTCTGGCGATCCTCGACGACATCGGTGGTCGGCCCGATGCTGCCGTGAGCTTCGATGACGGCTGCGCATCCGACATCGAGATCGCCCTCCCGGCGCTTCGCGAGCGGGGTCTCACTGCATCGTTCTTCGTGCTCGCCGGCAGACTGGACGTTCCTGGGTCGTTGTCGTCAGCAGATGTCAGGAGGCTCGTGGCGGAAGGGATGACCGTGGGCACCCACGGCATGGACCACGTCCCCTGGCGGCATCTCGACGAGGCCGCGCGGCATCGTGAGCTCGTGGCCGCCCGCGCACGGATCGCGGAGGTCGTCGGAGGCCCAGTGGACGACGCGGCACTGCCGCTGGGCAGGTACGACCGCGTGGCGCTCTCCCAGCTCCGCCGGGCGGGCTATCGCCGGGTGTACACCTCGGACCGGCGTCTCGCCCGAGAGCGTGCGTGGCTCCAGCCACGATTCAGCGTGCGGTCGGACGACACCGCCGAGAGCTTCCGGGAGACGGTAGCGGACGCCCGACGTATCTCGGCGAGGCTGACGGCAACCGCCAGGGGGCTCGTGAAAAGGGTCCGCTAGCGCACGGTTCGTCGGGTCTGGCCCGTCGGTCATGCGGGCGCGGACCAGACGAGTGCCTGCGGGCCCTTGGGCGACCAGAGCCAGCGGGGTCGGAAAAGTCCGCGGAGCGCGGCGCGACTGGTGTCGCGCCCAAGAAGTGCGCGCGAGCCCTCCCGAATCACGAGGAGCACCCAGAACGCCGACGTCGCCACGGGCCCGTGACGACGGCGAAAGAGGACCAACCGATTCGCGACGACCAGCGGCCACAGCCTGGGTGACGCCGCCGAGTCCCCCTCGAGGTGCACGGCGCCCGCAACGGCCACGTATCGCGTGCGGAACCCTCTGTCCCGCGCACGAAGAGCGAACTCCGTCTCCTCGGAATAGAGGAAGAACGTCTCGTCCCACGGACCGCACGCCGTCAGACACTCGTGGCTCACGAGGAGCGTGGAGCCCTCGGCCCAATCGGTCCACGTGTCCGCCTCGTAGCGGCCTGCATCCGTGATCACCTCCCCCAGCGTGCCGATCCGTCCGGCACGCTCAGCCCCGATCAGCGCGTCTGCCGCCGCCCTGACCAGGCTCGGCTCACGACGCATCGACGGAATGAGCTCGCCACGTGCATCGCGCAGCCGAGGAACGGCCAGGCCCGCGCCCGAGGACCGGAGTGCCCGCAGGAGTCGAGGAGCGCACTCCGGGTCGAGCCGGACGTCCGGATTGAGCACGAGGACGGCTTCGCAGGGTGGACCTGCAGCGACGCCTGCGTTGACACCCGCCGCGTAGCCGCCGTTTCGGCCGGTCGCGACAACCGTGGCGTCAGGCGCGAGCCTGCGCACGACGTCGACCGAGTCGTCAGAGGACGCGTTGTCGACGACCACCAGGTGCCAGTCCAGTCCCGCCAGGCCGTCGGGGAGGGACGCCAGGAGCCCAGGGAGAACTTGAGCGCTGTTGAAAGCGACGACGACGACGTTGAGGCTCGACGGGCTCACAGGCCGCCCATCCTGGTGCGATCGCCCGCCGCCGCAGGCTCACGAGCCACCGTAGACCTCCTGCTCGACTACGGACCTGACCGTCGCCGCCGCGTCACTCCAGCTCGCACCAGCCACGCTGGCGGCAGCCTCAGCAGCATGTCCGGCGACGTCTGCGTGCTCGACGATCGAGCTGAGGGCGGCTGCGAGCGCCACCGGGGTCGGTTGCGACCACCGGGCATAGTGACTGGTCAGTCCGGGCCGCGCGGCAGCCGAGTCGTTGACGACGGGGATCGCACCACACGCGATCATCTCGATAGGCACCAGCGAGACATTCGTGAAGGAGAGAGCCAAGCCCGTGATGCACTGGTTGTAGAGGGCGGCCAGCTGAGCGGGCGTCATCCGGCCATGCTGGACGACAGGTACCCGCAGACCGGTAGGGCTTCCGCCGAACAGGTGGATCGGCTGCTCGGGGTGCCGGCGGTGGAACTCCTCCAGAGCGAGCATCCCCACCTCGTAGCCACGACGCGCGACCTCAGGACGCGCATAGAACACGACACCCTCTCGCTCGCCGCGATTCCTGAACGAGTAGACGTCCGTGTCGCAGCCGAACTCCGCGACCTCGGCCCTCACCCCGAAGTCCTTCTGCAACATCTCCGCAAGCATGCGCCCGACCGTGATCGTCCGGAAGCCGAACCGGTAGGTGTCCTCCGCCAGGACGTACTGGGAGCCGTGACCATAGAAGTACGGCTCGAAGTCCTGCACGAAGTACAGGCGCCGGCCGGCGTCGTCGCCCCGCGAGGCGATGGCGTGCGCCGTCTCCCACGATGTCGCGACGTAGGCGTCCGCCGGGGGGAGATGGTCGCCGAGCTCCACCGCGTCGGCGTGAAGCCACGGCCACCCGATGCGAAGCGCACGCTCGTGACGTTCGAAGGTCCCGCCGAAGACGTCGTAGAACACGATGGTGCATCGGTGTCCCGCCTTCACCAGCTCTTCCGCCATCCGGAAGAGGGTCGTATGCCCTCCGGAACCGGGGGCCGGTGGTGAGGTCACCCAGCACACGTGGATCGGAGCTCCGGGCGCCGGGCGTTGTGCGGGTGTGAGCCACCGGACCTGGGTGGAGTCAGCGATATCTCCGGGAAGCAGCCCGAACTCGAGACCGGAGGCACCCGACGAGCGGTACAAGCGCCTGACCGTGCGCTTGTAGAGCCCACTCGGCCCGGTCTCTCGGATCACGCGGGTCGCCTCGCCGAGCCGCCCTGCGATCTGGATCATCGCCTACCTCGTGTCTGGTCCACGCGCCCTACAGCCCTCTGACTGTCCAGCGGAGGAATGCTGCTTCGTATCCGACGCGGTGAGAAGCCGCTCGCACGACCCCCGCAGCGCGCGCGAGCGCGGTCTCCGCACGGCCGAACGAGTCCGTGACCACGCTCGCCTTCGCGCTCGTCCTCGAGCTCGGATGGAGGTCTCGCGCGAACTCGAGCAGGTCCTCGACCACCCCAGGCTCCGCACGGTGCCTGTCGATGAGGTGCTGGGCCGCTCGGAGCGCCTCGGTGGCGAGGGCCGACCTCGCCTTCGCAACCATCGGCACGATGGCCGGCACCCGCTCGCCCATCGACTCGCCGACCACCCTGAACACCGTCGCGCGCTCTTCAAGGTCCACCAGGAGGGGGGCACCGTCGGTGACACTCATGCTCCCGGCGTGGTCCCGGTGCAGCGCTTGGTCGGCCCCGGCCACATGACCGACGTCGGAGACGGTGGCGACGCGGCACCACATCTCCATGTCCTGCGCGAACCGCAGCTCGGTGTTGAGAGGCCCGATGTCGTCGATCACCGACCGGCGGACCATGGCCTCCGGGGTCGTGATGCAGTTGACGCCCGTCCGACAGCGCTCGCCGAACCAGTCGACGCCGTGCCACACGGTCCAGGTCAGCTCGCGCTCTCGTGCTGGCGGCACGTCGTCGTCCAGGAAGTGCCGGGGATGACCGTAGACGAGCCCGACCGACGGCACGGCACGAAACAGCGCGACAGCCCGTTCGAGACACCCCGGCGTCAGAAGGTCGTCGGCGTCCAACCGAACGACGAACTCCCCCGTGACGGCGGCGAGACCGTTGTTGAACGTGACGACGTGTCCCGAGTTGGCGTCGTTGTGCAGGACTCGGACCCGCGCGTCGGCAGCAGCCAGCGAGTCGGCGACCTCACCGCTGCCGTCCGTCGACGCGTCGTCCACCACCAGCACCTCGACATCGACACCGTCTTGGTCGAGTGCGCTCGCGACCGCCGCAGGAAGGTAGCGCCCGTAGTTGAAGCAGGGGATGACGACCGAGACACGCGCCGGCGCCCCCCTGGCTCCTGCCCGAGCGGGCCCGCTCGCCATCGGACGGAGATGGCGGCGGTCGAGTGCGCTGATGACGCGCCTCCAGGAGGGGTCGAGCGCGTGGGTCTCGACGAACGTGTGAAGCCAGCCCTCGCTCATAGCCCTCCCGCGCGGCGCGTGTCGTTCGTCATGTTCCCGACCTCCGCCAACGGCGAGAGCGATAACGCCACATCTCTGCATAGACCCTTCGAGCCACCGTCGAGCGGGCTGCACGCCAGTCGTCCTCCGGGTGGGACACCCACCACAAAGGTGACCTCGTCGCCTCCGGGTCGGCTTCGAGCGCGATCTCGCGGAGTCGCTCGACGGCCGAGGCGTCCCCCACGTTGCGGTCCAGCGCAAGGGCCGCCTGCCACAGGGCATCGACGCTGACACGCTCGCGGGCCTGCGCCAGGAGTCGCGGCGCGTCGGCATACGTGCTCCCGGTCCCCTTGAAGAACCGGTCGAAGACCTCGAGCCGGTCTCCCAGGTCACGGACCGGGCCCGCGAACGTGAGCATGTGCATGTTCGACCCGTGGACACGATAGAAGGCCTGGGTCGTGCCGTTGACCCGACCGACGTCGCCGCGCGCGGCGAGCTCGAGCCACATCGCCATGTCCGCAGCGTGCGGCAGCGAGGGGTCGTAGCCGCCCACCTGCTCGTGCACCGAGCGCCGAACGATCGCCTCTGGGCTGCGCAGGAGGTTCCGCCCCCGGCGCACGACGAGTCGGACCCACTCCTCGCCTGACCAGTGGGACGGGCTCCATCGGGGATCGACGGCCGGCAGATCATCGACGAAGGACTCGGTGTAGCCGTACACGAGCGCTGTCCCTGGGTGCCGCTCGAAGACGGCCGCCGCCCGCGAGAGTGCCCCCGGCGCCAGCGCGTCGTCAGCCGACAGCAGGACGAGAAAGGTGCCCTGTGCGCGCGAGAGCCCGACGTTGTACGTCGCGATGTGACCTCGGTTGACTCCGTTGGCGATCACAGTGACGCGTCGGTCCAGGGCCGCGAGCCCGCTGGCGACCTGGAGACTGTCGTCCGACGACGCGTCGTCGACGATGATCACCTCAACGTCGACGTCCGGCTGCTCCAGGGCGCTGCGCACAGCGTCGGGAAGAAAGCGCGCGTAGTTGTAGCAAGGGATGACGACGGTGAAGGTGCGGTCTCGCGTCGACACTAGAACCCGCTCCGGTCGGTGCGACCCACTCGAGCGACAGCTCGCTGAACTCGAGCGAGTGGGCGGGGCAGCATCCTGCGCGGCGCCGGGATCGGCGGCATCAACTGGTCGTTGATGACGAACCGTCCGTCGTGGTCGTCATAGTCCAGCACCTCTGCCGGGACGACTCGATCGCGCCATGTCTGCGTGACGCGTTCCGCGGGGTGCGCGAAAGTACCGGGATCCGAACGAAAGTCGACGACCGCCTGCACCCACGCTGAACCATTCTCGTGCTCGAAGGTGACACTGGTCTCCGCGTCGCGTGCGCGGGTGGCGAGACGCTTGTCGATCTGCGCGGGCGACCGGTAGGGAAAGTGACGGACGAGCACCCGTTCGGTACTTGCCGGCCGCGACCAGATCGCACGCGGGAACCCGCCGTCGCCCGGCCGCCAGGTCAGCCCTGAGGTGTGGCGGAAGAAGCGCGGCTCCGACCAGTAGTTCATGTAGTGACGCAGCTTGTCGGTGATCGGCACATCGGGACTGTCGTAGAAGCCCGGCTCCGCGAGGTGGCGCGCAAGGTCGCGATCCGTGAAGTAGTAGTTCAGGCTGGCGGTCCAGACGCTGTGCTCGTCCTGAGCGACCCGGGCCAGCTGGACACGCGGGTCACCCACGTAGAACTCGTCGGCGTCGAGGCGGCACCACCAGTCGCCGTCGCGCGCCTCTCGACGCAGAGCCTCGAAGATCCCGATGCGGATGTCGTCCCCGAAGGGTCGAGCGTCCGAACCGAGGTAGAGGATGCGGTCGTCCCGCTCGGCCAGGTCCCGAACGACCTCCGCTGTCCCGTCGACACTGCCGTTGTCGAGCACACCGATACGGTCGGCCCACGCCAGCGCGGCTGTCAGCGACTGGGCGATGACGTCGACCTCGTCGCGGACGACGCAGATGCACAAGACCCTCACGATGCGGTTCCTCCCTCCGGGCACACCAGTGTCACCGGCCCGACGACGGCGCAGTGCGGAATGTCCCGAAAATCACCCTTGTGCGTGCGGGTGACGTTGCGCCACCGCTGAGGGATGAGTTGGGGGCCACGCCTACGATGGCTCCGGATCCGCGTGAGCGTCGCTACTGGAGGCACCGACCTTGGGACTGCAGGACGACCCCCAGCGAGAGCCGGCGCCGACGTCGCCCGGACTCGGCAAGAAGGCCGCGTCAGGCGCCCTGTGGATGACGGCTCAGAAGTGGCTCATGCGCCTGACGGGGCTGGTGACGATCGCCATCCTCGCCCGGTTGCTCGATCCGCAGGACTTCGGTGTCGTCGCGGTCGCCTCCGCAGTCGTCCCCTTCGTGCTCTTGCTCTCCGACCTCGGCTTGTCGACCTACCTCGTGCAGGTCGAGGACCCGGATCGCCGCACGCTGAGCACAGGCTTCTGGTTCTCCTTGATTGCAGCGGTGGTGCTCGGCGGCGCTCTGACGGCAGCCGTCCCGGCCATCGTGGATCTGCTGAACGTGCCGGATGCAGCTCCGGTGCTCCGGGTTCTCCTTCTCTCCGTGCCCCTCGTCGTCTGCGGCTCGGTCCCGTCGGCCCTGCTTCGTAGACACCTCGCGTTCAAGCGCCTCGCCATGCAGTCAGCAATTGCCGCCGGCGCCGCACAGGTCGTGGCGGTCGTTCTCGCCCTGTCGGGCGCGGGTGTCTGGGCGCTCGTTGCCCAGACCTTGACGGCGGCGGCCATCCAGACCGGTGCGGCCTGGATATCGGCGCGCTGGCTCCCCAGCCTTCAGTTCTCGCGCGAGCGCTTCGCGGAAATGATGCGGTTCGGCTACAAGATCGTCGCCGTCGACATCCTCGGCGTGGCCCGTAACTGGGCCGAGACCGCGATCGTCGCAGTTGCACTGGGCGTGACGGGACTCGGCTATCTCGCGATCGCCCAGCGGCTTGTGCAAGTCGCCCAAGACCTCGGCGGCTCAGCGATCATTCCCGTCTCCACCGTCGTACTGGCGCAGGTTCGCAGCACTCCCGACCGACTCCGCAGCGCCTACATGCGGGCGTCCGCCCTCACGTACCTGACGGTGTCCCCGGTCCTGACGTTCGTCGCCGTCGCGGCCCCCGTCGTGCTGCCGCTGCTGTTCGGGCCACAGTGGGATCCCGCGGTCGCCGTGACACGCGGCCTTGCCGTGGCTGGCGTGCTCACACTCGGCGCGATGGTCGACCAGAGTCTGTTCTATGCCCTGGGGCGGCCCGGCGTGTGGTTCGGCTACGCGATAGTGACCGAGGTGGTGACCGTCGGTGCCACCGCCGTCGCGGTGCACAGCGGCCTCACGGCTGTCGCGTGGGCCTTCGTGGGCGTGGCGCTCGCCGCGACGATCGCCCGATGGGCCCTGGTCTCGCGGCACGTCGGAATCGCCGCACCGGCGCTTGCGCGCCAGTTCGGCTCCGTCGTGGTGTGTGCGGGCGCGTCCTCCGCCGCGGGTTGGCTCGCACTCCAGGTCACACCCGGACCTCTGGTCGTGCAGTGTGCCGTCGTCGGACTCGTCATGGTGACGGTTCAGATCCTGCTCGTTCGCCTCGTCGCCACGCCCGTGTACCGCGATGCGCTCGAGCTCGCCCCGATTCCGTCGGGGGTACGCGCCAGGATCTCTCGACTGTCGTTGCTCGGCGCCGGGCCGGACCGACTTCCGGACGACGCTCCTGAGGCCACCCGGGTCTAGTCGGCGGCAGAGACGAGCGCCCGGATCGGGCGCGCATGACGACAGGCGTGCCCACCATTGCTCCACCCGCACCACGGTGGGCCAAGAGCGACGCCGAGCTGTGCCGAGCTACCTCTCCCGGACAGCGGCAGAGAGCGCCTCGACGACCCGGCCCTGCTGTGCCGGCGTCAGGTGCGGGAACATCGGCAGGGACAGGATGCGCCCGGCGGCGGCCTCGGCGACCGGGAACGCGCCGACCCCCAGCCCGAGCCCGGCGTACGCGCCCGTGAGGTGCACCGGCGTCGGGTAGTGGATGCCCGCGCCGATGCCGGCGTCGTTGAGCGCGCGCAGCACGCGGTCGCGCTCCTCCACCTGCACGACGTACAGGTGCCACACGTCCTCGTTGCCGGCGGCGCTGACGGGCACCCGCACGCCGTCGACGCCCGCGAGCAGCTCCGAGTACCGCGCGGCGGCGGCACGGCGGGCGTCGTTCCACCCGGCCAGCCGGCGCAGCTTCGCCTCGAGGACGACGGCCTGCACGGTGTCGAGCCGCGAGTTCATGCCGATGGCCTCGTGCTCGTACTTGCGCGCCGAGCCGTGGGCGGACAGCACCCGGACGGTGCGGGCGACCGCGGCGTCGGACGTCGTCACCGCGCCGGCGTCCCCGGCGGCCCCGAGGTTCTTCCCGGGGTAGAAGCTGGTGCCCGCGGCGAGCCCGAACGAGCCCGCGGCACGGCCGTGCCGCAGCGCGCCCTGCGACTGCGCGGCGTCCTCGATCATCGGGACGCCCGCGTCGGCGGCGATCTTGCCGATCTCCTCGACCGGCGCGACCTGGCCGAACAGGTGCACCGGGACGATCGCCTCGGTGCGCGGGCCGACGGCCGCGCGGACGGCGGCCGGGTCGATGAGCAGGTGGACCGGGTCCACGTCGACGGGCACCGGGACGGCCCCGATCCTCGACGCGGCCTCGGCGGTCGCGATGAACGTGTTGGCCGGGACGATGACCTCGCCGCCCGGGCGCACGCCGACGGCCCGCAGCGCGAGCTCGAGGGCGTCCGTGCCGTTGGCCACCCCGACGCAGTGCGTGACCTGCGTGAACGCGGCGTACGCGGCCTCGAACCGGCCGACGGCGGGTCCGCCGACGAACGCCGTGGCCGCGAAGACCTCGTCGAGGCCCGCGCGCACCTCCTCGGCGATCTCGGCCTGCTGGGCCCCGAGGTCCACCAGCGGGATCGTGGTCATGCCCGTGCTCCTTCGTCGACTGCGTCAGCGGTCTCCGCGGTCGCGGGCCACTGTTCGATCCGGTGCCGCGCGAAGCCCGTCGGCGCTCCCAGCGGCCGGGCCGGCACGCCGGCCCACGTCGAGCCGTCCGGCTGGTCCACCAGCAGGGCGGCGCCCATGCCGAGCACCGCGCCCGCGCCGACGCGCACGTTCTCCCGGACGCTGGCGCTCATGCCCACGTAGGCGCCGCGCCCGACGAGGACCCCGCCGCCGAGGGCGACGCCGGCGCAGACGGTGCTGAAGTCCTGCAGGACGCAGTCGTGCGTCAGCGTGACGTTCGGCATGACGACCACGTGGGAGCCGACCACCACGGCCGCGGTCAGGACGACCCCGGCGAGGACGATCGACCCGGCGCCGACCTCGCAGCCGGCCGGGACCTCGACGCCGGGGTGCACGACCGTCGCGAACCGGATCGGGGCCACGCCGAGCTCGTCCAGCCGCTCGACGAGCCGCTCCCGGACCGCGCCCCGTCCCGCGCACACGAGCAGCTCGGGCCCGGGGTGGTCGACGACCGCGGCCAGGCCGCCCAGCACCGGGACGCCGTCGAGCATCGTCCCGTGCCGCGCCTCGTCGTCGTCGAGGAAGCCCACGACCTCGTACCCGCCGTGCGCGCGCACCAGGGCCAGGACCTCGCGGGCCAGGCCGCTCGCGGCGACCAGGATCAGCGGCGTGGCCACGTCAGCGACCCGCCGAACGCAGCGCGTCGACGACGCGCGACTGCTCGGACTCCGACATCTGGTGGAAGACGGGAAGGATCAGCGTGGAGTCGGTGAGGTGCTCCGTGACGGGCAGCGGCGCGTGCGCGGCGTGCGCGTACGCGGGCTGCCGGTGCGTCGCCATGATCCCGCGGCGCGCCGAGATCTCGGCGTCGGCCAGGTGGGCGAGCAGCCCGTCGCGGTCGAGCGGGAACTCCGGGCCGACCTCGACCCAGAACGACTGGAAGTTGCAGGTACCCCACTCGGGGTCCGCCACGGCGCGCAGCCCCGGCAGCTCGGCGATCTGCTTGGAGTACGTCGCCGCGATCTCGCGACGGCGGGCGACGACCTCCGGCAGCCGGCCCAGCTGGACGATGCCCACGGCCGCCTGCAGGTCCGTCATCCGGTAGTTGTAGCCCACCTCGAGGTACTCCTCCGGCGGCGCGAGCACGCTCGCGTGCCGGGCCGCCGCGGAGACGCTCATCGCGTGCTCGCGCAGCCGGCGCGCCCGCTCCGCCCACTCGGCGTGCGGCGTCGTGAGCATGCCCCCCTCGCCCGTGGTCACGATCTTGCGGGGGTGGAACGACCACGCGGCGACGTCCGCGCCCGCGCCGACGGGCCGCCCGCGGTAGGTCGAGCCCGCGCCGCACGCCGCGTCCTCGATGACCACGATGCCGCGCGGGTCGGTCACGGCGCGGATCGCGGCGAGGTCCACCGGGACACCGCCCTGGTCCACGACGACGACGGCCCGCGTCGCGTCGGTGAGCACGGCCTCGACCGAGGCGGCGGTGAGGTTGCCGGTCACGGGGTCGACGTCCGCGAAGACCGGCCGTGCGCCGACGTAGACGGGCGCGTTCGACGTGGCGATGAACGAGAAGGACGGCACGACTACGTCGTCACCGGCCTGCACGCCCGCCACGATCAGCGCGAGGTGCAGCGCGGTCGTGCACGACGACGCGGCGACGGCGTGCTCGACCTGCATCGCCTCGGCGAAGGCCGCCTCGAACGCGGCGACGCGCGGCCCCTGCGCCACCCAGCCGGACGCGATGACCTCGCTGACGGCGGCGATCTCCTCGGGGCCGAACCACGGCTGCATGACGTTGATGCGGCTCATGCGCGCGCCCCGGCGGGGCTCAGCGCGCGGCCGGCGGCGATCTCGCTGCGCAGCGGCCGCCACCACTCGACGAGCGCCCGCAGCCCGTCCTCGAGCCCGATCTCCGCCTCGAACCCGAGGTCCACGCGGGCGGCCGTGGTGTCGGCCAGGCGTCGGGTCACGCCGTTGACCGCGCGGTCCGGACCGTGCTCCACGGACAGGTCGGAGTCCATCGCCCGCAGCAGGGCCTGGGCCAGCTCGAGCAGGCTGGTCTCGGTCCCGCTGGCGATGTTGTAGACGCCGTCGACCACGTCGCTGCTCGCAGCGAGCAGGTTGGCCCGCGCGATGTCGGTGGTCACGACGAAGTCCATCGTCTGCAGCCCGTCGCCGAAGATGAGGGGCGGCTGGCCGTCGGCGATGCGCTCCATCCACCGCACGAGCACCTCGGTGTAGAGCCCGTGCACGTCCATGCGCGGCCCGTAGACGTTGAAGTAGCGCAGCAGCACGTAGTCGAGGCCGTACATCGCCCGGAAGCTGCGCACCATGCCCTCGTTGAACGACTTGGCGGCGCCGTAGAACGTGTCGTTGTTGTGGTGGTGGTGCCGCTCCCCCGTCGGGAACTGCTCGGCCAGCCCGTAGACCGACGCGCTCGACGCCGCGATCACCTTGTCCACCTTGTGCTCGGCGGCGGCCTCCAGCACGGTGAACGTGCCGTCCACCAGGACCTCGAGAGCCAGGCGCGGCTCCTCGGCGCACTGCGTGATCCGGATCGCCGCCTGGTGGAACACCAGGTCCTGCCCGTGCGTCACGTCGTGCACGAGGTCGCGGTCGCGCAGGTCGCCCTCGACCAGCTCGACCCTGCCGGTCGCCAGCGCGTCGGCGAGGTTCTCGCGCCGGCCGCGGACGAGGTTGTCGAGGACGACCACGTGGCCGGCGCCCGCGTCGACCAGCTGGTCGACGATGGTCGAGCCGATGGTGCCGGCCCCGCCGGTGACGAGGACCCGGGCCCCCTGGATGGTGCTCATGCGACGGTCTCCAGGCTGGGTGCGAGCGACGGTGCGACGGGGGTCAGCCGACCACCGTCGTTCAGGCTGAGGGAGGCGGACTCGAGGACGTCGAGGACGCGCAGGCCGGCGTGCCCGTCGGTGCGCGGCGCCCGGCCCTCGCGGATGGCCGCGGCGAACTCGCCGACCATGACGCCCAGCGCCTCCTTCTCGGGCAGGGCAGGAGCCCACGCGTCGCCCAGCCGGTAGGAGATGTTGGCGGTCGTCTTGTCGGGCAGCGGCTGGCCCAGCTCGACGCCGCGGTCGTAGACCGTGAGCCGCTGCTGGGGCGACAGGTCGTCCCACACCAGCGTGCGCTTGCTCCCGCCGACCACCATCTGGCGGATCTTGGTGGGGCTCAGCCAGTTGACGTGCACGTGGGCGATCGCGCCGCCCGGCAGCGGGAGGGTCAGGTAGCCGACGCACGACTGGCCGGTGCCCAGCGGGTCCGCGCCCTGCGCCGCGACCCCCGAGGGGACCAGGCCGCCGGGGAGGATGAAGTCGAGGATCGACAGGTCGTGCGGCGCCAGGTCCCAGAAGACGTCCACGTCGGGCTGCACGATGCCGAGGTTGATCCGGACCGAGTCGACGAAGAGGATCTCGCCGAGGTGGCCCTCCGCGATCAGCTCGCGCATCTTGAGCACCGGCGCCGTGTAGCAGAAGGTGTGGTCGACCATCAGCACTCGGTCGAGCTCGGCCGCGCGCGCGACCATCGTCCGGGCACCGGCGCCGTGGTCCGCGATCGGCTTCTCGACGACCACGTGCTTGCCCGCCTCGAGCGCCGCGAGGGCGATCGGGGCGTGCGTCCGGGCCGGGGTCGCGATCGCGATCGCGTCGACGTCGTCGCGGGCGAGCAGGTCACTCAGGGATGTCATGACGTCCACCGTCGAGCGCGCCCCGACGACCTTGCGGGCGCGGTCGGCGTCCAGGTCGCACACCGCGACGAGGTCCCAGTCGGGGCTGGTCCGGAAGTTGCGAGCCAGGTTGGGTCCCCAGTACCCGGCCCCCACCACAGCCGCGCGCAGCTGCTCGGTCATGTCGTTCCCCTTACGTCTCGGTGGACTCAAGTGTCACCACCGAGAGGGGGCATGTCCGTAGATACCGGACATTTTCACCCCGCTGCGACGGGTGAACACCCGAACGGCGGGCACCCGTCCGAGCAGGCCGACGGCCGCCGAGGTCGCGGGGCGACGCTCGGCGGCCGCGGGCCGTCGGAGCCCTCAGCCTCCGGGGACGAAGACGAGGTCGATGCCGAAGAAGGTCGGCGTCGAGTTGACCGGGAAAGTCGTCCCGTACACGTAGGCGCCGCCGTTCGCGACCGTCGACAGGGGACCCACGGTGCGTGTGGCGGCG
This sequence comes from Cellulomonas sp. ICMP 17802, assembly GCF_041295535.1. Lineage (NCBI taxonomy): Bacteria > Bacillati > Actinomycetota > Actinomycetes > Micrococcales > Cellulomonadaceae > Cellulomonas > Cellulomonas sp. ICMP 17802. The sequence goes on along the minus strand of NZ_JBGFQZ010000007.1, from coordinate 35,888 downwards.
AGGCCGTTCGAGGTCACTGCGTACCGCCCCGTCGTCGAGTAGTTGGCCGCCGTGTAGACCTGGCCAGGCGTCAGTACGACCGGAGTCGGCAACGGAACTGTCTGCCAGCCCGAGGCGGACTCGGCGGTCGACGCCGCTTCGGACACCTTGGCGCCGGAGGCGTCCCAGAGGCTCACGGTGTGGACGCCCGTGTTGGCCGCTCCCTTGAAGAATCGGATGGCCGTCACCGAGCCGGGCACGCTGGCCGTGAAGCGGGTGCCCACCATCACCGCCGAGGTGTCGTCCCACGCGTCGTAGGTCGGCAGCTCGGAGTCCGCCCAGAGCGAGACCGCGCTCGGCGCCGCCGCGGCGGTCGTGAAGGTCCACGCCCCCCCGGCCACCGCCACGCCCGCGAGACTCGTGGCCACCGAGATCAGGGTCCCCGAAGGCAGCGCGGTGCTGGGGGCGAAGGACACCTTGAGCGTCGCGGCATCGTACGAGCTCGTCCCGGCGATCGGTCCACCGGGGGTACTGAGCGCGATGGTGGGTGTGCCCGTCGGCGGCGCCTTCGACAGCGTTGCCGCGACCGTGGCAACCGTCGAGATGCCGGTGGCCCCGGCGGGGGGCGCCTGCGAGGTCACCGTCGGCGGGCTCGGCGGTGCGGTCGAGAACACCACGTCCACGAAGTAGTTCGTCTGCTGCCACGTGTCAGTGGGGAAGCCACCGGTGGCGCCGTAACGGTAGCGACCGTTGCCTGCCGCAGGAGTCGTCAGCGGACCCACCGTCCGGTCGACGGTGAAGTCGGAGGACGTGGCCGCGTAGTGGCCCTGGGGGGCGAGATACGAGATCACGTAGGTAGTCCCCGGCGTGACCTCGTAGGGGCTCGAGAACGTGGCGGTCTGCCATCCCGTGGCCGACTCTCCGGTGAATGTCACGGTGCGCAGCAGCTGTCCCGTCGAGCTCCACAACGACCCGGTGTGCGTACCGCCGTTTCCGGCTCCCTTGAAGAAGCGCACGCCGGTGACATTCCCCGACGCCGTCGCCGCGAACGACGTCCCCAGCTCCACGGCGGAGGGGTCGTTCACCGAGGTGGAGGCGGGGACCTGGCCACCGAAGAGGGTGCACGGGCATCCGTCCGCACCAGCGGTCGTGAACGACCAGACCACGTCGGCAAGCGACACCCCGTCAGTCGAGACGAGTCCGCTCGCTGTCACCGTGTAGGTGGTCGTGGCCGCGAGCGCGGCCGACGGCGTGAATGTGAGCTTCAAGGCGTCGGCCGACCGGGACACCGTGCCGGAGACCGACGTCGTGCCGGCCTTGACGGCCAGCGTCGCGCTCGCCTTCACGGCGACGTTGAAGGTCGCCGAGATCGGTGCCGTCGTCGATGCCCCCGGGTCTGCCGGAGCCGGAGACTGAGCGGTGACCGCGAGCGCGGGAGCGGCTTGCACGAACACCACGTCGACCAGGTAGCTCGTCGAGCTTCTCGACGCCGGGTAGCCGGTGCCATAGGTGTACGCGCCGCTGTCGGGTGCGGTGCGCAGCGGTGCACGCTGCACTCCCGTGCCTGAGAACGCACTGATCGTCGCCGAGTAGGAGCCGGCCGGCGCCCGGTACGACACGACGTAGTCCGTGTCCTTCGTGATGGCCACCGGCGACGCGAACGTCACAGTCTGCCAACCCGTCGTGCTCTCGTTGGTGAACGTCGCTTGCGCCAGCGGCGTCGTCCCTCCTGCGGCCCAGAGCTGGCCCGTGTGGGTGCCGGTGTTGTTCGGACCCTTGTAGAAGCGGACGCCTGTGACGGTGCCGTCGACGCTGCTCGCGAACCGGGTTCCCAGAGTCACGGCCGCGGTGTCGGCGTCCTGGAGGACCCCCGGCACGTCTGAGTCGTTGTACAGGCTCACGGTGCGCGCACCGGCGACCTGGTCCGGGGCCGCGGTGGTGAACGACCATGACGAGGGACCGGAGATTCCCGAGCCGTCCGCCGTCGCAGTGACGGCCGCGGTGTACGTCGTCGATCGTGCGAGAGGCGAGGACGGGGTGAAGCTGGCACGCCTGGTGGTGGGGTCGTAGCTCGTGACACCTGCAACGGCGGCGCCTCCCTGCGGAGTGAGCGTCATCGCGACCGAGCCGGAGACGACCGTCTTCGACAGAACCACACTCGGTGCTGTGCCGACAGGCACGCTGGTCGCACCCGCGAGCGGCGACTGCCCACCGATGGTGAGCGGTGTCGTGTCGACCGTCGAGAAGACGACGTCGACGTAGTACTGGGTCGACTGATACGTCTGCGTCGGGAACGTACCGATGCCGCCATACGTCCCTGAGCCCGAACTCCCGAACCCGCCGCTGACCTGGAGCGGTGGCGCCGAGCGACCTCGATACCAGAATGCGTTCGCCTCTGCGGCGTAGTTGCCCGCCGGGGAGCTGTACGAGACGACGTACGAGGTTCCGGCCGTGACCGCGACCGCACCGGACAGCGTCGCCGTCTGCCAGCCGGTGGCCGACTCGTTCGCGAACGTCACGGAAGCGAGTCGCGTCCCGGACGCGCTCCAGATCGATCCGACGTGGGTACCCGTGTTCCCGGTCCCCTTGTAGAAGCGCACACCCGTGATGAATCCGCTGGTCGTGGGGGTCCACTTCAGACCGAGCTCGACAGCACCCGGGTCGTTCACTGCGGGAACGGCCGGCAGCGTCGACCCGTAGATCGAGCAGGGGCACGCCACGGAGAACGACCTGGTTGCCGCGGTACCGATGTTGGCGCTGTCATCGACGGCGCGGACCTGAACCGGGGTCGACCCGAGCCCGGCCTGCACGTAGGTGTAGCTCCATGCCGTCGTGCCCGTGGCCGGGTGCCAGGAAGCGCCGGCGTCGGTCGACACCTCGACACCGGCCACGCGGCCACCGACGTCGGCGGCAGTGCCGCTCAGCGCCACAGTCGCGCCGTTGGCGATCGCCGCACCCGACGCCGGCGAGCTGATGCTGACGGTCGGCTTCGTGGTGTCCGTGGACGCCGTCGCGGCAACCAGCCCAGCGATCAGGCTTCCGGGCTGAGCCTTCATGTCGGCAAGCACGTTGACCGTCGCCTGCTGCATCCGCGAGTCGGCGGGCGCCCCCGCGCCGTCATGCTCCTGGTCGAGCCCCCAGGCCCACTGGATCGTGCCTGCCGAGAACACGAGCGCTCCGCTCGAGGCCCGGTACATGGTCAAGTGGTGAGTCGTGTTCCCAGGCAGCACGACGTTGCCGAAGTCCTGCAGGTACTGCGGGACCGCACCCGTAGTCGTCGAGAGGCGCACCAGCCCCGGCGGTCGCGCCCCGTTGTCGATGTCCTCGTCGGACTCGTAGCCGACCGTGTGCGGCGCGAGAGCCGCCGTCGAGCCCGACGCGAGAGACGTCAACGAAGTGTTGCGCCACAGTCGGAACTTGCCCTCCTCCGACGAGACCGTGACCGCCAGGTCCGAGAAGTTGGACATGTACATCGTTCCCGTGAGCCCGTTCTCCGGGCGACCGGCCCCCGCGCTCGTGGCGGCGAAGCGGGGGTCCCTCCACGTTCCGGTCCACTCCGCGCTGGGATCGATCTTGGCGTTGCCCCAGGTCTCCTTGTACGAGACGAGGGTGCGGTACGAGGTGGGCGTTCCGGCGACCGAGTTCTCGTATCGCGTGCGCCAGTACACCTCGTTGCCGCTGAAGAAGGCGAGGTTCACGCCGGCGTCCCGAGCAGCTTCGACATTCGCGCGCTGGGCGCCCGACCAGTACTCGTCGTGACCGACGGACATGAAGACCTTGTGGTTCTTGATGAGTGCGCCACGGCGGTCGGTGTCCACGCCGGCCATGTAGCTCACGTTGTAGCCGTTGCTCTCCAGGAAGCGCACCATCGCGTACTCGGAGCTGAAGTAGAAGTCACGACCACCCTCGTGCGACCGGGTGGCGAACGGCCGGTTGTAGCTGATCTTGAAGGCGCGACCGTTGGCTGCCCCCTGGTAGAAGTCCGATCCGCCGTAGGTGTTGTACGCCTGCCACGTCGGGTCGGACGTCTGGAAGACCACGTCGGACGTGCTCGCGTCGTTGCGCACGACGAAGATGATGTGGCTCGTGTCGCCCGTCGCCGGGTCCGTGAGCTTGGCGATGTACACCCCGGACACCGCGGTCGTCGGCACCGCCCAGCTCGCTGAGACCGCCCAGTTCCCACAGTCGTACAGCTCGGTCGTGGCGTCGGAGACACACTGCGGCTGAGTCTGCGGCAGCGAGGCCGACGGCGTCACCGACGTGATGAGGCGCGCGCCCAGGCCGCCGTACCACCCGGTCCGATAGATGTCGATGTTGTACTTCTTGGCGGCGGTCTTGATCTTGAACTGGACCGTACTGCCCACGTTCACCGAGATGTCGGTGGCGAAGCCTTGGATCTCGTCGTCGCCCGCGCCGGTGATGTCCCAGACCGACGGATCCGTGCCTGGTTTCGAGTTCTCGCACACGATCGGATTCCCCCCGGCGACGCACGGGTCGGCGGCCGCGCTGGGATTCGCCGCGACGACGACCAGGGACGCGGCAGTCGCGAGGGCAGCGATGAGTCCGACGATGCGGCGTGGGGAGGTGCGGGATCTCATGGGGCGCTCCGTAGTCGAGGTCGAGCTCCGAACGGGGAGCGCCTGCCCAGCACACCCTCGCCGATGTGGAGCCACGGGGATGGCCTCCTGATACCGGACGATAAAGGACATCTCGGGCATCGAGGGCGGTCTGACGCAGATATCACCCGGCTTGACAGGGACTGTCGCCCAGATGCCGTAGCCGCCCATCGACCGGGCCGCCAGGACGCGCCACAATCGGCCGACCACCGCCGACCCACCAGGAGCCCACCGTGCCCGAGTCCCGCCCGAACGTGGCCGCCACGGCCGACGTCGACCCCCGCGCGACCATCGGCGCCGGCACCCGCATCTGGCACCTGGCCCAGGTCCGCGAGGACGCTCGCGTCGGCGCCGACTGCATCGTCGGCCGCGGCGCGTACATCGGGCCCGGCGTGGTCGTCGGCGACCGGTGCAAGATCCAGAACCACGCGCTCGTCTACGAGCCGGCCGTGCTGGAGGACGGCGCGTTCGTCGGCCCCGCCGTGGTGTTCACCAACGACTACTACCCCCGGGCGGTCAACCCCGACGGCAGCCTGAAGTCCGCCGACGACTGGCACGCCGTCGGGGTCACGGTCCGCACGGGCGCGTCGATCGGCGCGCGCTCGGTGTGCGTCGCGCCCGTGACCATCGGGCGGTGGGCGCTGGTGGCCGCGGGCTCGGTGGTGACCAAGGACGTGCCGGACTTCGCGCTGGTGGCGGGCGTGCCGGCGCGGCGGATCCGCTGGGTGGGCCGCGCCGGGGCGCCCCTCGAGCGCGACGGCGGGGACGACTGGGTCTGCCCGACCACCGGCGAGCGGTACGTCGAGCGGGACGGCGTGCTCCGGCTGGCTCAGTAGGCCCCGGAGCCACCGAAGACCGCGCGCCCCGTCTTCCACAGGATCAGCAGGTCCATGGCGACCGACCAGTTGTCGACGTAGCGCAGGTCCAGCCGGATCGACTCGTCCCACGACAGGTCGGCGCGGCCGCTCACCTGCCACAGCCCCGTGAGGCCGGGCCGCACGCGCAGCCGCCGGTAGACGGCGTCGTGGTACTCGTCGACCTCCGCGGGCAGCGGCGGGCGCGGGCCGACCAGCGACATGTCGCCCCGGACCACGTTCCACAGCTGCGGCAGCTCGTCGACGGAGTAGCGGCGCAGCAGCTTGCCGACCTTCGTGATCCGCGGGTCGTCGTGCATCTTGAACATGAGGCCGTCGCGGTCGCTCTCGACCAGCAGCGCCGCCCGGCGCTCCTCGGCGTCGACGTACATGCTGCGCAGCTTCCACATGGTGAACTCGCGCCCGTCCACGCCGATGCGGCGCTGGCGGAAGAAGGCCGGGCCCCGGCTGGTCAGGCGGACGGCGAGCGCGGCGAACAGGATCACCGGCGAGGCCGCCAGCAGGATCGCGCTGCCGAGCGTGCGGTCCAGCGCCGACTTGGCGAGCATCCGCCGCCGCGGCGAGGCGGTCTCCACCTCGAGCAGGGACAGCCCCGCGGTCGGCCGCAGGTGGACGCGCGGGCCGAGCACCTCGACCAGCCCGGGGGCCACGACGAGGTCCACGCCGGCCCGGCCGAGCGCCCACGACAGGCGGCGCAGGGCGTCCCCCGACAGCTCGCTGCCCGAGACGATGACGACGTCGATCTGGTGGTCGTAGGCGACCTGCGGGATGTCGGCCAGCGCCCCCAGCGTGGGGACGCCGTCCTGCGGCGGGCGGTCGGTGATGGCCGGCAGGCACACCCCGATCACCTGGTAGCCGTGGTACGTCGCGCCGCGCAGGTCGTGGATCAGGTGGTGCACCGAGGTGGCGTCGCCCACGACGAGCGTCCGGGACATGGCGACCCCGCGGCTGCGCCGGCCGTGCAGCGACCGCCGCAGCACGTGCCGACCGACGGCCGTGGCCACCGAGAGCAGCACCACCGTCACGGCCACCTCGAGACGAGGCAGCGGGACCGCCAGCGCGACGCTGCCCAGCGCCACGATCGCGGCCGAGCCGAGACCCGCGCGGAGCACCGCCTGGAACTCGACCGGCCCGTCGCCCAGCGTCTTGCGGTCGTACCCACGGCCGAACGCGACGACGAGCAGGAAGACGACACCGGCGACGACCGACCACCACGAGGCCGGGCCGCCGACGAGCACGACGCCGGCGACGACGAGGACGGCGACGGCCAGGTCCACCGCGAACGCCTGGCGGACGTAGTGGCCGGCCACGGAGCCCCAGTGGGCCGCGTCGTAGGCCGGCAGGGCCGGGCGGGGGTGGGTGACGAAAGGCTCCGTGGAGGCCCACGAACGCCGCGGACCCGTTGCGGCCCTGCGCCGGTCGAGGAGAACATCCATGTTCTCCGCCGGATCGTCAAGGATCGTCATCGTCAGCCCGTTCGCCCCTAGTCGTTCATGTGTCCGACTCGGAGGCTATGCGGGTAGATCGGTAGGAGATAGACCCTTTTGTCCGTTTTCACCCATAGTTCACCCGCGTGGGGCGGCCGGGTGCTCAGGCCTTGGTGTGGAACTTGAGCTGCGCCGCCTCGAGGCCGACGGTGACGACGAGCTCGACCGCGTCCGCCGCGGCGTCGATCAGCCAGGGCAGGTCCTTGACCTCGGCCTTCGCGAAGTCGCGCAGCACGAAGTCCGCCGGATCCATGCGGCCCGGCGGGCGGCCGACACCCACCCGGACTCGAACGTACTCCTTGGTACCCAGCGCCTTGGTGGTGTCCCGGAGGCCGTTGTGGCCGCCCTCGCCCCCGCCGCGCTTGAGCCGGACGTCCGCGAAGGGGATGTCGAGCTCGTCATGCACCAGGACCGTCCGCTCGGGCGGGACGTCGTAGTACTTGGCCAGCGCGGCGACCGGTCCGCCCGACACGTTCATGTACGTCGTCGGCTTGGCCAGCACCACCCGCGGTCCCGGCGCACCGCCCGGGAGCACCCCGAGGCGCGCCTCGGCGACCGCGGCCTGCGGGCGGCGCGAGAGCAGCCCGGAGGCCCGGGTGCCGAACGTGGCACCCGCCCGGCGTGCCAGCTCGTCCAGCACCATCTGGCCGACGTTGTGACGGTTGCCGGCGTACTGCGGGCCGGGGTTGCCGAGGCCGACGACCAGCCAGGGTCCGTCGCTCATCGGGTTCTCCTCGTGCGGGGTTCGTGCGGGAACGACGACGCCCGGCACCATCGGAACGGTACCGGGCGTCGAAGGGAAAGCTGAGCGTCAGCCCTCGGGCAGATGGTCGGTCCGAGCCTGCGCTCCGCTCCGGGCGAGTGCCGCTCCGCGACCCTCACCCTTCACTGCGCTGCGGCTCAGCCCTCGGACTCCGCGGCGGCCGCGGACGCAGCCGACTGCGACGCCGCGAGCTCGGCCGCGGCCTCCTCGGCGGCGACGTCCTCGGCGGACGCGTGCGGGACGCTCACGGAGACGACCGTGATCTCCGGGTCGGTCAGCAGCACCGAGCCGGCGGGCAGCGTGACGTCGCCCGCGTTGACGCTGTTGCCGCCCTCGAGACCCTCGATGGAGACCTCGACCTCGGTGGGCAGGTGCGTCGCCTCGGCCTCGAGGGACAGCGTCTGCGTCTCGACGACGTGGATGGTGCCGGGGGCGGACTCGCCGACGATCGTCACGGGGACGTCGACCGAGACCTTCTCGCCCTTCTTCACGATGAGCAGGTCCACGTGCTCGATCGTGTTCTTGACGACGTCGCGCTGGACGTCCTTGGTGATCGCGAGCGTGGTCTTGCCGTCGAGCTCGATGGCGAAGAGCGCGTTGGCGTGCTTGACCGCGAGCATCGTCGCGTGGCCCGGGAGGGCGACGTGCAGCGGGTCCGAGCCGTGCCCGTACAGGACGGCAGGGATCTGGTCGGTGCGACGCAGGCGGCGCGCGGCACCCTTGCCGAACTCGGTGCGGGTGGTGGCGACGAGCTTGACCTCGGACACGTGTACTCCCCAGTGCTGACGTCGGCGTAGTGGACGCGACGTGGCGGTTGATTGGTGGCGACGCGACACGGAGGCCGGCGACGCGTTGAACGCAGATGTGGTGGCCTCGACGCGGGACGCAGGACGGGCACGCGGAGGCGCTCGCCCAGTCGATCACGGAGCGCAGGTGGTCGTGGACCTTCGTCGACCGTCCTTCGTCCCTCGCCGAGGCAACCTGGAGAGACTACCCGGTCGGAGCCGTGCTGCCCAACCCGCTCGTCAGCGGCCCGCGTGATCCTCGTCCGCCCACGCCCAGCGCACCGTCACCGAAGCGGTCACCGCCTGCACGCCCGGCTCGACCGGCACCGCCATCGCCGCGGTCATGCCCTTGGCCCGGCCGAGGAACACCGGGGCGTCGCCGGAGCCGCCCTCCTGCACCCACTGCACCTCGCCCAGCCGCCGGCCCGCGAGCCCGGCCCAGTGGCTGCCGCGGGTCACCGCGTCGGTCCACGCGGCCTCGCGCGCCAGGGACCGCGCCTCGGTCGGGTCGCTCACCTCGAGCCGGATGCCGTCCATGCGCGCGGGCTCGCCGCCCGCGCCGACCGCGGCGGCCACCAGGTCGCCCGCCGACCCGACGTCCCGCAGCCGGACCTGCAGGCCGAGCCGGGCCACGACGCGGGACGAGCCCAGCGCGGAGCCGTCGGTCCACGTGCTCGACTGCGTCGTGCGCAGGGCGTGGTCGTCCACGCCGGCCTCGCGCAGGACGGCGCGCATCCGGTCGATGCAGTCCGCGGCGAGGCCCAGCGCGCGCTCGGCGTCCACCGCGCGGGCCTCGGCGCCCAGGTCCGCGATCGCCACGTCCGGGACGGCGTCCGCCGCCCCCGAGCCCGTGACGGTCACGCCGCCGCGCGGCCCTCGACGACCGCGCTGCTCGTCGTCGTGGCCGCTCATGGCGTCAGGCCTGGCCGTCGAAGAGGGACGTCACCGAGCCGTCGTCGAACACCTCGCGGATGGCGCGTGCGATCAAGGGGGCGATCGACAGCACCGTCAGCTGCGGGAAGCGGCGGTCCTCGGCGATGGGCAGCGTGTCCGTGATGACGACCTCGCGCGCGCCGCAGCCCTGCAGGCGCTCGACCGCGGGGTCGGAGAGCACGCCGTGGGTGGCCGCGACGATGACGTCCTTGGCCCCGGCCTCCAGGATCACGCGGACCGCGCCGGCGATCGTGCCGGCCGTGTCGATGAGGTCGTCGACGAGCACGCAGCTGCGGCCCTCGACGTCGCCGACCACGCGGTTGGCCACCGTCTTGTTGGGGCTGCGGATGTCGCGCGTCTTGTGCACGAACGCCAGCGGCCCGCCGCCCAGCTTGGCGGCCCACTGCTCGGCCACGCGGATGCGCCCGGCGTCGGGCGAGACGACCGTGACGTTGGTGGTGTCGACGCGGCTGCGCACGTACTCCGTGAGGATCGGCATGGCCCACAGGTGGTCCACCGGGCCGTCGAAGAAGCCCTGGATCTGCGCGGCGTGCAGGTCGACGCTCATCAGCCGGTCGGCGCCGGCGGTCTTGAACAGGTCCGCCATGAGGCGTGCGGAGATCGGCTCGCGGCCGCGGTGCTTCTTGTCCTGGCGGGCGTACCCGTAGAACGGCGCGACGACCGTGATCGTCTTGGCGGAGGCCCGCTTGAGCGCGTCGACCATGAGCAGCTGCTCCATGATCCAGGTGTTGATGGGCGACGCGTGGGACTGCAGGACGAACGTGTCGGCGCCGCGCACCGACTCCCCGAACCGCGTGTAGATCTCGCCGTTGGCGAACTCGTAGGCCGTGGTCGGCAGGAGCTCGATGCCCAGGTGGGCCGCGACGCTGGTGGCGAGGTCGGTGTGCGCGCGCCCCGAGAGGAGCACCAGACGCTTCTCGCCGTCCGAGGAGATGATCCCGGTCATCGTGCGGAGTCCTTCGTGTTCGGGCCGGTGGAGTCGGGACGTGCGGGCGGTGGCGTCGGTGGTGCGTCGGCGGCGGCCGCGGAGGCGCGCTCGCGCTCGGCGCGGGCCTGGGGCGACAGGTCGTCGTCGGCCCCGGGGCGGCGGACGACGGCGTTCGCGGCGGCCGTGCCGGCCCGCGCCCGGGTCACCCAGCCCTCGATGTTGCGCTGCGCGCCGGCGCTGACGCCGAGCGCGCCGGACGGCACGTCGCGGCGGATCACGCTGCCGGCCCCCGTGTACGCGCCGTCGCCGATGGTGACGGGCGCGACGAACATGTTGTCCGCGCCCGTGCGGGCGTACGAGCCGATGGTGGTGCGGTGCTTGTTCACGCCGTCGTAGTTGACCGTGACCGACGCCGCGCCGATGTTCGTGTGCTCGCCGATCGTCGCGTCGCCCACGTAGGAGAGGTGCGGGACCTTGGAGCCGGTGCCGATCTGCGCGTTCTTGGTCTCGACGAACGTGCCGATCTTGCCCGCGTCGCCGAGCACCGTGCCCGGGCGCAGGTAGGCGAACGGGCCCACGCTGGCGTCCGCGCCGATCACCGCGAGCAGGCCGTGCGTGCGCACGACGCTGGCCCGGGGGCCCACCTCGACGTCGGTCAGCGTGGTGTCGGGGCCCACGGTCGCGCCCTCGCGCACCACCGTGGCGCCGTGCAGCTGGGTGCCGGGCAGGAGGGTCACGTCGCGCTCGAGCTCGACGTCCACGTCCACCCAGGTGGTGGCCGGGTCGACCACCGTGACGCCCTCGCGCATCCAGTCCTCGAGGATGCGGCGGTTCATCTCGGCCCGCAGCACCGACAGCTGGACGCGGTCGTTGACGCCCTCGACCAGCACCGGGTCGTCGGTGCGCAGTGCGCGCACGTGCCCGCCGTCGGTCCGCGCGATCGCGAGGACGTCGGTCAGGTACACCTCGCCCTGCGCGTTGTCCCGGCCGAGCCGGCCGAGCGCACCGCGCAGCACGTCGGCGTCGAAGACGTAGATCGAGGAGTTGATCTCGGTGATCGCGCGCTGCGCGTCGTCGGCGTCCTTCTCCTCGACGATGCCCAGCACGTCACCCGTGCCGGGCTCGCGCAGGATGCGCCCGTAGCCGGTCGGCTCGGCCACCTCGGTGGTGAGCACCGTGACCGCGTTGCCGTCGGCGTGGTGGGCCGCGAGCAGCTCGTGCAGCGTGGCGGCGTCGAGCAGCGGGACGTCGCCCGCGATGACGACGACCGCGCCGGCCACCTGCGCGTGCGTGGCGGAGCCGGCGCTGGTGTCCTTCGCCGCGTCGGCCTGGGCGGCCGCGTCGAGGGCCGTCATGGCCACCTGGACCGCGCGGCCCGTGCCGGGGATCTCGTCCTGGTCGGCGAGCAGCGCCTGCGGGTCCAGCTCGCGGACGTGCGCGGCGACGCGCTCACGCTCGTGGCGGACGACCACCAGGACGCGGCCGGGGTCGAGGGCTCGGGCCGTGGCGAGCGCGTGGCCGACCATGCTGCGGCCGGCGAGCGTGTGCAGGACCTTGGGAGTCGCCGAGCGCATCCGGGTTCCTTCACCTGCGGCGAGGACGACGACGGCGGCCGGGCGGGGGAACGTCACCTGGGGGTGCTCCTCGCGGATCTGCCCGGGTCTCGGGCGGCGGATCTCGTGCGCACCGTGCACTCTACCCGCGCGCGGAGGTCGCTCCGGCCGCGCCGGGGTCCTCGGGCGCCGGGGTGAGGGAGCGGGGCGGCGGGGGCACCACGCGCCGCAGGCGGACGATCCGGACGCCGGTCGCCACCGCACCGACGGCCGCGGCCACCATCACCGCGACGCGCACGCCGACCTCGGGCGCACCCACGGCGAGGTCGACCACCTGGGACACCACCACGAAGACCAGCACGCCGAGCAGGAGGTACGGAGCACGCGTCCCGCGCGTCGTCGCCATGTTCCGCACCGTACCGCTCCGCCCCCAGGATTCGAACCTGGACTGCACGGCTCCAAAGGCCGGCGTGCTGCCGTTACACCAGGGCGGACCGACGCCCGACGCGTCGTGGCCGCCAAGTCTGCCAGGCAGGACGGGACCCTCACGGCATGATGGGCGCGTGGCCACCGACAGCAAGCGCGCACCCCGCTCCCGCATGACGGGGACGCAGCGGCGGGCCCAGCTGCTCGACGTCTCGCGCCGCCTGTTCGCCGAGAAGGGGTTCGACGGCACCAGCGTCGAGGAGATCGCCGCCCGCGCCGAGGTCTCGAAGCCGGTCGTGTACGAGCACTTCGGCGGCAAGGAGGGCGTCTACGCGGTCGTCGTCGACCGCGAGATCCAGGCCCTGACCAGTGCCCTGAGCGGCGCGCTCGAGGGCGGCGGGCACCCGAAGGTGCTGGTGGAGCGCACGGCGCTCGCCCTGCTCGGGTACATCGAGGCGTCGGAGGACGGGTTCCGGATCCTCGTACGGGACTCCCCTGTGGCGCAGGCGACCGGCACGTTCTCGAGCCTGATCGGCGACGTGGCCACGCAGGTCGAGCACCTGCTGGCCGACCAGTTCAAGAAGCAGGGCCAGGACCCCAAGACAGCGCCGATCTACGCGCAGATGCTGGTCGGCATGGTCGCGCTCACCGGTCAGTGGTGGCTGGACGCCCGCAGCCCCAGCAAGAACGTGGTCGCCGCGCACCTGGTGAACCTCGCGTGGAACGGCCTGTCCGGCCTCGAGCGCCGGCCCACGCTGACCGGCAGCGTGTGAGCCGGATCTCTGTCGACGTCGAGTAATCTCGCGTCATGGTGGCACGCACGTCCCCGGACGCCCCGGGGTCCCGCGACGAGGTCGACCGGATCGTCCTCGCCTGGCAGCGCGAGCGCCCGGACCTCGACGTCCGCCCCCTCACGGTGCTCTCGCGGGTCAGCCGCCTGGCCCGGCACCTCGACCTGGCCCGCCGGTCGGCGTTCGCCCGGCACGACCTGGAGACGTGGGAGTTCGACGTGCTCTCCGCCCTGCGACGGGCGGGCGCTCCGTACCGGCTCTCCCCGGGGGCGCTGCTCACCCAGACGCTGGTCACCAGCGGCACCATGACCAACCGGATCGACCGCCTGGCCGAGCACGGCCTGGTCGAGCGGCAGCCCGCGCCCGACGACCGCCGCGGGGTGCTGGTCCAGCTCACGCCCGCCGGCCTGGCCCGGGTCGACGCGGCGTTCGCCGACCTGCTCGACGTCGAGCGCGGCCTGCTGGGCGACCTCGACGAGGCCGACCGCGACCGGCTGGCCGACCTGCTGCGCGAGGTCACCGCGCCGTTCGACGCGTCGTGAGGGCATGACGGCGGCGCGGTCCGCCGCGCGAGGGCTCCTGCTCGCCGCCGTCCTCCTGTACGCGCTCAACCTGCGGGCGCCGATCACCGCCCTGGCACCCGTCGTCGACGACGTCCGGGCCGACCTGGGGCTGAGCGCCGCGGGCGTCGGCGTGCTCACGGGCATCCCCGTGCTGTGCTTCGCGCTGGCCACGCCCCTGATGGCCGTGCTGCTCGGGCGGCTGGGCACCGGGCGGGTGGTCGCGGCGTCGCTGGTCACCGTGCTGGCCGGCACCCTGCTGCGCTCCGCGGACGGGTTCGGCACCGCCCTCGTCGGCACCGTGCTGATCGGCGTCGCCATCACGGCCGGCAACGTCGCCGTCCCCGTGGTCATCGGCCGCGACTTCCCCGGCCACGTGCCCCGCGTCACCGGCCTGTACACCGCCGCGCTCAACGGCGGCAGCGTCCTGACCACCACCCTGACCGCCCCGCTGGCGGCCGTGGTCGGCTGGCGCTGGGCGCTGGCGTCCTGGGGGCTGCTCGCGGTCGCGGCCCTGGTGGTGTGGCAGCGGGCGTACCCCTTCAACCGGGCCGAGCCCGCCGTGCTGGTGGCCACCGCGGCGGCGCCGAACGTGTGGCGGCGGCCGGTCACGTGGTTGCTCGCGGTCGCGTTCGCCGGTCAGGCGTTCGGGTACTACGCGGTCAGCGCCTGGCTCCCGTCGCTCCTGCACGACACGCTCGGGCTCGAGCGGGCCGCGTCGGGCGGCGCCGCGGCGCTGTTCCAGCTGTTCGGCATGGTCGGCGGCATCGCCGTGCCGATCGCGCTCGGTCGGCGCGCGCCGGTGGCGGCCGTGTCGGCGGCGATCGCCGTCGGCTGGCTCGCCCTGCCGCTCGGCCTGCTGCTCGCGCCCTCCGGGTGGGCGCTCTGGTGCACGTTCGCGGGCGTGGCGCAGGGCGGCAACTTCGCGGTCATCTTCACCGTGATCGCGTCGACCGCCCGGTCGCAGGCGGCGGCGCGGCGCATGTCCGCGACCGTGCAGAGCATCGGCTACGGCTGCGCGGCCCTCGGGCCCAGCGTGCTCGGCGCGGTGCACAGCTCGAGCGGGGGCTGGACGGCGCCGCTGCTCGTCGTCCTCGCGGCCCTGCTGACCATGGGGACCGCCTCCGCCCTGGCGCTGCGCAGCATGCGTCGCGAGGGCTAGGCACGCGCTCCCCGGCCCGTGCCACCATGCACGGGTACCCGGTCGCCGACGACGAGGAAGGCCGCTGATGCTCACGCAGGTCGCCGAGGGTGTGCTGGTCCACGAGAGCGTCTTCTGCCAGAGCAACGCCGTCGTCGTGCAGGGCCCGGACGGCGTGCTGCTCGTCGACGCGGGGGTGTATGGCGACGAGCTGGCGTGCCTCGTCGAGGACATCCAGGAGCTGGGCCAGTCCGTCGTCGTGGGCTTCTCGACGCACCCCCACTGGGACCACCTGCTGTGGCACCCCGGGCTCGGCGACGCACCGCGCTACGGCACCGCGCGCTGCGCGGCCACGGCGGCCGACCGGCTGTCGGGCGGGGTGGCGGCGGTCGCCAGGCTCGTCGGCATCCCCGACGAGGTGCCGCTCGACCTGCTGGGCGGCATCACCGGCCTGCCTGCCGGTGCGACGCGGATCCCCTGGCACGGGCCCGCGGTGCGGATCGTCGAGCACGACGCGCACGCCCCCGGCCACGCGGCCCTGCTCGTCGAGGAGCGCCGTGTGCTCGTCGCCGGCGACCTGCTGTCCGACGTCCTGGTCCCTCTGCTCGACCTGCGTGGCACCGCCGACCCGCTCGGGGACTACCTCGCCGCGCTGCGGCTGCTCGACGGCGTCGCGGGCGAGGTCGACGTCGTCGTCCCGGGCCACGGGTCGGTCGGGGGCCGGGACCAGCTGCGCGACCGGATCGACCTGGACACGGCGTACCTGCTCGCCCTGCGTGCCGACGAGGTCCCGAGCGATCCGCGGGTCGGCCCCTCGGCCCGGGCCGGCTGGGACTGGGTCGCCGGCACGCACGAGCGGCAGCTGGAGCAGCTCGCCCAGAGGCAGGCCTAGCCGACGACCTCCGCGGCCTCCATCCAGGCCGTCTCCAGCTCGTCCTTCTCTGCGGCGAGCGCGCGCAGCTCGGCGTCGAGGGCGAGGACGGCCTGGTGGTCGGTGGCCTGGTCGGACATGCGCTGGTGCAGGACCGCCTCCTGGTCGGCGATGCGGGACAGCCGGCGCTCGATCCGGGCGATCTCCTTGCGGGCGGTGCGCAGGTCGGCCGTCGAGACCGCCGCCGGGGCCTGCGTGCTCGCGGGCCGCGCGTCCAGCGGGGACGACGTCGTGGCGGTCGCGGTGCGCCGCAGGTCCAGGTACTGCTCGACGCCGCCGGGCAGCTGGCGCAGCAGGCCGTCGCCCAGCAGCGCCATCTGCGTGTCGCAGACGCGCTCGAGCAGGTAGCGGTCGTGCGAGACGACGATCAGGGTGCCGGGCCAGCCGTCCAGCAGGTCCTCCAGCGCGGCCAGGGTGTCGGTGTCGAGGTCGTTGGTCGGCTCGTCGAGCAGCAGCACGTTGGGCTCGCCGACGAGCAGCCGCAGCAGCTGCAGCCGGCGGCGCTCGCCGCCCGACAGGTCGCGCACGGGGGTCCGGGACCGCTCGCGGTCGAACCCGAGCCGCTCGACCAGCTGCGCCGCGGTCAGCTCCTTGCCGCCGACGACCACCGAGCGCTTCTCGCTCTCGATCACCTCGATCACGCGCAGCCCGGCCAGCTCGTCGAGGTCCTCGACGTCCTGCGTCAGCTCCGCCACCTGCACCGTCTTGCCGCGCTTCACCCGGCCGGTCGTCGGCTGCTGGCGGCCGGACAGCAGCCGGAGCAGCGAGGTCTTGCCGGCGCCGTTGACGCCGACCAGCCCGACCCGGTCGCCCGGGCCCAGGCGCCAGGTGATGTCGTGCAGCAGCACCCGGTCGCCGTAGACCACCGAGGCGTCCTCGATGTCGAGCACGTCCTTGCCCAGCCGGGCCGTGGCCATGCGCGTGAGGCTCAGCTGGTCGCGCGGGGGCGGCTCGTTCTCGATCAGCGCGTTGGCGGCGTCGATGCGGAACTTCGGCTTCGACGTCCGCGCGGGAGCCCCCCGGCGCAGCCACGCGAGCTCCTTGCGCAGCAGGTTCTGCCGCTTCTCCTCGGTGGTCGACGCGGTCCTCGCCCGCTCGGCGCGCGCCAGCACGTACGCGGCGTAGCCGCCCTCGTACTGGTCGACCCCGCCGTCGTGGACCTCCCACGTGCGCGTGCAGACGGCGTCGAGGAACCAGCGGTCGTGGGTGACCACGACCAGCGCGCCGTTCGACCCGGTGTAGCGCTCGACCAGGTGGGCGGCCAGCCACGCGACGCCCTCGACGTCGAGGTGGTTCGTGGGCTCGTCCAGGACGAGCACCTCGTCGTCGCGCACCAGCAGCGCCGCGAGCGCGACCCGGCGGCGCTGGCCGCCCGACAGCGTGGCGACGTCGGCGTCGAGCGCGACGTCCGCGAGCAGCCCGGCGTGCACCGAGCGGATGCGCGAGTCGGTGGCCCACTCGTGCTCGTCGGCGGACCCGTGCACGACGTCGAGGACGGTGCTGCCCGCCAGCAGGTCGTCCCGCTGCTCGAGCACCGCCACCCGGACGCCGCCCGCGCGGGTCACGCGGCCGTCGTCGGGCGGCTGGAGCCCGGACAGGACCCGCAGCAGGGTCGACTTGCCGGCGCCGTTGGGCCCGACGACGCCGATCCTCTGGCCGTCGTCGAGCCCGAGGGAGACCTGGTCCAGCAGGGTGCGCGTGCCCAGCGTGAGCGTGACGCGGTCAGCGCCGAGAAGGTGAGCCATTTGCAGGAAGGCTACCCGCAGACGGGCGCTCGCCCTGGCTCCGCGGCGGCAGCGGGAGCGGGACTCAGCGCGCCAGGAACGCCGCGAGCGCCTCGAGGATGCCGCGGAAGCCCTCCTCACGTCCGCTGCCGTCCTCCTTGCCGTCGAGGTACACGCCCTGCTCGGTGAACGTGACGCGGGTGCCGCCGTCGACGGCCTCGAGCTCGGTCGTCGTCAGGCTCGTCGACAGGTGCGCCCCGTCCACCCACATGTCGTACGTCGACACGATCCGCTCGCGCTCGACGATGTCGGTGTAGGTGGCGACGTAGCGGCTGGTCGGGCCGCCGTGCCACTGGCCGTCCTGCACGGCCTGGCCGCCGACGCGGAAGTCCTCCGAGGCCTCGGTCTGGTTGAAGTTCTCCTCCGCGCCGAACCACTGCGCGTGCTGCTCCGGGACGGCGAACGCGTCCCAGACCCGGTCGATCGGTGCGTCGAAGGTGCGCTCGACGACGAACGTCGCGTGCGCGATGCTGCTGCTGGTCTGCGTGGTCATGAGGTCGTTCCTCTCGTGGGGTTCAGATCCGGAGCGACGCGCCGAGCGCGTCCATGAGCTCGCCGGTGCCGTGCTCGCGCTCGGCGCCGGTGTCGTGGCCGTCGAGGTGCACGCCCTGCTCGGTCCACGTGACGTGGGTGCCGTCGGGGGCGTCCTCGAGGGTGATCGTGCTGATCGACGTGGAGATGTGGGCGTCGTCGAGCCACATGTCGTAGGTGGCGACCAGGCGCTCGCCGTCGACGACGTCGGTGTACGTGGAGCGGTACCGGTAGGCGGGACCGCCCGGGATCGAGCCGGCGGTCACCTGGTGGCCGCCCACCCGGACGTCGTCGGAGAACTCGGCGACGCCCTCGCCGCCGAACCAGCGCCGCTTGGCGTCGGCGTCGGCGAACGCCGCCCACACCCGGGCGCGGTGGGCGGGATAGGTGCGCTCGAGCTGGAACGTGCTGTGCACCTGGGTGCGCTGCGTGGTGCTGGTCATGTCTCGTCCTCTCCTGTGGTCGCGAGGAAGTCGCCGAGCCGGTCGAGCCGGCGCTCGGCGGGCAGGCGCTGTCGGCCCATCCACTCCCCCGCGCCCGTCAGGGCGTCGGTCGCGAGCTGGACCGTGCGGACCCGGCCGATCTTGTGCGAGGTGACGATGCCCGCGTCCTCGAGCACCGCGAGGTGCTGGTGGACGGCCGGCAGGGACATCGCGAACGGTGCGGCGAGCGTGCTGACGGAGACCGGACCGCGCACCAGGCGTTCGACCATCGCGCGGCGGCTCGCGTCCGACAGGGCCTTGAAGACCTTGTCGAGCTCGCCACTGTTAAGCATGTGCTTAAGTATTGCCGCGCGCGGCGAGAAGTCAAGAGCGGACGGGGACGGTCAGTCGGTCGTGCTGACGACGCGCGCGCCGGCGACGGGGCCCGAGGCGGTGAGCACGCGGTCCGCGACGCCCGACGCGGTGAACGCGGCGGCGAGCACCAGTGCGTGCTGGCGGCTGCGCCCGAGGGCGGCGACGGTGGGACCCGAGCCGGACACCACGACGCCGAGCGCTCCCGCGTCCTGGGCGACCGCGAGGGGCTCGGCCAGCCCGGGGTCGAGCTCGAGCGCGGCCATCTGCAGGTCGTTGTGCAGCGCGGCGCCGAGCGCCCGGGGATCCCCCGCGCGCAAGGCCTGCATGAGCGGCACGTCGTCCTCCTGGTCGGGGACGACGGCGGAGCCGTGCAGCTCGTCGAACGCCTGGTACACCGCGGCGGTCGACAGCCCGCGGTCCTGCACGGCGAACGCCCAGTGGAACTCCCCGCGGCTCAGCGCGGGCGTGAGCAGGTGGCCCCGGCCGGAGCCGACGGCGGTGTGGCCGGCCAGCACGAACGGCACGTCCGAGCCCAGCTCGGCGGCGAGCTCCAGCAGGTCGTCCCGGCTCAGACCGGTGCGCCAGAGGGCGTCGCACGCCACGAGCGCCGCGGCGGCGTCGGCCGACCCGCCGGCCATCCCGCCCGCGACGGGCACGCCCTTGAGGACGTGCAGGTGCACGCCGTCGTCGATCCCCGCCCGGTCCGCCAGCAGCGCGGCGGCCCGCAGCGCCAGGTTGGACCCGTCCGTCGGCACGAGCTCCGCCTGCGGTCCGCTGACCGTGAGCACACGGTCGTCTGCCGGGGTGGCGACGACCTCCTCGAACACCGAGACCGCCTGGAACACGGTGGAGACGGCGTGGTACCCGTCCGGTTCGCGCGGACCCACCCGCAGCGACAGGTTGACCTTGCCGGGCGCGCGGACCTTGACCTCGTGCTCGGGCAGCGGGGCCACGGGAGTCAGCGTCACGGCTCCACTGTGCCAGGTCGTCCGGCGACCGGCCCGAGGTGCTCCGCGATGCGCGCGAAGCCCCCGATGTCCACCCGCTCGCCCCGAGCCTGCGGGTCCACGCCGGCCGCCAGGAGGGCCGCGACGGCCGCGTCCGGCGAGCCGGCGAGCGTGGCCAGCGCGGACCGGAGCATCTTGCGGCGCTGGGCGAAGGCGGCGTCGACCACCGCGAACACCGCCTCGCGCGGCGCGACCGTGGTGGGCGGCTCGCGCCGGTCGAACCGCACGAGCGCCGAGTCGACGTTCGGGGCCGGCCAGAACACCGAGCGCCCGACGGTGGCCGTCCGGCGGGCCGACGCGTACCACGCGGCCTTCGCCGAGGGCACGCCGTACGTGCGGCTGCCGGGGGGCGCCGCGAGCCGGTCGGCCACCTCGGCCTGGACCATGACGAGCACCCGCTCGAGCGAGCCGAACCGCTCGAGGAACGTGAGCAGCACCGGCACGGAGACGTTGTAGGGCAGGTTGGCGACGAGCGCGACGGGCGGCGGCCCGGGCAGCTCGTGCACGTCGAGGGCGTCGGACAAGACGATGGTCAGGCGGTCCCGGCCCGCGTCGTCGCGGAGCACCACGGGCTCGTCGTCGGCGCCCGCGACCACGGTCAGGCCGGGGACGTGCCGCGCGACCGTGGTGGGCAGCAGCCGGGCGAGCGTGGGGTCGATCTCCACGGCGACGACGTCGGCCCCGGCCTCCAGCAGGCCGAGGGTCAGCGAGCCGAGACCCGGCCCCACCTCGACCACGCGGTCGCCCTCGGCGACGTCGGCCTGCCGCACGATCTTGCGCACCGTGCCCCCGTCGAGCACGAAGTTCTGGCCCAGCTGCTTGGTCGGGCGCACGCCCGCGCGCTCCGCCAGCTCGCGGATCTCCGCGGGCCCGAGCAGCGTGGTGGCGGTCGACATGCGCACGAGCCTAGGCGAGCGCGGCAGAACCCCCGCCCGGGAGGCCCGGACGGGGGTTCTGCGTGGTCAGCCGGAGATCAGCTGAAGAGGTTCTTCCCGCAGACGGGCCACTGGCCGGCGCCCGAGCGGTTGTAGAGCATCTTCGCGCGAGCGGTCTGCTCGTCGGGCGACGCCTGCGACGGGAGACCCGAGCCGCCGACGCCCGCCCAGGTGCCCAGCGAGAACTGGTAGAGGCCGTAGTACTTGCCGCTGGCGGAGACCGAGGCGGGGTTGCCGCCCGACTCGCAGCGGGCCAGGGCCGCCCAGTTGAGCGAGTCGGCGCTGCCACCCGCGGTGACCGGCGTGCCGGTGGCGGCCGCGACCGGCGCCGCCTTCGGCTTCACCACGACCGGGCGCGCCTTGGTGCCGACGCTCAGCACCTCGTCCACGGGCGCCTGCGTGACGGCGTCGGACAGCGTGACGCGGCCCGACTCGACGCCGTCGACCGTGGTGACGCGCTCGACGACCGTGCGGACGCCGGGGACGCCCGCGGTCAGGGTGCGCTTCTGGTCGGTGTAGCGCGACGCGTCCTGCTGCGTGCTCGACGCGAACGGGACCGCCGCGGTGGAGGTGACGTCCTGCATGGTGACGCGGTTGACGATCACCTGGACGCGACCGGCGTCGTTGCGGACCACCGAGACGCGGTCGAGCGGGTTCAGCGTGACGCCGAGCTCGCCGAGCACCTGGGCGACGCGGGCGTCGGCGTCGACGACCGGCAGGGTCTGCCCGTCGACGACCACATCGGCCGCACCGTGCAGCGCGAGGTCGAGCGAGAGCTCGGGGCGGCCACCGGCGGCGGACCGCGAGGCGACCAGCGCGACGGACTGGCCGCGCGCCGCGAGGGAGTCGAGCGCCTCGTCGGCGGACAGGGCGGTGGTCCAGACGGACTGCTCCTGGCCGTCGACGGTCACCGCGACCTGGTGCGCGTGACGCACCACGATCTCGGCGCCCTCGCCCAGGGAGCCGTCCTGGCTCACGACGTCGCGCGCGCCGACGACGACGCCCTGGTCGTCGAGGAGCCCGTCGACCGAGCCCGCGAACGTGCTGAGCTGCGAGACGTTGCCGTCCACGTCGAGCGTCACGGTCTTCTGCGCGTGGGCGAAGGCCGCGGACCCGCCCGCGAGGACGAGGGCCGCTGCGGCGGCGGTGATGGGGAGGATGCGTGCCCGACCGGACCGGTGGTCCTTCGTGCGGGGCTCGTCCGTGCTGTCGGGCTCGGACGCGGCGCGGGATCGCGCGAAAGGTCCAGGGATGAGGGTCGAGAACTGCACGGGGCTCCAGCCGTCGAGGTGCCCGGGCACGGGGTGCGGTGCGCGCCGCATGTGCGACACCCGGCGGAGAACCCCGGAGGGAGGTTCGGCGGACACCCGGAGGGGGGTGTCACCCGTCGGTACCGGATCCCCGATCCGGCCGTCACGGCGGCCCACGCGAGCGGGCGCCGACGCCCCGTGGGCCGTTCGTCAGCACAGATGGTCTGACGTCCAGATCGCGAGGCGTCACCGACCGTAACCGGATCGTGACCCAAACGCCAGCGCGCCTACCGCGTGATGCGGTACATCCGTGCGTCGTCGGGCCGCGATCTCGGGCGTCGCCCCACGTCAGGCGGCGTGAGCGCCGTCACAGGGTCAATTCGCTCGCAAGGGGTGAATCAGTACCAACCCTTGGCCTCGTGCTGCGCCCACGCGCCGCACGGGTTGCCGTAGCGGCCGCCGATGTAGTTCAGGCCCCAGGTGATCTGCGTGGCGGGGTTGGTCTGCCAGTCGGCGCCGACCGTCGCCATCTTCGAGCCCGGCAGCGCCTGCGGGATGCCGTAGGCGCCGGAGGACTTGTTGGCCGCGTTGACGCGCCAGCCGCTCTCCTGGTTCCACAGCGAGAGCAGGCACGCGAACTGGTCGTCGCCCCAGCCCCGGGCGGCCGCCATCTCCTTGCCCAGCGCCTGCGCGGTGCCCGGCTCGACCGCGACGACGGACGGGTCCGGCAGCTCGGCGGTGCCGACCTTGGTGACCTGCGTGACCGGCGGGACCGTGACCACCGAGGCGATCGGCGTGCGACCGACGACGACGCCGCCGACGACCTCCAGCTGGTAGGTCGTCGTGCGGACGCCGGCCTTGCCCTTGGTGGTGATGACCGAGTTGCCCTTGACCATCCCGGGGTCCTCGACCTCCTGGGACTCGAACGGCATCGCCTCGGTCACCGTCTCGCCGCCGGTGCTGGCCCGGGTCACCAGGACCACGAGGCCGTCGACCGCCGTGGCGTCGAGCGGGACGGAGACCTGGTCGCCGTCGTCGAGCACGAGGCCGATGTCCCGCAGCGCGTCGCGGACCGTCGCGGCGCTGCTCAGGCCGTCGATCACCTGGCCGTCGACCACCAGGTGGATCGTCTTGAGCGTCGAGACCCGCAGCATGTCGCGGCCGAGCTCCGCGGACCGGGACGCCGACAGCCGCACCTCGTCGTCGCGCAGCCCGAGCCCGTCGACCGCCTCGCCCACCGTCAGCGCCGTGGTCCACACCGCGCGCTGCGACCCGTCGACCTCGACAGCGAGCTCGCGACCGTGCCGCACGACGATCTGGCCGGAGCGCGCGATCGGCTGGTCCAGCCCGGGGGCCACCAGGTCGCGGTCACCCACCTCGATGCCGCCGCTCGCGAGCATGTCCCCGACCGTGCGCCCGAAGGCCTCGACCTGGACCGACGAGCCGTCGACGTCGACGGTGACCGTCTTGTGCAGGACCGCGAAGGCGCTGGTCGCGGCCGCCACGACGGCGAGCACGGCGGCCTGGGCCACCACGCGAACGGCACGTCGACCACGGAGTCCGCGACGCTGCGTCGCACGCTCCTGGTCGGGCTTCACGCGGTGGTTCCTCTCGGCCGGTGGTCGGGTCCGGCGCACGGACACGTGTCCAGATCGCGGCGAACGAGTCCGACCGTAACCGATCCGTGACCGACGCGGGTAGTCGAGGTCCGCCCTCCGGGACCACGGTCACCCGTGTGTCCGGCGACAGACCGGGACATACCCCTCACCACGTGCCGTAGACGGTCTCCGCCGTCGCCGACAGCCCGCGGCAGACCTCCGCCAGGTCCCGCCCGGTCACCTCCGCGACCGTGCGGACCGTGCCCGGCAGCAGGTACGGCGCGTTCGGGCGCCCGCGGAACGGGTGGACGGTCAGGTACGGGGCGTCCGTCTCGACCAGCAGCAGGCTCGGGGGCACCTCGCGGAGCGCCGCGCGGAGCTCGTCGTTCGGGCCGAACGACACCGGGCCGGCGAACGAGAGGTACCAGCCGTGCGCGACCGCGAGCCGGGCCAGCTCGGCGTCTCCCGAGAAGCAGTGGAACACCGTGCGGTCGGGGGCGCCGTCGGCCAGCAGCACCTCGACCACCTCGTCGTGGGCGTCGCGGTCGTGGATCTGCAGCGCGAGGCCCAGCTCCTTGGCCAGCGCGATGTGCGCGCGGAACGCCTCCCGCTGGACCTCGCGGCCGCGGGGGCCGGCGCGGAAGTGGTCCAGGCCGGTCTCGCCGATGGCGCGGATGCGGGGGTTGGCGCGCGCGGTCCGCTCCACCACGCCGATCGCCTCCGCGAGCCCCACCTCGTACGGCGCCTCCGGGTCGAGCCCGTCGGGGGCCGCTTCGACGACGCCCGCGTGGCGCACCGCCTCGTTCGGGTGGACGGCCACGGCGCCGAGCAGCTGCGGGTGCGCACGGACGGCCGCGTCGGTCCAGGCGATGGCGTCGAGGTCGCAGCCCACCTGGACCATCCGGGTCACGCCGACGGAGGCGGCGCGCTCGAGGTGCGCGGCGAGGTCGGGCGTCCGGCCGTCGACGTCCCACCCGTCGGCCTGCCAGGGCAGCACGGTGTCGAAGTGGGTGTGGTTGTCGACGACCGCGTCCGGCAGCGGCTCGGGGGGCGCGGGCCAGCTGCGATCCTTGGTCCTCGCCATCAGGCCTGGCGCAGCCGCTCGAGCTCCTCCTCGACGATCGAGTCGTCGAGCTTGGTGAACACCGGCACCGGCTTGGCGATCGGCGTGCCTGGGACGAGGGGGTTCGACTGCCACGGCGCGACCGTGCGGCCGAGCTCGTAGTCCCCCGTGATCACCGGGTAGTGGCGGGAGTCGTCGTCCAGGTCCGTGACCTCGTCGATCCGGGGCAGCGGCGAGAACGTGCCGGTGCCGCCCAGCACCTCGTGCACCTTCTGCGCCGAGTGCGGCAGGAACGGGGCCAGCAGCGTGTTGGCGTCGCTCACCGCCTGCGCGGCCGTGTGCAGCACCGTGCCCAGGCGGTCGCGGTCGCCCGTGAGCTTCCACGGCTCGGTCTCCGAGATGTAGCGGTTGGCCTCCTGGACCACGCGCATCGCCTCGCCGATCGCCGCCTTGTTGCGGTGCCCGCCCAGCAGCTCGCCGACCTTGCCGAACCCCGCCGCCGTCGTCGCGAGCAGGCCCTGGTCCACGGGCAGCAGCTCGCCGGGCGTCGGCACCTCGCCGAAGTTCTTGTGGATCAGGCTCGCGGTGCGGTTGACCAGGTTGCCCCAGCCCGCCACGAGCTCGGTGTTGGTGCGCGTCTTGAAGTCCGCCCACGTGAAGTCGGAGTCCTGGTTCTCCGGGCCGGCCACCGACAGGAAGTAGCGCAGCGCGTCGGGCTGGTAGCGCGAGAGCAGGTCGCGCACGTAGATGACCACGCCGCGCGACGAGCTGAACTGCTTGCCCTCCATGGTGAGGAACTCGCTGGACACCACCTCGGTCGGCAGGTTGAGCGTGCCGAACTCGCCCGGCGCGCCGCCCTTGGTCCCGCGGCCGTCGTACGCGAGCAGCTCCGCCGGCCAGATCTGCGAGTGGAACGTGATGTTGTCCTTGCCCATGAAGTAGTAGCTCAGGGCCTCGGGGTCGTTCCAGAACGGGCGCCACGCGTCGGGGTCGCCGCTGCGGCGCGCCCACTCGATCGACGCCGACAGGTACCCGATCACCGCGTCGAACCACACGTACAGGCGCTTGTTCGGGTTGTCCTCCCACCCGGGCAGCGGGACCGGGATGCCCCAGTCGATGTCGCGCGTCATGGCCCGCGGGCGCAGGTCGTCGATGAGGTTGAGCGAGAAGTTCAGGACATTCGGGCGCCAGCCCTCGCGGGTCCGCAGCCATGCCTCGAGCGCGCTCGCGAACGCCGGCAGGTCGAGGAAGAAGTGGTTCGACTCCACGAACTTGGGCGTCTCGCCGTTGATCCGGCTGTGCGGGTTGATGAGGTCGATGGCGTCCAGCTGGTTGCCGCAGTTGTCGCACTGGTCGCCGCGCGCGCCGTCGTACCCGCAGATCGGGCAGGTGCCCTCGACGTACCGGTCGGGCAGCGTGCGCCCGGTGCTCGGCGAGATGGCGCCCATGGTCGACTGCTCGATCATGTAGCCGTTCTTGTGCACCGTGCGGAACATCTCCTGCACGACCGCGTAGTGGTTGCGCGTCGTGGTCCGCGTGAACAGGTCGTAGCTCAGCCCGAGGTTGGTCAGGTCCTCGACGATCACGCGGTTGTAGCGGTCGGCCAGCTCCTGCGGGCTCACGCCCTCCTGCTCCGCCAGCACCAGGATCGGGGTCCCGTGCTCGTCGGTGCCCGAGACCATCAGCACCTCGTTGCCCGCCATCCGCATGTAGCGGCTGAAGATGTCCGACGGGACACCGAAGCCGGCGACGTGACCGATGTGGCGGGGGCCGTTCGCGTAGGGCCACGCGACGGCCGAGAGGATGCGAGACATGCGGCCGATCCTAGGTGAGCGCGCCGGCCGGTCGCGGGGGCGTCCGTCGCGGAGCGACCGGTCAGCCGACCTCGACGCGCAGGATCCGGTCGTCCCGCGGGCCGGGGTCGCCGCGGCCGTCGGGTCGGGCGGTCGCACCCTGCCGCACTCGATGCCGGCGCTCTCCGCGTCGTCCGTGGCCCCCACCGCGCCCGAGGCTGGTGCGCTCCGCGAGGAACCTTCTCGCGGCGTCGGCGTCGCACCCTGCCGCTCTGGGTGACCGTGGGCGCCGTGGTGCTCGGTAGCCGCAACTCCGGACTCTCTCGTCACCAGTGCGGCAGCGTCGGACGCGGCGGCGATCCCCGGTCATCGCCGTGACATGCCGACTGCGGCGCGAACGACGGCGACGAGGCGCGCGACGTCGTGCAGGACGTCCTGCGCGGTGAAACGAAGGACGACGTACCCCTGCAGCGCGAGTTCGCGGTCCCGGCGCCGGTCCTCACGGAACTCGACCGGCCCGGAGTGGTATGCGAAACCGTCGAGCTCCACGACGACTCGTCCCGCGACGACGAGGTCGACCTCACCGACCATCGGGACCACCACGGCGACCTCGACCGGGAGCCCGGCCGCCCGGAGCGCGAGTCGCGCGAGCGTCTCGATGGGCGACCTGCTCCGCCCGTCGGCCCTCGCCAGCACCACTCGCGCACCGACGGGTGCCGTGGCACCGAGCGAGTCAGCGATGGCCGCGGTCGTCACCAGCCTCCTCTGGACTCCGCTGTCGATCGACACGACCGCGTGGTCCGGCGGGCAGCACAGCAGCATCCGCGCCAGCGCCGTCGCCAGCGGAACGACCGTGGCACCCGGCGAACGTCGCTCGCCGGGAACGAGCTCGCGATGGATGACGCACGGGAACGCGTCTCGCACGGTCGACCGCACCACGCCCCGATCTCTCGGCGCCGCGAGGTGGGGGTGTTCAGGTCGGACGACGACGGCGACGCCGGCGAGCGCGACAGCGGAGACGCAGGCGACCAGCGCTCCGTGCGCGGCGGCTGCGACGAGCGCGTCCGGCGCGCCCTCGATGCAGTAGACCCCGCGTCCCACCCGCGCGACCGCCCCGTCGTCGACGGCTCGCCGCAGGGCATCGACGTCCCCGCGCCGTCGTACGAGCTCGCTCCGTCGGGCCGCCCCGCCGAGCGCGGCGAGCCGCTGAGAGATCGCATCGGGCACCCGCGCATCCGACTACCGCACCGTCACCCGAGAGAACCGACCGCGCGATGCTGTGGAGAAGGCAGCGCCGCGCAGGGGCTGTGGGCGGCCGGTCCTGCGGCGGGCAGCGGGCGCCCGGCCGGTTCGCCCCGTTCGAGGCTGCCGCAGTTGGTGCTCGTGGGACGGGTGCGCCCCCGATCCGTCGACGGCGGCACCGCAGGTCACTAGTGCGGCAGGGTCCGACGCCGATCGGTGGGAACCGGAGGCGGACCGGTTGACGACCGCCGATCCCCGCGTCCGAGGCTGCCGCACGTGGTGCTCGTGGGACGGGTGCGCCCCCGATCCGGCGACGGCTGCACCACACGTCACCAGTGCGGCAGGGAGCGACGGGTCAGCCGACCTCGACGCGCAGGATCCGGTCGTCGCGCGGGCCCGGGTCGCCGCGGCCGTCGGTGTTGCCGGTGACCACCCACAGCGACCCATCCGGAGCCACCCCGACCGCCCGCAGCCGTCCGTACTCCCCGACCAGCAGCGCCTCGGGCGTCCCGACCCCCGTGGCGGTCAGCGGGACGCGCCAGAGCCGCTCGCCGCGCAGCGCGGCCAGGTAGACGCCCTCGTCGGTGACCGCCAGCCCGCTGGGCGACGCGTCGTCCGTGGCCCAGGTCGCGACGGGCGCCACGAAGTCCGGGTCGTCGGAGGGGCCCTCGATCGTGGGCCAGCCGTAGTTGCCGCCGGGCACGATGACGTTGAGCTCGTCCCAGGTGTCCTGGCCGAACTCGGAGGCGAACATGCGCCCGTCCGACGACCAGCCGAGGCCCTGCACGTTGCGGTGGCCCAGGCTCCACACGGGCGATCCCGGGAACGGGTTGCCCGGCGCCGGGTCGCCGTCGGCCGTGATGCGCAGGATCTTGCCGTTGAGGCTGTCGGGGTCCTGCGCGGACGGCCGGTCGCCGGCGTCGCCGGTGGTCACGTACAGGTAGCCGTCGGGGCCGACCGCCAGCCGGCCGCCGTCGTGGTTGCCCGCCTTGTGGATGCCCGTGAGGATCGGGTGCAGCTCGCCCAGGGTCGACCCGTCGAGCGTGCCGCGCAGCACACGGTTGTCGTCGGCGGCCGTCGCGTACAGCGCCAGGTCCACCGAGCTCCCCGACGACCCGAGCACCGCCACGCCGAGCAGGCCGCCCTCGCCGGCGGGGACCACGAGGGACGCCAGCTGGTCGGCGCCCGGCCCGGTCACGGTGGTCGCGGCACCGTCGGGGCCGACGAGGATCAGGCCGGCGGCCCCGCGCAGCGTGACCACCGCCTCGCCGTCCGGCAGGAACGCGAGCCCCCACGGCACGTCGAGGTCACCGATGATCTCCTCGACGTCCGTCACCTGGACGCTCGGCGGGCCGCTGGGCGGCGCGACCGACACCGCGGACGTGGGCGACGGCGCGCTCGACGGCAGGGGGCCCGGGCCGGCGTCGTCGGGACCACAGGCCGCGAGCGCGACGACCAGCACGCTCGCCGCGACGCTCCTGCCCAGCCAGCCCATGCTCCAGCCGACCACGGCCGGCGCGGGCCTGCACGCCGGGGCCGGACCGGACGGCGAGGATCACCCGTCAGCGCGTCTTGGCCGCCAGCGCCGCCGCGTACAGGTCGCGCTTGGGCACGCCCGCCGCCGCCGCCACCTCGGCGACCGCGTCCTTCAGGCGCTCGCCGCCGTCCGCGCGGGACAGCACCTCGGCCACCAGGTCGGCGGTGGACAGCTCGACCGCCTTCACGGCCCCGCCCACCACGACGACGATCTCCCCGCGCACCTGGTCCGCCGACGCCCACGCGACCAGCTCGGCGAGCGGGCCGCGCACGATCTCCTCGTAGGTCTTGGTCAGCTCGCGGCAGACCGCGGCCGGGCGGTCCGCGCCGAACGCGTCGGCCATCGCGGCGAGCGTGTCGTCGAGCCGGTGCGGCGCCTCGAAGAACACCATCGTGCGGCGCTCGTCGGCCAGCAGCTCGAGGGCCCGCGCCCGCTCGCCCGGCTTGCGCGGCGGGAAGCCCTCGAAGCAGAACCGGTCGGTGGGCAGGCCCGAGAGCGCGAGCGCGGTGAGCACGGCGCTCGGACCGGGCGCGGACGTGACGGGCAGCCCGGCGGCGACCGCCGCGGTGACCACGCGGAACCCGGGGTCGGAGACGGCGGGCATGCCGGCGTCGGTGACGACGACGACCGTGCCGCCGCCCGCGACGACCTCGAGCAGGTCCGCGGACCGCTCGGCCTCGTTGTGCTCGTGGTGGCTGACCACGCGTCCGCCGATCTCGACCCCGAGGCGCGCCGCCAGGGCCCGCAGCCGTCGGGTGTCCTCGGCGGCCACGACGTCGGCCTCGGCGAGCAGCCGGCGCAGGTGCGCCGAGGCGTCCTCGGTGTTGCCGATCGGCGTCGCGGCCAGCACGAGGCGGCCCGGGGTCTGCTCGGTGGGACTCACGCGGTCAGCCTGCCACCTCCCACCGGCCCTCTCCCGCCGCACAGTCCTCGCCCCTACGATGACCGCGTGCCGCCCACCGGACCCGACGACGCCGCGACCCTGACCGACCGTCAGGGCGGCGCCACCGCCTCCCCCGGCCCCGAGCTGCCGACGCCGCACGAGGAGCCCGCGGACGACCTCGCGACGAGCCTCGTGGACAGCCCCGTCCGCGACGTCGAGGGGCCCGAGGAGTCGCACCGCGGCCGGTTCCTGCGGCGGCTGCTCGGCGACGACACGCTCGCGCTCGACCGCGACCCCCGCGCGCGCCTCACCGGGTGGCTGTGGGCGCTCGGGGTGACCGTGCTCGCCGGGCTCCTGCGGTTCTGGGACCTGGGCCGGCCGCACCGCCTCGTGTTCGACGAGACGTACTACGTCAAGGACGCCTACTCGCTGCTGGTCAACGGCTTCGAGGCGCAGTGGGGCGACAACCCGAACCCGGCGTTCGAGGCGGGCGACACCAGCGGCCTGACCCACGTCGGCGAGTACGTGGTGCACCCGCAGGTGGGCAAGTGGCTGATCGCGCTGGGCATGCACGTCGGGGGCGGCGTGGGCAGCTCGGCGGCGTGGCGGCTGTCGGCCGCGGTCTGCGGCACGCTCGCCGTGCTGATGGTCGCGCGCATCGGCCGGCGGCTGTTCGCGTCGACCGCGCTCGGCACCGTGGCCGGCCTGCTGATGGCGGTCGACGGCGAGGCGATCGTCATGTCCCGCATCAGCCTGCTCGACCCCTTCCTCATGTTCTTCCTGCTCGCGGCGTTCGGGGCGCTCCTGCTGGACCGCGACCAGGCCCGACGACGGCTGGCCGACCGGGCGGCGGCCGTGCTCGACGCGGGCGGCGACCTGGGCGACGGCCCGCGGCTCGGGGTCCGCTGGTGGCGGCTCGCGGCGGCCGTGCTGCTCGGGCTCGCGCTGGGCACCAAGTGGTCCGCGATGTACTTCCTGGCGGTGTTCGGGCTGCTCAGCGTGGCCTGGGACCTCACGGCCCGGCGCGCGATCGGCGTCCGTCACTGGTGGCGCGCCGGGATCCTCAAGGACGGTATCGTCGCCGGGGTCGCCATGGTCGGCATCGCGGTGGTCGTCTACGTCGGCAGCTGGTGGTCGTGGTTCCTGCACCGCGAGTCCTACGGCCGGCTCTGGGCCGAGCAGAACCCGGACCTCGGCGTGCAGTGGCTGCCGCCGGTGCTGCGGTCGTTCTGGAAGTACCACCAGGACATGTGGGCGTTCCACAACGGGCTCGAGACGCCGCACTCCTACGCGGCGCACCCGATCGGCTGGATCGTGCAGTGGCGCCCGACGTCGTTCTTCTACCCCACCGAGATCTCCGGGCTCACGGGTCAGGCGGCCCACGACGCGTGCGGCGCCCCCAGCTGCTCGCAGGCCATCGTCGCCCTCGGCAACCCCGTGCTCTGGTGGTGCGCGGCGGCGGCGATCATCGTGGCGGTCGTCTGGCTGTTCCGGTTCCGCGACTGGCGCGCCGCCGCGGTGCTGTCCGGCATCGTCGCCGGGTGGCTGCCCTGGTTCGCCTACGCGCACCGCACGATCTTCACGTTCTACTCGATCGCGTTCACGCCCTGGGTCGTGCTCACGCTGGTCTACGTCATGGGCCTGGTGGTCGGCCCGAAGGACCTCGACCCGCGCGGCAGGCGCTGGGCGATCATCGGCTGCGGGCTGCTGGTCGGCCTGATCCTGCTGGTCAGCGCGTTCTTCTACCCCGTGTGGACCGGCTGGGTGGTGCCGTACAACTTCTGGCACGCCCACATGTGGCTGCGCACCTGGGTCTAGCGGGTCCAGTCCACCTGCGGGCTCGGGTACCAGGCCAGGCCCAGGCGGTCCCACAGCGCTGCGTGCTGGGAGATCCGCCCGCGGAAGCCGTCCCAGTCGCGGCGCTCGGGCGACGACCACGCCACCTCGGCGACGGCCGCGAGCCGTGGCAGCAGCATCTGCAGGAGCTCGGGCAGGTTGCGCAGGGTCTCGGTCCACAGGGCCGCCTCGACCCCGATGACGGACGCGGCGGGCACGCCCTCGATCAGGGTGCTGGGCTCCCAGTCGTAGGCGTCGCGCAGCTCGATGTGCCCGGCCCACTCGAGGCCCAGCTCGGTGCTCGCGTCGTACTTCATGTCGAGGTACGCCTTGGAGCCCGGCGACATCAGCAGGAGCGCACCGGCCTGGGCGGCTTCCACGAACGGCGCCGGGTCCACGCGGGTGTCCCAGTACTGCACGACGGTGCCGGGCTCGAGCGGGGTGTGCGCGATCTCCTGCCACCCGACCACCTTCTTGCCCGCCGCGCGCACCGCCGCCGACGCGGCGGCGACGAAGGTGGCGTACTCGTCGGCCTCCATCGTCAGCACCTCGTCGCCCCCGATGTGGACGTACTCGCCCGGGGTCATCGCGGCGACGTCGGCGAACACGTCGGTGAGGAACGGGCCGGTGGCGGGCAGGTCCGCGTGCAGGCGGCTGAAGCCCACCTCGATCCCCGTGTACGCCTCCGTCGGCTCACCCGACGGTGTCAGCTCGCCGTAGGCGTGCGTGGCGGCGTTGACGTGGCCGGGCACGTCGACCTCGGGCACCACGCGGACGCCGCGCACGGCGCCGTAGGCCACGATGTCGGCGAAGTCCTCGGGCGAGTAGAACCCGCCCGGGTCGCCGCCGACGGACGTGCTGCTGGACAGCCGGGTGAGCAGCGGCCGCGACGGCACGTGCAGCCGCCAGCCCTGGTCGTCGGTGAGGTGCAGGTGCAGCACGTTGAGCTTGTAGTGGGACATCAGGCCGATGACGACCTTGAGGTCGGGCACGGTGACGAAGTGCCGGGCGACGTCGATCGACAGCCCCCGCCAGGCGTACCGCGGCCAGTCCTCGATGCGCACGGCCGGCACGCGGAGCACCCCGCCGGGCGCCGTGACGATCAGCTGGCGCAGGGTGACGATCGCGCGCACGAGCCCGGCGGGCGTCCGGGCCTCGAGGTCGACGCGCCCGTTGCGCGCGACCACGCGGTAGGCCTCGTCGCCGGCCGGCAGGGACTCGACGAGCCGCAGCCGCACGATGTCGGAGACCCCGGCCTCGGCGTAGCGCACCTCGACGGCGCGTCCGCTCACGCGGCCGAGCAGGTCCGCCGCCAGCACGGCGATGCCGATGAGGTCCGGGCGTCCGTCCACCACGACGGTGGTGGCATCGGTGAACAGGAAGGGCGCGTCCCCGGTGCGGTCGAGCACGGCGGGCTGGGGGACGACGGCGATCACGTCGGGCACGAAGCTCCTCGGCGAGGCGGGACGGCGGCGGAGACGGTCCGGGCGAGCCGGTCCAGGCCAGACGCTACTCGACGTGCGCGGCCAACCGGCGCGCCAGCACCGCGCACGTCGCCAGCTGCAGCTGGTGGAAGACGATCACGGGCAGCGCGACGCTCGCGGCGAGCGCCGGGGTGAAGAGCACCGCGGCCATCGGCAGCCCCGTGGCCAGGCTCTTCTTGGACCCGCACATCAGCAGCGCGACGCGGTCGCCGCGGGCCAGCCCCAGCCGCCCGCCACCCGTCCAGGTGAGCGCGAGCATGGTCGCCAGCATCGCCGCGCAGACCACCACCAGCACCACCACCACGACCCACGTGACGTGCGCCCACGCCCCGGAGACCGTCGCCGAGCTCACGGACGTGTACGCCACGAGCGCGATCGCGCCGCGGTCGGTCACGCGCGTGAGGCGGGCATGCGCGCGCACCCAGGTGCCGATCCACCGCTGGAGCACCTGCCCGGCCGCGAACGGCAGCAGCAGCTGGAGCAGGATGCCCGCCGGGTTGCCGATGCCGCCCGTGGTGCGCGCGAGCAGCAGGCCGACCAGCACCGGCGTGAGCACGATGCCGACGAGGTTGGAGATCGTCGCGCCCGTGATCGCCCCGGCGACGTTGCCGCGCGCGATCGACGTGAACACCACCGAGGCCTGCACCGTCGACGGCAGCAACGAGAGGTACAGCAGGCCGGTCTTGAGCTCCGGCGAGACCACGGCGTCGGGCAGCAGCTGGACCAGCAGGCCGAGCACCGGGAACGCGACGTAGGTGGCCGCGAGCATCGAGCCCTGCAGCCGCCAGTTGCGCAGCCCGGCCCAGATCTCGTCCGTGGCCATGCGCGCGCCGTAGAGGAAGAACAGCAGCACGATCGCCGCCGTCCGCAAAACGGCCAGCACCTCGGCGGCCGTGCCGCGCGCGGGGACCAGCAGCCCCAGCAGCAGCGCGGAGAGGATCAGGACGACCAGCGGGTCGACCCATCCGCGGACCCGCGAGGCCAGTCCGGCGGTGGGCGCGACCGAGAGCACGGCGACAGTCTGTCACCGCGCTCGGCGCGCGGATCCGGAGGATCCCCCCTAGATTCAGCCGTCGTACCCGAACGAACCCCTCGAAGTCAAGGAGTTCCCATGACCCCCGAAGGCATCATCTCCGCCATCATCATCGGCGCCGTGATCGGCATCCTCGGCCGGCTCCTGGTCCGTGGGCGGCAGCGCATCTCGATCCTGCTCACCATCGTGATCGGCATCGTGGCCGCGCTGATCGGCACCTACCTGGCCAGCCTCGTCGGCGTGCAGGACACCCCGGGCGTGGACTGGATCGAGCTGCTGTTCCAGGTCGTGCTCGCCGCGATCGGTGTCGCGGCCGTCTCGGGCTCGCGCGGACGCCGCCGCAGCCTGCTCTGACCGCCCGTACGACGACGAAGGCGGCCTCCCGGATGGGGGGCCGCCTTCGTGTGCGGGTGGAGCTGAGGGGATTCGAACCCCTGACCTTCTCATTGCGAACGAGACGCGCTACCAACTGCGCCACAGCCCCGCGAGCGGCCTAAAGACTAACACCAGCGGCCGCCGGATCGCGAAATCGAGGGGTCACTCCCCCGCCGCGCGGCGCTTGGCCAGGACCGCGTTGAGGTCGAGGCTGCCGGTGGTCTCCACGGGCGCCTCGAGCGGGGCGCGCTCGGTGTCGGCGGGGGCCTCGACCTCGGCCGTGCGAGCGGCCGTCGAGCCCTCGAGGTTCTCCAGCGGGGCCGGCTCGCGGCGGGGTGCCGACGCCTTCATCGTGTAGGTCGGGCGCGGGACCGGGACCGGCGACCAGGCCTCGTCCTCGGACTCCTCGCCGGGCGCCGAGCGCTCCGCCACCGACCGACGGACCACGGGGACCTGCCCGGTCGACGCGTGCCGCGCCGGGCCGTCGGACTCGCCCTTGTCCTCGACGATGCGCGCGAAGACCTCGGTGCTGGCGTCCGACGGATGGACGGCGCGGCCGGTGACGAAGGCCAGGGGCGCCTCGGGCGTGGCGACGGCGGGTGTCGCGGAGGAGGGAGCGGGCTTCGCGGTGGGAGCCGGGGTTGCGGCGCGCGAGGCGGTGGCCACCGCCCGCATCGCACCCGTGCGCGGCCCGGAGGCCACGCGGCGCTCGTCGGCGATCTTCTGCTCCCACGCCTGGTCGGCCTCCCGTCCGGCGAGCACGGCGCGCCGGCCGAGCACGAGGACGGAGCCGAGCAGGACGGTCGGGACGGCGCCGGCCGCCCACGTGACCAGCGGGCTCAGCCCGACGGCCGCCCAGCCGACCACGGTCGCGGCGACCAGCAGCCCGGCCAGGTGGCGCGGGGACCGGTGCACGTGAGCGACCCGCGGCGGTTCGACGTCCCCGTGACC